>NZ_JADBRE010000022.1:59099-92259 GCF_014930525.1 Enterobacter cloacae complex sp. S1
ATTTTAAACATGCTAACGTGGTTCCAAAATCACTGGAGAAAGTCTTATGAAACTCGCGGTATATAGCACAAAGCAGTACGACAAAAAGTATCTGCAACATGTTAACGAGACGTACGGTTTCGATCTTGAATTTTTCGACTTTCTGCTAACTGAAAAGACGGCTAAAACCGCCCACGGCTGCGAAGGCGTGTGTATCTTCGTTAACGACGACGGTAGCCGACCGGTGCTGGAAGAGTTGAAAAAACAGGACGTGAAATACATTGCCCTGCGCTGCGCGGGCTTTAACAACGTCGATCTCGATGCCGCCAAAGAGCTGGGTCTGAAGGTCGTTCGCGTCCCGGCCTATTCTCCGGAAGCCGTGGCAGAACATGCGGTCGGGATGATGATGTCGCTCAACCGTCGTATTCACCGTGCCTATCAGCGAACCCGTGATGCTAACTTCTCTCTGGAAGGGCTGACCGGCTTTACCATGTACGGTAAAACCGCAGGCGTGATCGGTACCGGCAAAATTGGCGTGGCCGCCCTTCGCATCCTGAAAGGATTTGGCATGCGCCTGCTGGCGTTTGATCCGTACCCAAGCGCCGCTGCGCTGGAGCTGGGCGTGGAGTATGTCGATTTGAAAACGCTCTTCTCGCAGTCTGACGTTATCTCCCTGCACTGTCCGCTGACCCCGGAGAACTATCATCTGCTTAACCAGTCGGCGTTCGACCAGATGAAAGACGGCGTGATGATCATCAATACCAGCCGCGGCGGGCTGATCGACTCTCAGGCGGCTATCGAAGCGTTGAAAACGCAAAAAATCGGCGCGTTGGGTATGGATGTGTATGAGAACGAACGCGATCTGTTCTTTGAGGATAAATCTAATGACGTGATCCAGGACGACGTGTTCCGTCGCCTGTCTGCCTGTCACAACGTGTTGTTCACAGGACACCAGGCGTTCCTGACCGCCGAAGCGCTGATCAGCATTTCGGAAACCACGCTGGGGAATTTGCGTCAACTCGAAAAGGGCAAAGCGTGCCCGAACGCGATAGTGTAAGCCTGGTAAGCCGGGTGGCGGCTACGCCCTGCCCGGCCTGTGGATTGCGTTAATTGTACGCCCGGTAAGCGCAGCGTCACCGGGCTTTTTGGGCTTCAATCCTGCCACGCGCAGGATAGTCCTGGCTGACGTTTGCCACTCTGCTTTATCCAGTGACCCGAAAACAGGTAATATTTTTAATTAAATAAGTTTGATTTTTACCTCATATCCCTCGAGGCCTGTCATGGCTTCACGAGCGATAAACTCAATTTCAGACACTTCCTGCCCTGTTTTTTTACGTAACTCTGAAATTTTTTTGGTTATAAGCGCTGAAATTTCTTCTTCTGCCTTTTGCGTCAGTGCGTCAACGTTCATGTTTACCTCTTGCAACCGTTTACTGTTTCCATTCTCCAGCAGGCGACAGCTAACGATTAACTGCCTTTCACCATAACTGTATGTAAAGAGTAGACTATCTGTGTAACGTATGCTGCCGTCGCATTTAATTGCATTATTTGAACAGGGTGTTATTGTCCCAAAGCCTTAGAGCACAAAACAGATAAACATAAGAAAAGTTTTGACTCACACTCGCCCCGCATCAGGGGCATTTTTTTGGCTGCCTGTAAGCAAAAACCCGCCATAAGCGGGTTTTTGTGTTATCCGAGAAAATTATTTAAAGACTTCTGCGACGGCCTGGAAGTTAGGGCCATGCTCGCGGGCAGCGATGATGACGTAGTATTTCCCGCCCTTCTCGTCTGCCAGTTTTGAGAGTTTTTGATGAAGATCTGAAGGTGAAGAAATTTGTCCACCTGAAGCCCCTACAGATACATTACCAAGGTATTCAAGCTTGAAGTGGTGCGCTTCATCCTTGGAAATCATATCTGCCGCAGATGCGCCGAAGCTTGCTACTGTTAAAGCCAATACACTCCCTAATAGTGCTTTTTTCATATCATTCCTCCTGTTGATGAATCTATATATTTAACATTAGCAGCAAATATGTAAATGATCCGTATCAATATTGTAGAAGGATTGAGCATCACGACCAGCCATCACTGACCTGAACAGCGGGTGCAGCAGGTTCATCTACTATACCGACCTGTGCAGTCGTCATTTATCTGCCGGTTGCGCCTGAAGCAATTGAAACTTACCTGTACCATGACCATCAGGAGAACAATATGCACACGAGTAAAACCCTGAAAAGGCTGCTAGCCGTATCAGCAGTTGCAGCAATGTTCAGCACCGTTGGCGTACAAGCCCAGACAACCAGCGCCGCGCAAACTCAAACTGCGGGCCAGGCTCAACCGGACGCCAGACTCAGCTCCGGCGACGAGAAAGCATTGAAGGACATGGCGCAGGCCAATATCAACGAAGTTGCCGCCGCCAGGCTCGCCCTGGACAAGGCCCAAACCAGTGAAGTGAAAACATTCGCCCAGAAAATGGTCGACGATCACGGCGCCGCGCTGACCAAAGTCAAGACCGTTGCCCAGAAAAAGGGCGTGGAGCTGCCGACCGAACCAGACGCCGCGCATAAAGCCCTGAACTCAAGGCTGGAAAACCAGCGCGGTGACGCTTTTGACAAAATGTATATGGAATATGCTGGCGTGAAGGACCACGAGAAGGTGCTGTCGAAGCTTAAGAGCGACGCCAGTAAAATCGACGATCCGGATGTGAAGACTCTGGCCAACGAGCACACTCCGGTCGTTGAGCAGCATCTGAAGTCCGCCGAGCAGATGTCAACGCGTGCTGGCGCATCAGCCGATAAATAACGCGTCGGTAAAACGACTACTGCAAAATAAAGTGGGGCCCGCAGGCCCCACGCTTATTTCCCCTTCCTGATAAATTATTCCGGCAAGGCGTAGACCACCACCTGATCGCCTACCTGATCCTTCAGGATCGTATTCCCGCCTGCCACGAAGGCCACATACTGGCGACCTTTATATTCATAGACAGACGGGTTCGCTACCGCCGGAGCTTCGGCCTGATCGGACCACAGCTCTTCACCGCTCTCGACCGAGTAGGCACGCACTTTGGCATCCATTGAGGCACCGATGAAGATCACGCCGCCCGCCGTCACTGCCGGACCGCCAATGGTAGGTGAACCCCAGCTTTCCGGCATGAAGAAGCCATACTGCTGGGAGGCGCCAACCGGACGACGCCATTTCACATCGCCCGTGTGCATGTCCAGCGCCACGATTTCACCAAACGGCGGTTGCCAGCACGGCATGCCCAGCCAGTTGCTCGCCACCAGCAGACGCATACCGTACGGGGCGCCTTCCTGTGGGGCAAAGCCGCTTTCGTTGCCGGAGTCTTTGTCTGCGTTATCGTAATCCTCACGGCTGTACAGCTTCACGTACTGGACGATATGCGAGGTGTTGACGATGGCGATCTGTTTTTGCGGATCGAACGCCACACCACCCCACTGGACGCCGCCGGCGCTATCGGGATAGGTGAGCGTGCCTTCGCCTTTGGTGGTCGGCGGGGTATACATTCCTTCATAGGTCAGGTTATCCCACAGACGGGAGCACTGGCCGCCACCAACGATATCCGCCAGCTTCCAGATTTCCGGTTTTTTCGACTGGTCGAGCAGCGGCGCGGGTTTGGTCGGGAATGGCTGCGTGGGCGAGAGAACTTCACCCTGAACCGACCCATCACCCTGCGGAACCGGACGTTCTTCGATTGGCCATACGTCCTCCCCCGTCAGGCGGTTAACCACAAACAGGAAACCCTGCTTGGTGGCCTGCACCAGCGCCGGGATCTGCTTGCCGTCTACGGTGATGTCCATCAGCGTCGGGGCGGAGTTGATATCGTAATCCCAGACGTCGTGGTGTACCCACTGACGTGACCAGACCACTTTACCGGTGTTGATGTCCAGGGCGGTGGTCGAGGTGCCAAGCGGAATAGCGTCTACGCGGTTGCCGCCCCAATAGTTGGGAGACGGCGATGAGACCGGGAGATAGACCAGCCCGTTAGCCTCGTCGGCGGACATGTGCGTCCAGACGTTGGCGGTACCGGTACGCTTGCGGATCTCTGCCGGGATCGCCTCAAAGGTCCACTCAAGCTTACCGGTCTGGGCGTTGACTGAAAATACGGTGCCCGGAGGGGCTTCGGCATAGGCCCAGTCCTTCCCGGCCCAGCCCACCAGCAGATGGTTGCCGACAACGGTTGGCGGTTGCAGGACAGAGAGCGGATACTTCGCGTTAACGGTGTTCCACTGGTTCAGATCCAGCACGCCGTTGTTCGCAAAGCCGCTGCACGGTTTGCCTGAATCGGCGTCCAGCGCAAAGAGCTTGCCGTCAACGGTGCCCATATAGACCATCTTCTGGCAAGCCTCACCTGTCACCGGATTTTTGGCCTGCCAGTAGGAAACGCCGCGATTTTTCAGCACCGGCTGGGTCAGCGCCTTGCGCGACGATTTGGTGTCATAGTGCCACTTCTCTTTACCCGTCCCCGGATCCAGCGCAATCAGGCGATCGAATGGCGTGCCGATGTAGAGCGTATCGTTGGCGAAAATGGGTGTTGCGGACCAGACGGTAGCTGGCGTATCGCCTTTACCATCCGAGACGTCGCCGGTATGGAACTCCCAGACTTTCGTTAATTTCCCGACGTTATCCGCCGTAATTTGGGTCAGGGGACTGTATTTCTGCGCGTTAAGCTGGCCGTGGAAGCTGTCCCAGGTGGCGGTGGCGGGCACCAGCGGCGTCGCTGGCTGGCTGGCCGAGGCGACTCTCTTTCCATCACCGCTGCCGGTTGAGGCATCGTCGGTGGTTTTTGTGGTTCCGGGCGCCTGCTGATCGGCCGCATCAATATTCAGTGATTCCTGGGTCCCCTGAGAGGCTTCAGCGGCCTTATCCTGCGCCTGTAGCGCGAGCGGAGCGACCAGCAGCGCCAGCGCCGTCATGCTGACTTTTATGAAGGGATAATGCTTATCGTTGTGCACGGGCGGCTCCTCAGCTTCTGACGGGATGGTTGTAACGAGCGGAATGGCTGCTCAGCATAATCAGACCAATCAGGCCGACCACCATGGCTGCCGTTATGATGTACTGGTGCAGCAGCGCGGCGGCGAAAGCAATACCCGCCAACACCACCAGGGTGACAATAATCAGAAAAACGCGCGCCCCGCGACGCGATGCCGCACGTAACATAAAGGTCAGGATCGCCAGCACTACGCTGGCAATGACCACGCCCAGTGCGCCAATGGTGCCAGTGACGCCGGTAAGCGGCGTCCACCAGGCGTATAGCGCTACCGCGAAGGCTATTATCGCGGTCAGCAGCAGCAAAATGCTGCCGACCCGCGAGGATTGAGAATGCAACATACCAGGAAACCCCCTCTAAAATGCAAAATTGACCATTATTAAGGCGTTTTCGTGAATATATACCCCTGCTGCCCGCCGCTATTAAGAGAACGCGACGTGTGGAGCGGCGGCATATTTCACTAAACGTAACTGAGTATAGAAGAGGATTTTCTTATGGGGCGTTTAATAGCAGGCATACGACATCCTGAACCCCTTCGCCACCATAAAGAGAGCGTTATGTTACAAGACGGTTCGAAAGCTACGAGCGGGTTACACGATTGTCTACATTCTGTTTTTTAATTTCAGGCATAACGGGATAATTTCACGCCCAATAAAATAATTAAATAAGCCCCCCTTCAATATGATGGCGCCTTATGGTACTTAATAAAACAGGGTGTTTATTCTTTAATTAACAGACGTGCAGGCAGGGAAAGTCAGTCGTTATTTGTTCGTTAATTTAACAAATCCCTTTCTTAATTAACCGCCTGTTAAAGCATCGTCAAAGAATAACGAGAGTTATTGCAGGCATACACATAAGGTTTTCGGTATGCAACATCAAACCCCTCCCACCCGTGACGTAATGGCGCAGCGACGACTACAGACAGATAAAAACTAAATAAGTCGTCGCCCCTCTAACAACACGGTAAAATATGATGAATAAAGCCACAACTCTCTCAGCTAATATTACAACACGCTCTAACTGGCACTGGCAGGATAATATCTGGACGCTGGGCCTTTATGGTACAGCCGTCGGAGCGGGAACACTGTTCCTTCCCGTGGAAATCGGCACCCGTGGTCCGGTTATTTTTCTGGTTATGCTCCTGCTGGGGCTGCCGTTATCCCTGATCCCCCATTTACTCCTTTGTCGTGTGTATATGCGAGAAGAGAAGACTGAAAACGGCACGTTGCCAATCTTCGGCTCCTTCTTCAGCGGACGGGGTGAAAAGCTGATCACCCTGTTCTATTGTGTGACCTTCTTCCCGGTAACCCTGGTTTACGGGGTGGCGCTGATTAATGCGTTGGATAATTTACTGGTGGAGCATCTGCATATTACCGCCCTCAGCCGTGGGCCATTGTCGTTTATCGTGGTTGCTGCACTGTATGTGGTACTGAGCAAGGGTCGGGACAGGGTCGTGGCCATTATGAGCGCACTGGCGCTGCCGTTCGCGGCATCTGTACTGCTGATCGCCGTATCACTTATCCCGGGATGGCATCTGTCTAACCTGACCGATACGGCCGCTGAAATGACCGCCACGCCGCTTCCGGTAACGCTGAAAAATATCTGGCTGACGCTGCCGCTTATTACCTTCTCGTTTTGCTGTGCGCCTATGGTCTCCCCGCTGAGCTCTTACTACCGGGAGAGGAAAGCGGAGGGTGAGAAAAAGGCACTGTTCGTGATCCGTATCGCCTACTTAGCTATCTTCGCCAGTATCCTCTTTTTCGTGCTGAGCTGCGTGCTGGGGATCCCCCATGACAACTTTGTGCGAGCGAAGGCGGAAAACCTGAATGTGCTGTCGGTGATGAAGGGAAACGGTGATTTCAGCCTGATTTACCACATTGCCCCGCTCATCGCTATCATCGGTATGACGAAATCCTTCCTCGGCGTAGGTCTGTCGGTCGCACAAACGTTTGGTCAGCTGGCTGCCAGCGTATCCGGCAAAAAGGCCAACGCCAGCAAGCGGCTGGCCTCTCTGGCGCTGTTCCTGCTGACCTATGGCATTGTTTATGCCAATCCGGATGTGCTCAGCCTGATTGAAATGTTCTGCGGACCACTGATCGCGGTGATCCTGTTCCTTATCCCGGCGTACCTCATATACACCCGCCCCTCGCTGGCAGAGCTTCGCGGCGTGACGGTGTTTTTGGTTGTTCTGGGCGGGCTGGCAACGCTGTCTGCATTGCTCTGGACAATGCTTTAGTCTGAACGCCGTTTGACTGTACCCATATACAGTAGTATTTTACGTTCAGGCTGAATCACATGCGTAATATCCATAAGGTAAACAATCATGTTTGTGGAACTGGTTTATGACAAGCGAAACGTACAGGGGCTGGAGGGAGCCAGGGAAATCATCCTGGCCGAGCTGACAAAACGCGTGCACCGGATTTTTCCTGATGCCAGCGTGACGGTTAAGCCAATGCAAGCGAACGGCCTGAACAGCGACGCCAGCAAAAGCGACCGTGAAAAGCTCAACCGCATGCTTGAGGAGATGTTCGAAGAGTCGGACATGTGGTTAATACAAGAGTAACCGGGCGCAAAGCCCGGTTCTGGCTTCGGGAGACAAAGAGCATACAACGTTAACTTTGCGTAATTTCTTCCGCTATCGCGACGTACCGATTTACGCCTCCATGGTTCCCCCAGCATAATCCCACCGATCCGATTGTAAGACATATCCAGCGCGCGCCACATTTTCTTCCTGCCCTGTACTTTCAGTCTGACTGACTGGAGGTTTCTGTGTGTGGCCTTTTATGAAGAATCCGGTTTGGGGTTATTCGAGGTAGCCCGCTGAAAAGGAAACGTGAGCAAGCTCATCCGCTATGAACGAGGAACGGACGATCTAAGGGGTGTTCATTTCCTGGCCATTCGTTTGCCAAGAGCAAAGCAGACCATTGGCAGGGGAAGCGTCACTACCAGCAGCATCCATAGCAAAGTATATACTGTGTCCACCCCGTCATTTTGCAGATTGGTATACAGCTTTACCGGTATACCCTGCGGGAAATAAGCAAAGATCATCACGATCCCGAACTCGCCTACCGCGCGAACCCAGGCGAGTGTTACGGCAGAAGCCAGCCCAGGCAATGCCAGGGGTAATGTAAGAAAACGAAAGCGGTTCCAGGGAGAAGCTCCCAACGTTTGTCCCGCTTCAAGAATATTTTTGGGAACAGTGGCAAACGCCGAACGCGACACCACGATAAAATAAGGCAAAGCGCCGTAAACCTGAGCCAGCACAAACGCCGCCGGATTATTTACCAGCGTAGCTCCCAACAGTGAAAGCCAGCGGCCAATCACGCCATAAGGCCCGAAAGCCGAAACCAGCAAAATCCCCATTGCCAGCGGTGGCGTCAGCAGAGGGATCATCACCAGCAGTTCACCGATCAATCGTTTTCGTCCCGTGGCTTGTGACAGCCACCATGCCACTGGCATGCCGATAAGAATGATAATTCCGAGCGCCAGCACACCCAGTCCCATTGAGACGGCAATGGCGCTGTCGTCGCGCCAGGCCAGCTTCAGATGATGCCAGGGCGTGACGCTAATCAGCGTGATAAAGGGGATACTTAACAGCAGGATAGCGGGCAGAGATAACCACCCCGCCACCCAGCCCGGTTTTCTTAGCGGGCGTATAAGCTGTCTCCTTTAGGTTCGGCGTAGCCAAACGCTTTGAACAATTTCTGCCCCTCGGCGCTTTGCATGAACGATACGAACTTTTGTCCCTGTTCTACACCATTCGGCGCGTTTTTCAGCACCGCCGCATAGAACACCATTGGTTGAGTGTGCAGGATTTGATCCTGGCCTTTGCTGTCTTTAATGGTAAAACTAACGGTGTCATACCACTGTTTCGTCATCGCCGGGTTGCTGAGGTTTATTTCATCCGGCAGCGCGACATACGGCAAATGCGCTGATCGAACTTCACTCTCGTATCCCGCTGCTGCATCCACCTGACCGCTTTCCAGACGCGCCAGCAGCCCTCCTTCCTGATGAGTCTGCTGTGGGTTTTGCAGCGAGCCTAAAATTTTATCGGTGATGCCCGGCATGTTGTAATACTTTTCCGCCAGCATCAGGCTAAACACAATATTCTGGCCTTTTGGGTCGACATAAGGATCGGTGCGGCCAAATAAGACATCTTTCTGCGTCAGCAGAGTCAGCCACGAGCCGTCTTTCTTTCTGTCGGCCTGTTCAAACTGCGCTGCATATTTACCCTCAGGACTGTAAGCGACCACCATGCTGGTACTGGCGACAGGGACCGCCTCATCTATCAGCCCGGCGTCTTTGAGAATTTGCATCGGCCCCGGGGTGATGGAGACAAACACATCGGCCTCAATTTTGTGGCTTGCCAGCAGGCGTGCCATCCCGTATGCACCCTGGCCCTGCCCCTGATAGCCGTCGTTATTTGCTCTGGAAAAAGCCGGACCTAACCCCTGGTCCATTACTTTGCCCATGGAACCGGCATAAGTCACCCTGATATCCTTTGCCAGCGCCATGGATGGCATTTGCAGCAGCGCAACCGCCACCAGCGCAACCTGCATTCGTTTCCTGGCCATAAACACCCTCTCGTTATGTATTCTTTTATATATCGAATTTTCCAGAAAAATCACCGCAATGACAACCTCCTCAAGCGCGCCGTTGATGCAAGGTTGAATAAAAGGAAATCGGTCTGGGTGGTGCATGGTCGACTTAGTCAGATGTTGTCATCCAATTGTGGGCAATAGTTCATGAAACATGCTGCGTAAACTCCTCGTGGCTTTGCGTAGAAGAATCTTGAACTCATTGTCATCAATGTCTTTTGCACAGTTGTAGCCCAACTCGCTATATAGATAGATACATAGTGATTAAATAACTTGAGGAGTTGTGTATTGCTCAGGATGCCCCTCGAGTCTGAGGGCGTCCTGTTCATTGAATATTTACGCTTTTGCGTCTATCCAACATACGTCTTCTTTAACTGGCCCAATGTTTCCGGCACCAGGCTCGTCACCCGTTCAAACCGGCACATTATTCGTTACCAGGATGGCAATGGCATGGCGGCCATCGCCGTGTCGTTGCCGCTGGTGGAGCTGAAGCGCATTTCGGAACAGGTGATGGCCAGGATAGCGATAAGCTGATTAGATCAGAATGTGTAACTCATGCTTACCGAGACGCTACGCGGTTCGCCATAGACGGCAGAGTCATCGAGGTAGGAGTAGTATTCGCGGTCGAACAGGTTACGAACGTTTGCCTGCACCGCCAGCTGTTTCGTCAGCTGATACTGCGCGAACAAGTCGACGAGCGGATAGCTGCCCTGATAGAGGCGCTGCGTCTCGCCGTCCGGACCGGTGACATCTTTGTACACCTGATTCTGCCAGTTCACGCCGCCGCCTACGGTCAGCTCCGGAAGCGCCGGGACGCGGTAACGGCTGAACACCTTAAGCTGCGTCTGCGGCGCAAAGCTGTTGAAGCGGCCATCTGAATCACGGGCAACATAGCGGGTCGCGCTGAAGGTAAGCTGTAGATTGTCGGTAACGGCACCGTTCACCTCAAATTCCGCCCCTTTGCTCACTGCGCCTTTGGTTGCCCGATAAGCTTGTTCACTGGATCCATTAACGAATACCCCGCTGATTTCCTCCCCCGCGTTCTCCTGTTCTATGCGGAATACGGCAACGTTGGTGGTCAGTCGACCGTCCATCCAGTCTGCCTTCAGGCCGGTTTCATAATTTTTACCGGTGACGGGAGAGAGCCATGCACCCTCTTTCGTGCGTTTGGTTTGCGGGGCAAAAATTGAGGTATAGCTGGCGTAAGCGGAAAGGCTGTCGTTGATGTCATACACCAGCCCGCCGTAAGGGGTGGTGTTGTATTTACGCATATCGCCGCTGCTGCCATCTGAGCTGTACTGGGTATAACGTGCGCCAACGATTAGCGACAACGGATCCGCCAGCGACAGGCGTGCCGCCGTATACGCCGATTTTTGCCGCACGATATCATCCGCATTTTGATACCAGTCGCCCCACTCCGGCTCGGCCAGGCTGCCGTCCCAGCTGTTGTTGAAGATGCCAATCTGAGCACTGTCCATTGGCCCGTCTTTGCTGAAGGTAGCATTGTGCTGTCGGCTATAGTTGGCTCCGGCCATCAGCTGATGTTGACGCCCGAGAAGTTCAAAAGGCCCGCTGGCGTAGGCATCAAAGGCGTCAAGAGTGCGCTTGCCGCGATCCTTACTACCCCAGCCTGATGCGCCTTCTCCGGTGGTGGCGTCCGGATTGCCCATCACATAAAGCAGGGTATCATTGAACGTTTGCTCGCCGTGGGTTCCATTGAAACGCACCGACCAGCCGTTATCCCAGTTGTGGGTGAGGTTAGCAAAAACTTTACGCGACTCAACGGAGTATCCCGTCCAGTCTGCCGAGGTATTGACGTTGCGATCGTAATGGGTACGGCTGCCGTTACTGTACAGGCTGGGTAATCCGCCCCAGGTCGGGTTGGCTGTGTTTGTTTGCTGATAGTCCCAGCCCAGCGAGGCCGTCGTGTGTTCCGTTACATCGCCTTCAATGACGCCATAGAGAAATTTCTTGCGCTTGCCATATCTGTCAAGCCAGCTGTCCTGATCCTGATAACCTGCCACGACGCGCCCACGCAGGCTGCCGTCGGAATTGAGGGGCGCGGAGATGTCGCCCACATAACGCTGTTTGTTCCAGCTTCCGTAACTTGCGCTGACGTTGCCCCTGAAGGTTTTACTGTCGGCACGTTTACGCACCATGTTCACCGTTGCTCCCGGATCGCCAGCGCCGGTCATCAGGCCGTTTGCGCCACGCACAATCTCTATACGATCATAAATGGCAGTATCTTCCTGCGCATCGCCAAAGTTCCACGCGTCGCCCATTGATGTGGGGATCTCATCGTAGGCGAAATTGGTGATTTCAAAGCCGCGGGAAAAGTAGCTGGAACGCTCGCTATCAACCTGCTGCGACGAAACGCCGGTGGCATTGGTAAGTACCTGGCCAATGGTTTGCAGGTCTTGATCCTGCATACGCTGGCGCGTCACGACGCTGACTGACTGGGGGATATCGCGCGGGGTCAGCAGCATTTTGGTGCCTGAACGCGTGGTTTTTACCGCATAATCCTGCTGCGAGTCGGCGCTCCCGTTCCCGTCACCGTAGACAACCATCTCTTGTTCTTGCGTATTTTCATCCGCCTGTGCCGGGTGCATGACGGCGGACATTGCCAGCGCAAGCAGTGAAAGTGAGAAGGAAGCAGGAATTAACCCTGCGGGCGCTTTCGCGCGATTAGCCCTGCCATTAAAAATCATCATGTTACCTGTATGTTGTTGTCGTTATGTGCAAATCATTCATCCAAATAAGAATGGAAATGATAATTATTTGCTTTATTATGCACAGGTAATTTTGTAAGTTAAATGTAAATAAATGTATATTTATCAAAATCAGCGCGGCTCGCGCATGACAGGAACAAAAAATGAACACATTCCATTGGCTAAAAGGAAAGACATGGGGCTTAAGCATTCTTACCGCGGCGTTAACCCTGAGCGCAACGGCGTCAGCAGCCCTCCCGGATTCGGCTGAGCTCAAGCAGCGCGAACTCGCTGACGGTCTGTATGAGATGGTTTACTCCCCAACGGCAAACGCGTTGTACGTTGCGAGCGCACAGAGTTTCATAAACGTCAACGGCGGGGTGCTCTATAAACTGGATCCCACAACGCTTGCCACGCAAGGTGAAACCCACACCGACCTGAAAAACTTCGGCATGGCAGCGGACGATAATGGCAAGGTCTACTACACCACCAACACCCTTGATGGCGGGGTATCGAAAGTGGACGTGCAAAGCGGCAAGGTGCTACAGCGCCTGATGTTTGAAGGCAAAGACAAGGATGGCGACCCGGTTGGTGCGCGTGAAATCCTCTTCCACAAGGGACAACTGTTTATCGGCGGCGTTGCCGACCCTGGGTTTATCTCCGTGGTTGATGCCAACACCATGACGCTAAAAGCCCGAATCGAAAATGCCGGGAAATGGGTGACGGGGATTATTTATTCGCCGCTGACAGACCGCCTTTATGCCGCCAATGGCGGCGGTGAAATTCTGGTGATTAACCCGGAGACGTATAAAATCGAACAGCGCTGGACGCCGGGAGATAAAAAAGCGTATTTGTTCCTGAATATGGCAGAAGATCCGGCCACCGGGCGCCTGTTCGTGACTGATGATTCAAAAGCCAAAACCACACTGGTATTTGATGAGCGCAGCGGGAAAGTTATCAAGCGTCTTAAAGGCGATGCGCTGGGAATAAAGTTTAACGCTGAGCGCAACGAAATTTTCATTACTCAGCGCGAATCCAGGAGGGTGTTGCAGCTTGACGCCGGGAGCTATGCTGTGAAAAACAGCTGGACGTTCACCAGCCATCCCAACAGTCTTCTGGTAACACCGGACGGTAAAACGTTATACGTAACCGTGAAGCAGGACTTCAATGACGACAACACGACGAAAGGCCCGGATAGTGTGGTTCGTATTTCATTAAATTAAACAATATACAGCCATCCTGTGAGGGATGGCTGACTTATAAACGTGGACGCTGAAGCAGTATATTTAGTCCGGCCAACGGATAAAGTCGGGTTAAAGCGCCAGATGTTCTAAAGTCGCGGGGATCCTTACTGGGTAAAAGTAAAGGTGTAGCTACGTGAAGCTGGCCCCTATCCTCCTGCAAATTTCGCAGAATTAAGGATTCATTTTGGGAAAGAAAAAACCGGGCCTCGCGCCCGGTTCTGTTCCCACACTAAAAAGCCTTACGCACTCAATCCGCGATTCTCCAGCATCGGTTCGATCTTCGGATCGTGCCCGCGCCAGTTCCGGTAAAGTTCAGCTAAATCAGTGCTGTTGCCGCGGGACAAAATCGCCTCGCGGAATTTCTGTCCGTTCACGCGCGTCAAACCGCCCTGCTCGACAAACCACTGGTAGCCATCGTCCGCCAGCATCTGCGTCCAGAGATAGGCGTAATAGCCCGCCGCGTAGCCGCCGCCGAAGATGTGGGCGAAATAGCTGCTGCGATAGCGCGGCGGTACGGCTGGAAGATCCAACCCCTCTTTTTTCAACGCGGCGGCTTCAAAGGCTTCCACGTCTTCAACGGGCTCCTGAATGCCGTGCCAGTTCATATCCAGCAGCGCGGCGCTCAATAGCTCCGTCATGTCATAACCCTTATTAAACTGGGTCGCATTGAGCATTTTTTCCCGCAGCGCATCCGGCATCGGTTCGCCTGTTTGATAGTGACGAGCAAAGTGCGCAAACACCTGGGGATGGCTGGCCCAGTGTTCATTGATTTGCGAAGGAAATTCAACGAAATCACGTGGCGTGTTGGTGCCTGAAAGCGTGGCATAGCGCTGGCTGGCAAACAGGCCATGCAGGGTATGGCCAAACTCGTGGAACAGGGTAATCACATCATCCCAGGAGATTAGCGCGGTCTGCCCGTTCGCCGGTTTTTGATAGTTGCAGACGTTATAAATCACCGGACGCGCGGCAAACTCATAAGACTGCTCAACAAAATTCCCCATCCACGCGCCGCCCGCTTTGGAATCACGCGCGAAAAAGTCGCCGTAGAACAGCGCCATGCCTTCACCCGTGTGGTCGAAAATCTCCCACACGCGAACATCCGGGTGGTAAACCGGAATATCAAAACGCTCGACAAAGCGGATACCGAACAGCTGCGTGGCGGTCCAGAATACGCCATCTTCCAGCACGGTATTGAGCGCGAAATAGGGTTTGATCTGCGACTCATCCAGCGCGTATTTCGCTGAGCGCACGCGTTCGGCATAAAACGCCCAGTCCCAGGCCTGCACCATAAAACCACCCTGCTCGTCTTCGATGACCTTCTGAATATCCGCCTGCTCCAGCGCGGCCCTGCCGCGTGCCGCAGGAACTATCCCGCGCATGAATTCGAGCGCGGCTTCCGGCGTTTTCGCCATCTGATCGGCAATGCTCCAGCTCGCATAGTTGTCAAAGCCGAGCAGCTGCGCCTGTCTTGCCCGTAACGCGGTAAGCCGACGGATCAGCTCGCGCGTATCGTTTTCGTCGCCTTTCTGAGTGCGTTCCCAGCCCGCGGTGAACAACTTTTTACGGGTCTCGCGCAACGACAGCGCCGCCAGCGCGGGCTGTTGCGTGGTATTCAAAAGCGGGATCAGCCAGCGATCCGTCAGCCCTTTTTCTGCGGCAGCGTGAGCCGCGGCAGCCACCTCCTCCGCACTGAGCCCGTCAAGCTGGTGAACATCGTCCACCACCAGCCCTCCCGCCTTGTTCGCCGCCAGCAGGCGCTGGTTGAACTGGCTGGTCAGGGTGGCGGCTTCGGTATTCAGGGCTTTCAGCTCGGCTTTTTCATCGGCGTTCAGACGCGCGCCGGCAAGAACAAAGTGCTGATACATCTCCTCCGTCAGTCGTCGGGATTCGGCATCCAGCGCCTCGCGATCCTGCCAGACGGCTTCCACGCGGGCGAAAAGCGTATCGTTTAGCCAGATATCGTTCGCCAGCCCGGCCAGTTCGGTGGAGAACTGCTCGTCCAGTGCCTGAAGATCATCGTTGGTGTGTGCGGACGTCATGGCGAAGAACACGCTGCTCACGCGCGACAGCATGGCCCCGCTCTTTTCCAGCGCCAGCACGGTATTGTCGAAGTCCGGCGCGGCGCGCTGCGCGATAATCGCGTCAATGTCTGCACGCTTCAGGCGCATTGCTTCATCAAATGCCGGACGATAATGGCTGTCGTTAATCGCATCAAAACGTGGCGCCTGATAAGGCAACAGGCTAATTTCAAAAAAAGGATTGTTGACCGACATCGTTTACTCCTGAGCACGGTATTTCTCCCCAGAGTAGGCCAGCCTGCGCCGGCCTGCAATGGCGTCATACAAATGTTGCCTTAACGACGTGCCGGAGAGCGTGCTATGTTAGTAAAACACAAAAAGCGTTGAGGAACAGTGAGATGATTATTTTAGTTACCGGGGCGACAGCGGGTTTTGGTGAAAGCATCACGCGTCGCTTCGTCGCCAACGGACACAAAGTGATTGCAACAGGGCGTCGTCAGGAGCGTTTGCAGGAGCTAAAAGACGAGCTGGGTGACAGCATTCTGACCGCACAGCTGGACGTCCGCAACCGCGCCGCCATCGAAGAGATGATTGCCAACCTGCCTGCCGAATGGCGTGAAATTGACGTGCTGGTCAATAACGCCGGCCTGGCGCTGGGCATGGAGCCTGCCCACAAAGCCAGCGTGGAAGACTGGGAAAACATGATCGACACCAACAACAAAGGGCTGGTGTACATGACCCGCGCCGTGCTGCCGGGCATGGTTGAACGTAACCGTGGCCATATCATTAACATCGGTTCCACCGCCGGAAGCTGGCCTTACGCGGGCGGCAACGTCTATGGCGCGACCAAAGCCTTTGTCCGCCAGTTCAGCCTGAACCTGCGCACCGACCTGCACGGAACCGCGATCCGCGTGACCGATGTTGAACCGGGTCTGGTAGGCGGAACTGAATTCTCCAACGTGCGTTTCAAAGGCGACGACGCGAAAGCGGATAAAACCTACGAAAACGCGAATGCGCTGACGCCGGAAGATATCACCGAAACCGTCTGGTGGGTCGCGAATCTGCCGAAGCATGTCAACATCAATACGGTTGAGATGATGCCCGTCAGCCAGACCTATGCCGGACTCAGCGTGCATCGCGGTTAATTTACCCTGCCCGGCCTGCGGGCCGGGTATGTGATGGCAGGGAAAAGAATGGTAGTATGTTCAGGTTAACTCTCTGAGAAATCACAACCCATGGCCGCTGAATCGCAACTTAATCCTACCCAGCCCGTTAATCAGCAAATATATCGCATCTTACGCCGTGATATTGTCCGCTGCCTGATCCCACCGGGAACGCCACTCTCAGAAAAAGAGGTTTCGGTACGTTTTGACGTTTCCCGTCAGCCCGTACGTGAGGCGTTTATTAAGCTCGCAGAAAACGGCCTTATTCAGATCCGCCCTCAGCGCGGCAGCTACGTAAATAAAATTTCGCTTTCGCAGGTACGGAATGGCTGTTTTGTTCGCCAGGCCATCGAGTGCGCCGTGGTGCGTCGCGCCGCGTCGCTCATCAACGATAACCAGTGCTACCTGCTGGAGCAAAACCTGCATCAGCAACGAATCGCCATCGACCGCAAACAGTTAAACGACTTTTTCCAGCTGGACGACGAGTTCCACCAGAAACTGGCGCAGATCGCCGAGTGCCAGCTCGCGTGGGATACCGTCGAAAACATCAAAGCTACCATCGACCGCGTGCGCTACATGAGCCTCGACCATGTTTCTCCGCCAGAGATGTTGCTGCGCCAGCATCATGATATTTTCAGCGCGCTGGAAAAACGCGACGTGGAAGCCGTAGATAAAGCGATGACGCTTCACCTTCAGGAAATTAGTGAGTCAGTTCAGTTAATTCGCCAGGAAAACCGCGAGTGGTTCAGCGAAGAATAAAACCTCGCCGCCCCCTTTCGGTTGCGGCGAAGTAATTAGCGGACCACTAATACCGGAATAGTGGCGTAGCGCAGAATAGTTTCAGCATTTGAACCCAGCAGATGGGTTGTAATGCTCGGATTTTTTGATCCGATAACAATGACATCATATTTCCCCTCTTTGCTGAGCTTGATGATTTCATCGCGTACGTTGCCGAAGCGAACTTCACAGTCAATATTGTCCGGGGACATATCAAAGAGCCGTTTCAGCGCCTTCATCTTCTTATCAGACTCGGCGGTCATATACTCTTCGAACTTCTTAATATCGGCATTGAACCCCCGCAGTAACGATCGGCTGCTGTTAGGGAGAATGTTGACCAGGGTGATCGTCGCGCCTTCCGCCTTCGCGAGGTTGACCGCGTGGCGTACCGCTTTATCGCTCAAATCCATTTCAAACACGTCAACAGGCATCAAAATTTTCTTATACATAAGCCTGACTCCTTTTCCGATGAAGGGTTATTTTCTGCCTCCAGAATGACATTGTGGATATAAACAAAGCCTAAACACTTGCACCCGGAAACTATCAATTAAGGAAAATAACTGTCCGCTTTGTAAAGTGGTGTCCTGAACCGTCAACGCCTGCATGAAATAAGAAAAAAGTGTGAGCTTGATCAAAAGCAAATAATTTCGTTAAAGAGAGGCGTATTAATAGTGCCCCGTGAACGGCAGCCGTTGAATTAGCGCCGTAACGGATAAGGACGAGAGGAGAAAATACCATGATGACATACGACCGTAACCGAAATGCAATCACCACTGGCAGCCGCGTCATGATTAGCGGCACAGGCCAGTTCGGCGTGATTAAAGCGATCCACAGCGACGGCCTTAATGCCGAGCAGGTGCGTCGTGGTAAAACGGTTGAAGTCGAGGGATGCGAAGGTAAGTTCGAACCGATTGAGCTGATTCGCCTGGGGATGCACTAAGCTGCGCCCCGACATGCCGCCGCGGACGGCGGCATGTCATCGCGTTAAAGCCGGGAGGCGTACTCAGCAACCGTGGCCTTCGCGCCTTTTTGCAGCAACGTTTGATAGGCCTGCATGACCGCAGCCACAAACACCTCGTCCTTCGGCAGCTCGTTACCGAAAATAGCCTCAATGCCCAACAGCGCGCTAACGCGGCTTTCGCCTTCAGCGCTACCGTTTACCGCCGTCTGAATCACCGTCAGCTGCGGATCGCTCACCTCAATCGCGTTACCCTGCTCATCCACACCGCCGACATAACGCATCCAGCCCGCCACACCCAGCGCCAGCAGCGGGAAGGGTTTCTGGTGGACAAGGTGCCAGCGCACGGAATCGAGCATCCGCTGCGGCAATTTCTGGCTACCGTCCATGGCGATTTGCCAGGTGCGGTGACGCAGGGCCGGATTGCTGTAACGCGCGATCAGCAGGTCGGCATAGTGAGCTAAATCCACCCCCTTCACTTTCAGCGTCGGCGCCTGCTCTTTCAGCATCAGCGCATGCGCGGCTGCGCGATAATGTTCATCTTCCATGCAGTCGTTAATGTGCTGATAACCGGCCAGGTAGCCGAGATAGGCCAGGAACGAGTGGCTGCCGTTAAGCATACGCAGCTTCATCTCTTCAAACGGAATGACATCAGAAACCAGTTCCGCACCGGCCTTTTCCCACTGTGGACGTCCGGCGACGAAATTATCTTCTACCACCCACTGGCGGAACGGCTCACAGGCGACACCTGCCGGATCGCGTACGCCGGTTAGCTGTTCAATTTTATCCAGCGTTTCAGCCGTGACGGCGGGCACAATACGGTCCACCATGGTTGACGGGAAGGTGACGTTCGCTTCAATCCAGTCGGCCAGTTCGCCGTCAACAGCGCGCGCGTAGGCGCAGGTGACATTGCGCATCACGTGGCCGTTTTCCGGCATGTTATCGCATGACATCACGCTGAATGCTGGCAGCCCCGCCGCCTTACGCCGCGCCAGCGCTTCAACCACTACGCCTGGCGCAGATTTCGGCTGATGGGGGTTTTGCAGGTCGGCAACGATTAACGGATGATCGAACATCAGTTGTCCGGTTGCCGGGGAGTGGCAATACCCTTTCTCGGTGATGGTCAGGGAAACAATGGCGACCTGCGGATCGCACAGCGCCGCCAGCACGGTTTCAAGGCCGTCGACCTGCGCATGCAGCGCATTTTTGACGACGCCGACCACGCGCGCCGTCCACGCATCGGCAGACATCTCTGCTACGGTATAAAGATTATCCTGTGCCTTCAGATCGGCGATCTGCTGTTCGCCGCCAATCAGGTTAACTTCGCAGTAACCCCAGTCGCTGCCCTGTTCTGCGGCGAGTATATCGGTGTACACCGCCTGGTGCGCACGGTGAAACGCGCCAAACCCTAAATGAACAATGCGTGCCTTGAGGCTGTCGCGATCGTACTGAGGACGCGTTGCCTTCGCCTGTAATAAACGGTTTTCCATGATTGAGACTCGTTAATTATGAACGCTGAGATCCGCAGCCGCTCTGGTGACAGTGCGGCTGCGCCGGTTGACTAAACCAACTAGAATGGCAGTGTCATTACTTTATCCTGCCGATCACAATACTGGTTATGCTGCCATGAACATTGATTTACATTAACTTTCGGCCAAGTGGTGTGATATAAAAATCAAGTTGTGTGACATCTGGCAAAAGATATAAACCAGATCATACAGGGGTGCGCACCGTCTGCTCGCCGGACCGGACCGTCGGCTCACGCCACAACCTGTCGTAGGAATAGCCTGTTAAATCTTCCACGACCCGGCGAGCTTCGGCGGATACGCGTTGGGGAGAGCCGTTGGCTTTCAGGCGATCCAGCTCATCCACAAAGATTTTGTGCGTACGCTTGTTCAGGTTAAATGTCAGAGCCTGCCACAGGGCCAGGATAAGCAAGGCAGCAGTGCCGATGAACATCAGCATTGCGATGGTGTGGATGGCTTCGGTTGGCTGCGTCTGGCTCCCTTTTACAAATCCGCCGCTTTGTAACAGGAGACCCACAATAAAGGTGGCAATAGCGACCGTGGTTTTTCGGGAGAATGTCATTACCGCGGCAAACAGTCCCTCACGACGCTGACGGCTGACCATTTCATCGATATCTGGAATGAACGGGAACACGTTCCACGGTGTAAACTCAAGGACGCAGCGCCCCACCTGATACACCCCGGCCAGAATGACCAGCGTCGCGACGGTATTCAGCGCAGGGATCTGGTACACGGCAAAGAAGCCCCCCAAACAGAGCAACATCAGTGAATAGGCAAATACATATAGCTTTGATGGCCCATATCTGATGATCCCTATACCCGCAATTAACGTGACGGGCAGCCCCACAATACTCATCGACAGCAGCGTGCCTGCCAGTGAGGAAGAGACATTCAGACAGTAGACGCAGAAAAATACAAATACCGTGTTGTAGACATCTTTGCCGGTAAACGACAGCAGATAGATGGCGAGATGTTTCCTGAAGGCCCGGATTTTCAGGGTGGAACCATACTCCTTAAAAAGTCGTCCAAAGGCAGCCAGCTTCTCTCCTGCTGTTTGTGGGCGTGTGTTTTTTTCCAACCCGGAGAGCATTTCCGGCGTCAACTTGCGTTCCCAGGTCACTTTCCACGAGATGAATACACATACCATAAACAGTACAGCAAAAATAACGCCGTTTATGAGGTAGGCATGGGCGCTGTTTTCCCCGAAATAGCCGATCAGTAATCCGGGAATAAATGTCGCCAGAAACGTCCCGGACGCTGAAAGAAACATGCGACAGGTAGAGAGTTTGGTCCGCTGGTTAAAGTCTTTTGTCATTTCTGACGGTAACGTTTCCCACGGGATCAGTACCATTGCAGCAATAATTTCAAATGCTAGATAGACGGCGAGATAAAAACCGTATGTCATGCCATCAAGCCACAGCAATGCATAGACCAGCATCAACGGTGCACCGATCAGCAAAAAGAAACGTCGGCGACCAAATTTTTTACCAAAATAGTTTTTGTAAAAATGGTCAGTGAAACTTCCCATAAACAAACTAACGATAGCATCGACAATGCGCGCTATAGCAACAATAGACGCCGCTTCAACCGGTGACAACCCAACAAATGTCGTATAGAAGAATAATAACCAGGCGCCGATAACGGTAAAGGCACCGCCGCCCATAATATCCGTTAGTCCGTAGCCGATACTAACCGGAATAGTAATTTTTTTTGCAGTACGAGACATGTTCCATCCCCACTCAGTGAGTAGAATTTAGAATCTGAAATAGTTTTCAGCATTATCATGGCAAATATTTTTAACCATCTTCGTTAGGATGGTGTTATTATCCGGAACTTCACCACGCTCCACCCAGCCACCAATGATATTGCACAAAATACGACGGAAATAATCGTGGCGAGTATACGAAACCAGACTACGGGAATCGGTTAACATACCGACAAAATTCATTAATAGCCCCTGATCCGCAAGGCTATGTAGCTGGTTTTCCATTCCGCGTTGAGTGTCGTTAAACCACCATCCGGAGCCAAACTGTATCGGCGATTTAACGCCCAATTCCGCAGTCTGAAAATTAGCGATAGTCGTCGCGACAATATCGTTATAGCTGGCGTTGAGGTTATATAGAATGGTTTTGGGCAAAGCTTCAGCCTGCGCCATTGCATCCAGGAGTTGGTTGAGATTGGCCGCAAGATTCGACTGATCGGTCAGCGAGTCAAAACCAGTATTACTACCCAAAGAACGGTACATGCGGGAATTATTATTGCGAATCGCACCGAAGTGTATCTGCATTGCCCAGTTATGCTGCCTGTAATTATGCGCCAGCATAATAAAAATGGCACTGTCAAGAATCGCATTATTACGGGCGTCCAGATTTTCACCCCGGCGCTTTCGGGCAAACACGGATTCAACCTGACTTTCATCTGCTGACTGAAAATGGATCTCCACGGGTCCGTGATCGGAAATTCGGCACCCGATTTCGTGGAACCAGGCAATACGCTGGCTCATTCCCTTAACAAAATCGCTGAATGTCTGGATTTTAGATCCTGTCGTCTCACCTAATCGATCGATAAAGTCGGCAAACTGTTCCGCGTTTTGCGCAAAAACATCGTCCGGACGAAAGGTCGGTAATACCTTAACGTTGAACGTCGCGTCATCACGCAATAATTGATGGTAGCGTAAATCATCAAGCGGAGCATCTGTCGTACAAATAACTTCTACCCTGGAGCGTTTAATGAGTTCCCTTGGCGTAAAATCAGGCTGCTGCAATAGCAGATTACAGCGCTCCATTATTTCACGCCAGTTATGCCTGCCCAGCGGTTCGTCACAGTTAAAATAGTGGTGAAGTTCTAAATGAGTCCAGTGATAGAGCGGATTTCCATAGCTCGCTTCGACCGTTTCAGCCCATGCCGCAAATTTATCCTCCGCCGGGGCATCGCCCGTAATGTATTTTTCGTCAATACTGTTGGCGCGCATGGCGCGCCATTTATAATGATCGCCAGCCAGCCAGAGTTCGGTAATATTATCGAGATTTTTATTCTCGAAGATATCTTTCGCGTCCAGGTGACAGTGATAATCAATAATTGGCAGCGCTTTCGCGACGTTACGATAAAGTTCAACACCTCTCGCATTGCCAATCATAAAGTTATCGTTAATAAAACTCATGACAGGGCTCCATATTTCCGCTGCTTCGCTGCGGTATCGCTCTGGCGCAGGGGTTCAGCTGCATCTTCCACCAGGCTCAAATCGCGGTCGCGCACTTCTGGCATCAGCAAAGCGGAGACCAGCCCAATCAGCGAGTACGCCACCAGCATCGCCACAATCGGCCACCAGGACCCGGTCATATTGCAGAAGATCCCCGCCAGCACCGGACCAAAGCCTACCGCCACCAGACCGCCCGCCTCTTTGGAGATCGCCATGCGGGTAAAGCGGTTTCGCGAACCAAACATCTCCGCCATGGTGATGTTTTCCAGCGCAAACAGCCCGAGCACCGCAAAGTTATGAATAACGATGATAGAGAGCATAATCACGCCCGGCGCGTAACTCTTATCGACGATAATCGACAGCATCGGGTAAGCCAGAATAATGGCTGAAATGTTAAGGATGATATATGGCAGACGGCGCCCCACTTTATCGGACAGCCAGCCCAGCAGCGGGATGGAGACGAAGCCAAGAATCGAGCTGATCATCAGCGCATCGGTTGGGATCGCCTTATCAAATAACAGCGTCTGTACCAAGTACCCGGCAAGGAAGGTCTGGATAAGCCCAGAGTTACCGGCCTGACCAAAGCGCAGCCCCGTCGCCAGCCAGAACGATTTGCTCTTAAACATCGCGCCGACCGAGGTATCCTGCGCAGCAACCGGCGCAACGGCTTCGGCATCGTTTACCTTCTCAAACACCGGGCTCTCTTTAAGGTTCATACGCAGCCAGATGGCGAAGATCATCACCACCACGCTGGCGAGGAACGGCACGCGCCAGCCCCAGGCAATAAGTTCTTCACGATCGAGGGCAAAGAACATCACGGCCCAGATCGCCGTGGCGCTCAGCGTCCCGCAGTTGGTGCCCATGGCCACCAGCGAGGAGATGATGCCGCGTTTACCCTTCGGGGCGTATTCGGCCAGCATGGTGCCTGCGCCGGAGATTTCAGCCCCCGCGCCCAGCCCCTGAATAATACGCAGCGTCACCAGCAGCACCGGTGCGAAAATCCCGATCTGCGCGTAGGTTGGCAGGACGCCGATTAAGGTGGTGCAGATCCCCATCATGGTGATGGTGATAAACAGCACTTTTTTACGGCCAATTCTGTCGCCCATTCTGCCGAAGATAAATGCCCCGACAATACGCGCGATGTAGCCTGCGCCGTAGGTGCCCATCGCCAGGATCAGCGCCATGGCCGCGGACTGCTCAGGGAAGAAAATTTCATGAAACACCAGCGCGGCGCCAAGGGAGTAGAGCTGGAAATCCATAAACTCCAGGGCGGTGCCCAGCCAGCCAGATACGGCGGCTTTCACCAGATCTGACGTACTTCTTTGAGGTTGTGCTTGAGTCATAATGGCTATCTCTGCAAGGTAAGATGCGTACCACTGAGAGCCTGTCTTCGCAGGCTCTTAACCGCGTGAATTATTATTGGTCGAACGTGAGCAAGACTTTGCAGCACTGCCGCTGGTCTTTTTCAAACAGTTCGATGGCGTCTGTAACGTGGTGATAGTCAAATGTATGGGTGACCAGTTTTTCAGGGTCGATCAGCCCTTTTTCCAGCCAGTCAATGACCACCGGGAATTTGTTGGCATTCAGGCGCGAAGAGAAGATCGACAGCTCTTTGCCGGTGATCCCCTGCTGCACAATCTGGCTCGGGTCGCTGGAGAAGCCCATCAGCACGATGCGCGCCGCCGGAGACGCCAGCGTAATCGCTTCCTGTAAAATGGACGGATGACAGGCAGCATCGATGATTAACGTCGGCTTGATGCCTTTTTCATCCAGCGCGGCCTGTAAAGAATGCTCGCCGTTGTTGAAGACCCAGTCTGCGCCGCTGCGTTGCGCCATCTCCAGCCGCTCATCAATGCGATCCACCACGATGACCTGCTTCACCTTGTAAACGCCCTTCAGCGCCTGCACGGTGACCAGCCCCATCGGGCCTGCGCCGTAAATCAGCGCCACATCCTGTTCGGTGGGTTTCGCCTGCCCCGTTACGTTGGCGGCAATGGTGAATGGCTCAACCATCACCGCGTGGTGGTCAGGGATCGCATCCGGAATGCGCCAGGCATTTTTCGCCGGCACCACGGCGTATTCGCTGAAGCCGCCGTCACGGTGGACGCCCAGCACCACCAGCGAAGTACAAACGTTCGGTTTTCCAACGGAACACGGGTAGCAGTGCCCGCAGCTGATCACCGGATCAACCGAAACGCGCTGGCCCAGTCGGGTGCCCTCCACGCCTTCGCCAACCGCGTCTATTTCGCCAAAGAACTCGTGACCGATTACCCGCGGGTATTTCGCAAACGGGTTATGCCCGCGATAGATATGGCTGTCTGAACCGCAAATACCGGCGAGCTTAATTTTGACGCGGACGTCGCCTGCGCCCGGCAACGGGAGAGGACGCTCTTCAATCACCAGCACATCCGGCTGTTGGATCACTACGCTTTTCATCATTCGCTCCTCGTTTACCAGTTCCAGAGGGTGCCGTCTTCCAGACGGGCCACCGGCAGATAAGCCGGATCGTACGGGTATTTCGCCGCCAGCTTCTCATCAAACTCAATGCCCAGCCCTGGCTTGTCGCCCGGGTGCATATAGCCGTTATCGAAGCGCCAGCTGTGCGGGAACACTTCCAGCATCTGCTCCGAATACCCCATATACTCTTGCACGCCAAAGTTCGGTACCCACAGGTCAAAATGCAGCGCCGCGGCGTGGCAAATCGGCGACAGATCCGACGGGCCGTGGGAGCCGGTACGCACCTGATAAAGTGAGGCAAAGTCCGCAATGCGACGCATCCCGGTGATGCCGCCCGCATGGGTTATGGTGGCGCGGATATAGTCAATGAGCTGCTCTTCAATCAGCTGCTTGCAGTCCCAGATGCTGTTGAACACTTCCCCCACCGCAATTGGCGTGACGGTGTGCTGGCGGATCAGGCGGAAACACTCCTGGTTTTCAGCGGGAGTCGGATCTTCCATCCAGAACAGACGGTACTCTTCAATGCTTTTGCCGAATCGCGCCGCTTCGATGGGCGTCAGACGGTGGTGCATGTCGTGAAGGAGATGTTCATTGAAGCCGAACTGACTGCGCACTGCGTCGAACAGTTTCGGCGTGAAGTCGAGGTATTTTTCAGTGGACCACAGCTGCTCTTCCGGCCAGGCACCCTTGGTCGCTGGCTCATACGCCAGCCCTTTTCCTTTTGCCATGCCGTAGGTGGTTTTCATTCCCGGCACGCCGCACTGCACGCGAATCGCCTTGAAGCCCATCTCTTTATGACGGGCATAATCTTCCAGCACGTCGTCAATGGTGTGCCCGGTGGTGTGACAATAAACCATCACCCCTTCCCGGGAGGCTCCGCCCAGAAGCTGATAGAGCGGCATGTTCGCGGCTTTCGCCTTAATGTCCCACAGCGCCATATCCACGGCAGAAATCGCTGACATGGTGACCGGACCACGACGCCAGTAAGCGCCTTTATAGAAGAACTGCCAGATATCTTCGATGCGGTGCGCATCGCGGCCAATCAACTGAGGGCACAGGTGATCTTTCAGGTAGGAGGCAACGGAAAGTTCACGTCCGTTCAGCGTGGCATCACCCAGGCCGACAATGCCCTCATCGGTGGTGATTTTAAGGGTGACAAAGTTACGCCCCGGGCAGGTGACAAATACTTCAGCCCCGACAATCTTCATAATCCATTTCCTTACATCGCTCGTTGTGATGCAGGAAATTTACGCAACTACACTACTACCATACAAGTATAATGATCGTAAAATCAGCGGGCGATCACACTATAAGGACGCTTATGCGCGTCCCCAACCGGCCACGATGATCAACATGCCGCACAGGGCAATCAGCGCGCCTGCCCAGTCATACAGGCTTAGCCTGACGCCATCAACAACGCGCAGCCACAGCAGCGCGGTACAGACGTACACTCCGCCGTAGGCCGCATATACCCTCCCGCTGGCGGCCGGATGCAGGGTGAGCAGCCAGACAAAAAGGGCCAGGGACACACCCGCCGGGATCAGCAGCAGCGCGGAAGCGCCCCGCTTTAGCCAGAGCCACGGCAAAAAGCATCCGATGATTTCGCAAAGCGCGGTCGCGAAAAAAAGCAGCGTCGTTTTGAACATTTTTCTCGTTTCGTGAGGATTGATTTAGACATCATACGCGATAATGTTCACATCGTTCCCATACCTGCCGCGCGGGTATGACACCCTTTCGGATTGGTGTAGAATCCAACGGGGTAATCCGATTGTCTGCACCCGTTTAAAGGAAACGCTATGACTACATTAAGCAAACGCCTTTGTCTGACAGCCGTACTGGCGCTGTCATCGTTCGCCTTCGCCGCAACGGCATCAGCCGAAACCAGCAAACTCATCATTGAGTCTGGTGACAGCGCGCAAAGCCGTCAGAACGCCGCCATGGACAAAGAACAATGGAATGACACCCGCAGCCTGCGTCAGAAAGTGAATAAGCGTGTGGAAAAAGAGTGGGATAAAGAAGACGTCGCGTTTGATGCCCGCGACAAATGCCAGCAAAGTGCCAACGTCAACGCCTATTGGGAGCCTAACACCCTGCGCTGTCTGGATCGTCGTACTGGCCGCACGGTAGCACCGTAATGTCGATGCCGTGTGACGTTAAGCTCCGTCCGCTGGAGCGCGAAGATTTACGCTTTGTTCACCAGCTCGACAACAATGCCAGCGTGATGCGCTACTGGTTTGAAGAGCCTTATGAGGCGTTTGTCGAGCTGTCCGATCTCTACGACAAGCATATCCACGATCAGAGTGAACGCCGGTTTGTGGTGGAGTGCGAAGGTGAGAAAGCCGGGCTGGTTGAACTGGTTGAGATCAACCACGTTCACCGTCGGGCGGAATTTCAGATCATTATTTCACCGGAGCACCAGGGGAAAGGTCTTGCGTCGCGGGCGGCAAAGCTGGCGATGGATTACGGGTTTAACGTCCTGAATCTCTACAAGCTTTACCTTATCGTCGACAAAGAGAACGAAAAAGCGATTCATATCTACCGTAAGCTGGGCTTTATGGTGGAAGGTGAACTGATCCATGAGTTCTTTATTAACGGCGAATACCGTAACACCATCCGCATGTGCATTTTCCAGCATCAGCATCTGGCCGGGCATAAGTCCTCCTCCGCCAGCCTGCTTAAACCCACCGCGCAGTAACCTGCGCGGTTTTATTCTCAATAATATTCAATGCTGTTTTTGATGGTGTACTTGTGCTCAACGGCAGGTTTGACGCTGTCATCGGTGATCACCAGCTCACAGCTCACCGGGTTATTGTGGCGATCGTAATCACAGCTCTGCTTTACATTGCCCATCGGTTTATCGTTCAACAGGCTTACCGCCGTATAATCCATGCGCTTGCGCAGATCTTTCGACGGCACCGACTTGACCGATAAACGCTTGTCGCCGGAAACCGTAGTTTTACCCAGCGGGTAGCCGTCGGCGTCATACTGGTACTTCACTTCCATCTCTTTGCTGTGCGCGGCAACCACAAACCCGTTATCGTCGGTGTCCCACGTCAGGCCGGCAGACGGCAGTTCCGCCAGCTGACATTTCCCCTGCAACTTTACCTTCTGCTGCTGGGTTTCAGCATCGACGTAGTAGTTAGCATCCAGCACCAGCGCAACGCCCGTATTAGCGTCGAGATCGTGCAGTTCAAGCGTATCGAAACACCCTTCCGTTGACATCGTGCCGGTCACACGTTTAGAGACTTCACCCTTATCGTTGAACAGCGTCTGGGTAAAATCCTTCACCGGCCCGCGCAGAGGATCAAAGTCAAACTCGTTCGAAAAACTCGCCATCTCCGGCGTAAATGACAGCGGCGCGGTGTTGTTGTCGCATCCCACCAGTACCGTTGCCAGTAGCGTTATCGCTGCGTATTTGTTCACATCATTTACCGTTCAAAGAGAGATACAATCATATTAGCAAATACAGCAACTTACATAACAGCACTTCATTTGACTCTTTGCGCTGTATAAATCCGTCGTTTGCATTGACGAGACCTGCCAAAGTGGCTACTTTGGGCGCGGAAGATTCCACACTATTATAAAATTAGATTCTTAAATTTTCGGGTTAACATCATGATTTACGACTGTTTTTTATACTATGACGAAGATATGTTGCTCGACATCAGATTACATACTCTCGCTGATGTCGTTGACCGTTTTGTCATTGTAGAAGCAACACACTCTTTTACGGGCATACCGAGAGAATTGCATTTCGATATTACAAAGTTTGCCAAATTCAAAGACAAAATCATTTACGTGCCTTTTGACGCGCAGCCTATTTTAAACCGTGCGGATAATAACCAGGTTGATGCCTGGGCAAATGAAGCAGCGCTTCGCAACTCCATTATGAACGGGTTAAAAGACGCGGCAGACGACGATCTGATTCTGGTGTCAGACGTTGACGAAATCTTCTCTCCCGACACGGTCAGGGCCATTAATCCGCGCGCGCTCTGCACGACTATTCATCAAAACGTGTTCAACTATCAGTTTAATCTCCAGGTTCACAACACGGATGGTACGCCGAGAAAATGTACCTTGCCCCGCGCGACGTCCTATTACAACCTTAAGCATTTCTTCCACGGTGAGCCTGAATCTTTCAGAAACTGGAAGCGTGCGCGCAAAGATAAAAACTGGTCATGGTTTAAATGGAACTGGCTAAAAATCAATAATAAAATTGTGAAAGATGGCGGCTGGCATTTCTCATGGGTAATGACTCCAGAAAGAATTTCCGAAAAAATGTCTACCATTTCTCATACCGAATACGATCTGCCGGAATTTAATAACCCGGAACATATTATGAAGGTTATTACCAACGCCGAAGATATCTGGGGACGAGACCGAAAACTGGTCAGGCAAGAGGTATCAAAACGCACCCTGCCTTCTTATCTGGTAGACAATCAGCACCATTATTCGCAATTTATTTTATGACGCAGGCAGGGCTCCAGGACAATTCAGAAAGACAGGTCCAAAAACAAAAGCTTACCCTAACCCTGCTATGCTTATAGTCCACACAGTGAAAAGGAGCTACAGATGAAACGGTTACCCTGGATTACCGCCCTGCTGTTAATGAGTGCTTCACCCGCTCTTCTTGCGGCCCCGGACTCCTGCGAGCGCGTGAAAAGCGACATTCAGCAGAAGATTATCAACAACGGCGTACCGGAGTCTGGCTTTACCCTGAACATCGTCCCGAACGATCAGGCCGATCAGCCGGATGCGCAGGTCGTTGGGCATTGTGCCAACGATACTTTCAAAATTTTGTACACCCGCATCAGTAGCGGCAACTACCCGGTGAGCGGCGCAGGTACGCAAGAGAATGCGCCCGCTGAGCCGCAATGATTTTCCCACTCAATTCCCCTGATTTGACGAGGATTAATATTTAATACCTCTAAATAAGTAACACTCCCCCCATCATTAGCCCGGTTGTAGTCACGGGTGAAAATAATTATTAACAATGATGGGGTGAGTTATGTCCGAAGTTGAACATCACAGCGGTATAAGCCGTCGAACTCTGGTTAAATCTACTGCCATAGGATCACTGGCGCTTGCCGCCGGTGGGATCGCATTACCTTTTGGTCTGAAAAGCGCCGCCGCCGCTGTGCAGTACGCTATTCAGCCCGCAGAAGACAAAGTCGTCTGGGGCGCCTGCTCGGTGAACTGCGGTAGCCGCTGCGCCCTGCGGATGCACGTTCGCGATGACGAAGTCTACTGGGTTGAAACGGATAATACCGGCGAGGATATTTACGGCAACCATCAGGTTCGCGCCTGTCTGCGAGGCCGTTCAATTCGCCGTCGCATTAATCACCCAGACCGTCTGAACTATCCGATGAAACGCGTGGGCAAACGCGGAGAAGGCAAGTTTGAGCGTATCACCTGGGAAGAAGCGCTGGACACCATCGCCGTGAGCCTGAAAAGCGTGGTCGAAAAATACGGCAACGAAGCGGTCTACATTAACTACTCCTCCGGAATTGTAGGTGGCAACATCACCCGCTCCTCCCCTTACGCCTCGCTGGTCGCGCGCCTGATGAACTGCTACGGCGGCTTCCTCAGCCACTACGGCACCTACAGCACCGCGCAGATCGCCTGCGCAATGCCCTACACCTACGGCAGCAACGACGGCAACAGCACATCGGATATCGAAAACACCAAACTGGTCGTGATGTTCGGCAATAATCCGGCGGAAACGCGCATGAGCGGCGGCGGGATCACTTACTACCTTGAGCAGGCGCGCGAACGGTCAAACGCGCGGATGATCGTTATCGATCCGCGCTACACCGACACTGCCGCAGGGCGTGAAGACGAGTGGATCCCGATTCGTCCGGGCACCGATGCCGCGCTGGTGGCAGGTATTGCGTGGGTGCTGATTAATGAAAATCTGGTCGATCAACCTTTCCTCGATAAATACTGCGTGGGTTATGACGAAAATACCCTGCCGGAAGGCGCACCGGCTAATGGTCATTACAAAGCCTATATTCTCGGCCAGGGTGATGACAAAACCGCGAAAACCCCGGAGTGGGCGTCTCGCATAACGGGCATCCCTGCCGATCGCATCATTAAGCTGGCCCGTGAAATCGGTTCGGCGAAACCGGCCTACATTTGCCAGGGCTGGGGCCCACAGCGTCAGGCTAACGGGGAGCAAACGTCCCGCGCCATCGCCATGCTGCCGATCCTGACCGGCAACGTCGGCATTAACGGCGGCAACAGCGGCGCGCGCGAATCGACCTACACCATCACCATCGAACGCATGCCGCTGCCGGAAAATCCGGTGAAAACGCAAATCTCCTGCTTCAGCTGGACGGATGCCATTGCCCGTGGACCGGAGATGACCGCCCTGCGCGACGGCGTACGCGGCAAAGATAAGCTCGATGTGCCGATCAAGTTCATCTGGAACTACGCGGGTAATACCATCATCAACCAGCATTCCGATATCAACAAAACTCACGACATTTTGCAGGATGAGAGCAAGTGCGAAACGATCGTCGTCATCGATAACTTCATGACCTCGTCCGCGAAGTATGCCGATATTGTTCTGCCGGATCTGATGACCGTCGAGCAGGAAGATATCATCCCCAACGATTACGCCGGAAACATGGGATACCTGATTTTCCTCCAGCCGGTTACCGCCCCGAAGTTCGAGCGCAAGCCCATCTACTGGATCATGAGTGAAGTGGCGAAACGCCTCGGACCGGATATCCATCAGAAATTCACCGAAGGCCGTACGCAGGAGCAGTGGCTGCGCTACCTGTACGCCAAAATGGTCGCCAAAGATCCGCTGCTGCCATCCTACGATGCGCTGAAAAAAATGGGTATTTATAAGCGCAAAGATCCTAACGGACATTTTGTGGCCTATAAAAAATTCCGTGACGATCCGGATGCCAATCCGCTGAAAACCCCGTCGGGCAAAATCGAGATCTACTCCAGCAAGCTGGCGGATATTGCGGCAACCTGGGAACTGCAAAAAGACGAAACCATCACCCCGCTGCCGGTCTATACCTCAACCTTTGAAGGCTGGGACGCGCCCGAGCGCAGCAAATTCCCGCTGCAACTGTTCGGTTTCCACTTTAAAGCCCGTACCCACTCCAGCTACGGCAACGTGGATGTGCTCCAGGCCGCCTGTCGCCAGGAGGTGTGGCTTAACCCTGTGGATGCGGAGCAACGTGGAATCAAAAACGGGGATAGGGTGCGCGTCTTCAACGACCGCGGCGAAGTGCGTATTGCCGCGAAAGTCACCCCGCGCATCATGCCCGGCGTAAGCGCGATGGGCCAGGGCGCCTGGCATGACGCCAACATGAATGGCGATCGTGTCGATCACGGCTCCTGCATCAATACCCTGACCACGCACCGCCCGTCACCGCTGGCGAAGGGCAACCCGCAGCACACGAACCTGGTGCAGATCGAGAAGGCATAAGGATTAACCGATGACTACCCAGTATGGATTTTTTATTGATTCCAGCCGCTGCACCGGGTGTAAAACCTGCGAGCTGGCCTG
>NZ_JADBRE010000023.1:0-216040 GCF_014930525.1 Enterobacter cloacae complex sp. S1
GGCGCAGCCGCCACCGGGCAAAAACTACGACCTGCGAAACGCCATCAGCGTCACCACAATCCCCACCACCGCAGAAACTGCACCGGCCAGGAAGACGGACGGGTAGCCAAACGAGGTGGCTAACACCCCGGCCAGCGGCCCGGTGACCCCGTATGAGATATCCTGAAACGCCGCATAGCCGCCCAGCGCCGTGCCGCGCACCTGCGGAGCCACGCGTTTCACCACTTCAACGCCCAGCGCCGGGAAGATCAGCGAGCAGCCGCAGCCGGTCAACGCCGCACCCAGCAGCGCAACGGATGCAGAGGGCGCCTGCCAGAGCAGTACCAGACCCACGGTCTCAATGACAAGTGACGCCACGGCCACCTTCACGCCGCCAAAGCGATCCGGCATCCAGCCAAACAGCACGCGCATCAATACAAACGCGCCGCCAAAGGCCGTCAGCGTAAAGCCCGCCATCGCCCAGCCGCGGCTCATGAAATAGAGGGAAACAAAGGTACCAATAACCGCGAAGCCCACCCCCTGAAGCGCCAGCCCAAGCCCCGGCTGCCAGATTTGCCCCACCACGCTCCACAGCGAAGGACGCTCGCCTTTATGGGCGGGCACCTTACGCACCGAACCGTTAAACGCCCACGCCAGCAGCGGCAATACCATGGTGGTGCCTGCCAGCGCCGCAAAACCAAACTGGCTGTGGATCAGCAGCCCCAGCGGTGCGCCTGCCGCCAGCGCGCCGTAAATCGCCATCCCGTTCCAGGACATCACTTTTCCGGAACGCGCAGGCCCCACCAGCCCCATTCCCCAGGTAAGGGTGCCGGTCAGCAGCTGGCTTTCGCCAAAGCCGAGGATCAGACGCCCTGCCACCAGCAGCGCGAATTTATACGCTGCATCTATCGGCAACAGCGCCGCCAGCAGCCAGGCTCCCCCCGCCAGCCCGCAGGCAAACATGCCCTGCAACGCCGAGCGTTTTGCGCCGTGCTGATCCGCCAGGCGACCGGCGTAGCCCCGGGTTAATACCGTCGCTAAAAACTGAATGCCCACCGCAATACCGACCATGGTGTTGCCATAGCCCAGCTCCTGGTGAACGAACAAGGGGATCACCGGCAGCGGCAGGCCAACGGTCATATAGGTCAGAAACACCGCAAAGGCGATGCGGAAAAGGGAAAGGTTCCCGGAAGGAGCGCTCTTCTCAGGGGTAACAGCCTTCATGCATAACTCCGTGTTCAGGCATAAAAAAAGGGAGCCGCGCGGCTCCCTTCTACTATACCTTCAAACGCTTACGCTTTCAGCTTACGCATCACCAGCGTGGCGTTGGTGCCGCCGAAACCGAAGCTGTTGGACATAACGGTCGTCAGCTCACGTTCGGTGGTTTCGGTCACGATGTTCAGGCCAGCCGCCTGCTCGTCCATCTCTTCGATGTTGATGCTTGGCGCGATAAAGCCGTTTTCCAGCATCAGCAGAGAGTAGATCGCTTCCTGCACGCCCGCCGCTCCCAGAGAGTGACCGGTCATGGCTTTGGTTGCAGAGATAGCCGGGCTATTGTCGCCGAACACTTCACGGATCGCACCCAGCTCTTTCACGTCGCCTACCGGCGTTGAGGTGCCGTGGGAGTTCAGGTAGTCGATTGGAGTATCAACACCGTGCATCGCCATCTTCATGCAGCGCACCGCGCCTTCACCGGATGGAGCAACCATGTCAGCGCCGTCAGACGTTGCGCCGTAGCCCACGATCTCAGCATAGATGTGCGCGCCACGCGCCAGCGCGTGTTCCAGCTCTTCAACCACAACCATACCGCCGCCGCCAGCGATAACAAAACCGTCGCGGTGTGCGTCATAAGTACGGGACGCTTTGTCTGGCGTTTCGTTGTATTTGGTGGACAGTGCGCCCATCGCGTCGAACTCACAGGCCATTTCCCAGCCCAGCTCTTCGCCGCCGCCAGCAAATACGATGTCCTGTTTGCCCAGCTGGATCTGCTCAACCGCATTACCGATACAGTGTGCGGAGGTCGCACATGCAGAGCTGATGGAGTAGTTCACACCGTGGATTTTGAACGGCGTTGCCAAGCACGCGGAAACCGCTGACCCCATGGCTTTGGTCACAACATATGGACCGACCGCTTTCAGGCCGCGCGGGCTGCGCATGGCGTCAGCACCGAACACCTGAGCTTTAGAGGAACCGCCGGAGCCTGCAATCAGGCCCACGCGTGGGTTGTTCTGGTAAGCGTCTTCGCTCAGACCAGAATCCTTGATCGCTTCCTGCATGGAAAGATAGGCGTAGATAGAGGCATCGTTCATGAAACGAACCACTTTACGGTCAATTAAACCGGTGGTGTCCAGTTTAACGTTACCCCATACGTGGCTACGCATTCCAGAATCTTTAAACTCTTCAGAGAAAGTGATCCCGGAGCGTCCTTCACGCAGAGATGCCAGGACTTCCTGCTGGTTATTACCGATGCTGGAAACGATGCCCAGGCCAGTAATCACTGCACGTTTCATTCAATACCTCTGTAAGTCGCACTATAAAAAGTTTCGAGTCGCACAATAGCGTACACTTGTACGCCGAACAAGTCCGATCAGCCATTTTCTGTGGAAATTTGCACCGATGGGCTCACATCGCTAAGATCGTGCCACTGCCTGTCGGACGAGTAACTTACGTGAAACAAAACGCCATACAACCTGCCAACCTCGAATTCAACGCTGAGGGTACACCTGTTTCCCGAGATTTTGATGACGTCTACTTTTCTAATGATAACGGACTGGAAGAGACGCGCTATGTCTTCCTCGAAGGAAATCATCTCAGCACCCGCTTCCCTGAGCATCCGCGCAGCCTGTTTGTCGTAGCGGAGAGCGGTTTCGGCACCGGGCTGAATTTTCTGACCCTCTGGCAGGCGTTCGACCAGTTTCGCACTGCACACCCCGAGGCTACCTTACAAAGATTACATTTCATCAGTTTCGAAAAATTTCCGCTTACCGCGCACGATCTGCGGCTTGCCCATCAGCGCTGGCCGGAGCTTACCCACTGGGCGGAACAGCTTCAGGCCCAGTGGCCTCCGGCTATCGGTGGCTGTCATCGTCTGATTCTGGACGACGGACGCGTCACGCTCGACCTGTGGCTTGGCGACATTAGCGACCTGACCGATAAGCTCGATGACTCAATGAATCAGAAGGTGGACGCCTGGTTCCTGGATGGTTTTGCGCCCGCCAAAAACCCGGACATGTGGAGCCCGCACCTGTTCAGCGCCATGGCACGTCTGGCGCGCCCGGGCGCGACGCTTGCCACCTTCACCTCGGCGGGATTTGTTCGCCGTGGGTTGCAGGAGGCGGGGTTTACCATGCGGAAAACCAAAGGCTTTGGCCGCAAACGCGACATGCTGGTCGGGGTGATGGAACAGGATCTGGCGATCCCGGCGCAGGCCCCCTGGTTTGCCCGTCGCGCCAGCACCTCGCGTGAGGTCGCCATTGTGGGCGGGGGTATCGCCAGCGCCCTGCTCTCGCTGGCGCTGCTGCACCGTGGCTGGCAGGTGACGCTCTACTGCGCTGACGAGGCGCCGGCGACGGGCGCATCAGGCAACCGTCAGGGCGCGCTTTATCCCTTATTAAGTTCACACGATCCGGCACTGTTCCAGTTCTTCCCGGCGGCGTTTACGTTTGCTCGCCGCCTTTACGATAGCCTGCCGGTTGCGTTCGACCACAACTGGTGCGGCGTGACGCAGCTCGGCTGGGACGAGAAGAGCCAGCAGAAAATCACACAAATGCTGTCGCTGGGTCTGCCGGAGGCCATCGCCCATGCAGTGACGGCACAGCAGGTTGCTGAGACCGCTGGCGTCGACACCGGCTGCGGGGGTATTCAGTATCCACTCGGCGGCTGGCTGTGTCCGGCTGAACTGACTTCTGCGGCGATAGCCCTCGGGCAGTCGCGTGGGTTGACAGTGCATTATGCCCATAAGGTTCAATCGCTAAGCCGCACTGCGCACTGGAAACTGCGTTTCGCTGACGGCAAAGAGGTCCAGCATGCCAGCGTTGTGCTGGCCAACGGGCATCATATCAGCCAGTTTACCCAGACAGCGTCATTGCCGGTTTATCCAGTTGGCGGCCAGGTGAGCCATATCCCAACCGCCCCCCAACTGAGCAAGCTGCGTCAGGTGCTGTGTTACGACGGCTACCTGACGCCGCAAAATCCGTCCAACGGCCATCACTGCATCGGTGCCAGCTACCATCGCGGTGAAACAGATATGCAGTACAGCGAAGCGGATCAGCAGCAAAACCGCCAGCGCCTGCTCGACTGTTTCCCGGATGCGTCGTGGGCAAAAGAGGTGAATGTCAGTGAGGGTCAGGCGCGCTGCGGCGTACGCTGCGCGACCCGCGATCACCTGCCGATGGCGGGAAACGTGCCGGACTATGACGCCACGCTTGAAGTCTATCAGGATCTTGCTGACAACAAAGAAACGGCGGTAAGCGCGCCCGTTCATCCCGAGCTGTTTATGCTGGGTGGCTTAGGCTCGCGGGGATTATGCTCCGCGCCGCTGCTGGCTGAAGCGTTAGCCGCGCAAATGAGCGACGAGCCGGTTCCGCTGGACAGGGTTACGCTCGCGGGGCTGAATCCAAACCGACTGTGGGTGCGGAAATTGCTGAAGGGGAAAATGGTCAAGTAGGGTGCGGTCTGGTGCCCTTACCCCGGCCCTCTCCCTGTGGGAGAGGGTGGTGATACACTTACTTCGCTTTCGCCTGCTGGAACAAATTGTCCCACATGCCCAGCACTAAAGACTGGTCGCGCGGAGAGAGTTCCCCGGCCAGAATGGCTTTTTCCAGGCTGCGAGTGACTTCCGCGTGAACGGCGTCGGCAGAGTGATCGTCCCCGGCTTCCAGCGCGGCTACAGCCAGCGTCAGGTGACCACGCAGATAACCGCTGGCGAACAGCTCATCATCACTGGCGTGTTCCACCATGTCATCAATTAACGCCAGAATGCGTGATTCAAATTCTGCGATCATCTTCTTTCCTCTGTTAAAGATCTTCCGGCCAAGGGAAGCATTCCGCCGTGATCTCCGGCGTGTGGTAATAATTCTGTAAAGCCTCGATCAGGCGTGCCGGACGTGCCGGGATGCCTTTCTCAAGATAATCCATCACCTGCGCATGAACGCGGCGCTGGAAGACGATACGGTCTGGCTCGAAGTCGCCTTCGAGGTTGTCACAACTTACGTTGAACGGGAAACCCGCCGCTACGCAGAACAGCCATTCCAGCGCCTGAGGTTTCACCTCCACATCTTCGAACTGCCCCTGGGTGGCGGCGTCGCGCCCGTCCGGGCAGTACCAGTAACCAAAGTCCACCAGCTCGCGACGCGCTTTCCCGGCGATACACCAGTGCGAAATTTCGTGCAAACCGCTGGCGTAAAAGCCGTGGGCAAAGGTGATGCGGTTATACGGAACCTCGTCATCAGCAGGAAGATAGATCGGTTCGTCGTCGCCTTTAATCAGACGGGTATTAAAATCATCAGCAAAACAGCTATCGAAGATCTCAATCAGCTGTTCGTAGTTATGCGTACTGTTCATTAGTTCATCCCCAACCAGGTGAGGATCTCCTGTCCATGGCTGTCATAAAGAAGTTTGGCGCTCATTACCGCCGAGACGACAACAATCATCGGGCGGATCAGCTTTTGTCCTTTGCTTAATACCAGACGCGAGCCTGCGCGCGCGCCCAAAAACTGCCCTGCCATCATCACAAACCCGGTTGCCCAGATAACCTTGCCGCCAATGATAAACAGCAGCAGACCGCCAACGTTGGAGGTCGCGTTGAGGACTTTGGCGTGGGCGGTGGATTTGGCGAGGTTGAATCCGGCCAGCGTCACGAATGCCAGCGCATAAAACGAACCTGCCCCCGGGCCAAAGAAGCCATCGTAAAAACCGACGCAGCCACCGGCAATCAGCGCAAACGGCAGGCCGTGAAGACGACGCTGTCGATCTTCTTCCCCGAGCTTTGGCATCAGCAGGAAATAGAGGCCGATACAGATAACCAGCAGCGGCAGGATCTGGCGCAGAATGTCGGACTGTACGTGCTGGACCAGCAGCGCACCCGCCGTTGAGCCAATAAACGTCATCAGGATATTGAGCTTCTGATCGGCGAGATTCACCACTTTGCGCCGGATGAAATAGAGCGACGAGGAGAGCGAACCGCCGCATGCCTGGAGTTTGTTGGTGGCAAGCGCCTGGGCAGGGCTCATGCCTGCCGCCAGCAGCGCCGGAACGGTGAGCAACCCGCCGCCGCCCGCCAGGGCATCGATAAATCCGGCTAACATCGCAACAAAAAAGAGCACCGCCAGCAGCAGCGGTGACACCATGAACAGATCGACGAAATTATCCATTAAAGTACATGCTCATCCAGTAGCGCCTGGCAGGAAGGCGGCAACGGAGGCGGTGTCTTCTTCTCAGGCTTAGAGGTTCCAGGCTTGGCCGGTTCAAACCAGCTTTGCAGTTCGTAACCACAACCATCGCCAGGCGGTGGCAGCGGCTGATCTTCACATTCCAGGCTGTTCGCCGGACAGCGCAGGCGAACATGCATATGCGCCCGGTGCTGGAACCACGGGCGCACTTTACGCAACCAGTCGCGATCCGTTCCCGCATCCAGGCAAAGCTGCTGCTTGATGGCCGGATTAACAAAGATCCGCGTGACGTCGTTATCCTCTGCCGCCAGCTTAATCATGCTGGAAATTTCCGGCGACCAGCGCGAGGCGACGACCCGTTTACCGTCGGCCGAGACCAGATCCAGCGCCTGCGGTTTCAGCAGCTGCGCTGAGCTCCAGCGCGTTTTCGGCAATTGCAGGAAGATATCCACATCCAGTCCGGTCTGGTGGCTGGCGTGACCGCCGTTGAAGCGACCACCGGCAGGCATCCCCATATCGCCAATCAGCATCGTCCCCAGCCCCAGGTTATGCACCTGGTTGCCAAGACGCTGAATAAACAGCAGCAGGTCAGGATGGCCGAAATAACGGCGCTGATCGGTACGCATCACCTGATAAGTGTCCGACTGCAACGGCAGCGCCTGCGCACCGACAATACACCCGTTGGAGAAAGCGCCAATGGACTGCGCGCTCCCCGCTACCGGGTGGGTGATTTTCTGCCACGGCGTAGCGGCCAGGCTTGCTCCACTGGCCAGCAGCGCCAGCAGAGCGATTGCGGTTTTTTTCATAGTTACCAGCGTGGAATGGTGGTCGTCACATCCGCATTCTGCGCGCGCTGGCGCAGGAAGTGATCCATCAGCACGATCGCCAGCATCGCTTCTGCGATCGGCACCGCGCGGATCCCCACGCACGGATCGTGACGCCCTTTGGTGATCATCTCAACTTCATCGCCAGCGCGGTTAATCGTGTGGCCCGGGACGGTAATGCTGGACGTTGGCTTCAGCGCGATATTGGCAATAATTTGCTGCCCACTGCTGATGCCGCCCAGAATGCCGCCCGCATGGTTGCTCTGGAAACCCGCCTTCGTGATTTCGTCGCGGTTCTGGCTGCCGCGAAGCTTGACCACGTCAAAACCGTCGCCGATTTCAACGCCTTTCACCGCGTTGATGCTCATCAGCGCGTGGGCGATGTCGGCGTCAAGGCGGTCAAATACCGGCTCGCCCCAGCCAGCCGGCACGCCGTCGGCCACCACGGTGACTTTCGCACCAATGGAGTCGCCCTCTTTTTTCAGGCCACGCATCAGCTCGTCCAGCGCGTCCAGCTTGTCGGCATCGGCGCAGAAGAACGGGTTGAGCTCTACCTGATCCCAGTCTTTGATTGCCAGCGGAATGTCGCCCATCTGGGTCAGACAGCCGCGGATAACGATGCCGAATTTCTGCTGGAGATATTTTTTGGCAATTGCCCCTGCCGCCACGCGCATCGCGGTTTCACGCGCGGAAGAACGTCCGCCGCCGCGATAGTCGCGAAAGCCATATTTTTGTTCGTAGGTATAGTCGGCGTGACCAGGACGGAAAACGTCCTTAATCGCGCCGTAGTCCTGAGAACGCTGATCGGTGTTTTCAATCAGCAGACCAATGCTGGTTCCTGTGGTACGGCCTTCAAATACGCCGGAGAGAATTTTGACCTGGTCCGGCTCGCGACGCTGCGTGGTGTAGCGAGAGGTACCCGGACGACGACGGTCAAGGTCATGCTGTAAATCGGCTTCGGTCAGTTCGATGCCTGGCGGGACGCCATCAACGATACAACCCAGTGCCAGACCGTGCGACTCGCCAAAGGTGGTCACACGGAATACCTGTCCAATACTGTTTCCTGCCATCACGGCTCCGATGTTGTTGTTTGTGTTTGAGCGTTGTGAAACGGGCCGAAGCCCGCTGGATTAATCTTTGTAAATGCTGAAGTATTCGCGTGCATCAAGCAGCTGCGCCTTGGTCAGCATAAAGACGCCGTCACCGCCGTTGTCGAACTCAAGCCAGGTGAACGGCACATCCGGGTACTGCTCTATCAGATGTACCATGCTGTTGCCTACTTCACAAATCAGAACGCCGTCGTCGGTCAGATAATCCGGCGCGCAGGCCAGGATGCGGCGGGTCAGCTTCAGCCCGTCAGAGCCTGACGCCAGGCCCAGCTCCGGCTCGTGACGGTACTCGTTCGGCAGGTCGGACATATCTTCTGCATCCACGTACGGCGGATTGGTGACGATCAGGTCGTATTGCAGCGTCGGCAGGTCGCGGAACAGGTCAGAGCGGATAGGCGTGACGTGATGAATCAGCCCGTGCTCTTCAATGTTGTGTTCGGTGACGGCCAGCGCGTCGGTGGAGATATCGACGGCGTCCACTTCCGCTTCCGGGAAGGCGTACGCGCAGGCAATGGCGATGCAGCCGCTGCCGGTGCACATATCAAGAATGTGCTGCGGCTGATGGTTAATCAGGCCGTCAAAATGGTTGTTGATCAGCTCGCCAATCGGCGAACGCGGCACCAGCACCCGCTCATCAACATAGAATTCGTGGCCGCAGAACCAGGCTTTGTTGGTCAGGTAAGCCACCGGAATGCGCTCGTTTACGCGACGGATCACGCGCTCAACGATGCGGTGTTTTTCACTGGAGGTCAGGCGCGCGGTGCGCATGTCTTCCGGAATATCCAGCGGCAGGTAGAGAGACGGCAGCACCAGCTGCACGGCCTCATCCCACGGGTTGTCGGTACCGTGTCCGTACCAGATATTGGCGGCGCTGAAGCGGCTAACCGACCAGCGCAACATGTCCTGTATGGTATGCAGCTCGTTTACTGCTTCATCGACAAAAATTTTATCCACTCTTTCCTCCAGGGCATGCTCGCATAATTTTCGGCGGCTAGTTTGCCATGAAGACGGCGATAAATCAGCAATGACGCGTACCGCTTGAGGTTAAAAAATGCGTTTAGTCGGGTACACTATCGGAAATACGAGATGAGAATGACGAATGAAAAAGAAAACATCGCTCAGCGAGGAGGATCAGGCTCTCTTCCGCCAGCTGATGACCGGGACGCGTCAAATCACGCACGACACCATTGTCCATCGCCCGCAGCGTAAAAAAGTCAGCGAGGTACCGGTCAAACGGTTGCTCCAGGAGCAGGCCGATAACAGCCACTATTTTTCAGATGAGTTTCAGCCGCTGCTAAATACGCAGGGTGCGGTGAAATACGTGCGCGAAGACGTCAGCCATTTTGAACTGAAAAAATTACGCCGGGGAGATTATTCGCCGGAGCTGTTCCTCGATCTGCATGGGTTGACCCAGATGCAGGCGAAACAGGAGCTGGGGGCGTTGATCGCGGCATGTCGTCGCGAGCATGTTTTTTGCGCCTGCGTGATGCACGGCCACGGCAAACATATTCTTAAGCAACAGACACCGCTGTGGCTGGCTCAGCATCCACACGTGATGGCTTTTCATCAGGCGCCAAAAGAGTACGGCGGAGATGCCGCATTGCTGGTATTGATTGAGGTGGAGGAGTGGCAGCCGCCAGAATTGCCCTGACAGGATGGCGGGAGGCACGCTGCACCCCGCCATATCGCACGTCACGTCAGATGGCTTTTGCCATCTTCAGGTTGCACGGACTCATTTGCCAGTTAAAGACCCCTTTGCCGGTTTCGTCGAGGGTGACGTTGGCAATGGCGGACGTTGTGAACATCGGTGGCGTTTCGCCCGGGCACAGCTCAGATACCAGATAGCCGACCAGCGGCAGGTGGGAAATGACCAGTGCGGAAGCGACACCTTCATTGCACAGCGCCTGAAGGTATGCACTGACAAGGCCAACATCGCCACACGGCGTGAGTTCAGGGAGAACATCCACACTGGATGGCAGGTTCATACACTCCCCTACCACATCCAGCGTCTGTTCTGCCCGCAGGAACGGACTCACCAGAACGCGTTCAATGTCCACTTTTTGACCTTTAAGCCATGTCGCCATCTGACGGGATTCGTCGCAGCCACAGACGGTTAAAGGACGTACTGAGTCACTGGCGGCATCGAGTGCCGCGTCGCCGTGACGCATGATAAAAACTTGCATATTGCACCGCTTTTGTTAACCAGAATCACCGGCGTTAACTACCCGCGATTAATGCTCTGAGGTAGAAAACCCGATGGCCGGGCATTGTGCCTGATCCATTCGGTGAATGAAACGCTGTTTTTTACCTCAATGGCGTAAGTATAGTCAATCTCTGTTTACAATTTCGCCAGAACAGGTTCCATCACCTCAGGATTTACCCTTCTTTGACTTCAGTTTACGCAATCAGTTTCCCTTGCGGGCCAGAATGTCTGACCCCGTTCCGCCATCTGCAATAATTCGTCACAAGGTGTAAACCGTGGACCATATTGCGAGGCCAGACGTTGCAGGATCGCAACCACTTCACCCGCCCCGAGGGTATCCATATACCGGAACGGACCGCCAAGGAATGGCGGAAAACCGATACCAAACACGGCGCCGATATCGCCGTCCCGCGCGCTTTTGATCACCTGCTCACCAAAGCAGCGCGCCGCTTCATTGAGCATCATCATCACGCAGCGCTCAGCACACTGAACCGCCGACAGTTTTCCCTGACCCGTGACAGGAATAAGCGCATAAACCGAAGGGTCGACCTGTTTCTTGCTTTTACGCCCTTTCACGGCGTAAAGATAGAAACCGCGTTCATTTTTTCTGCCTTTGCGATCGTCCTTCAAAATTGCGGAAACAAAGTTTGCAGGCGGCGCAAAACGATCGCCATAAGCCGCTTCCAGCACAGGGATAATTTTAGTCCCCGTATCAATTCCTACCTCATCCAAAAGTTGGATTGGGCCGACGGGGAAGCCAAACTTCACCAGGGCGTCATCGACGTGCTCAATTTTCTCCCCTTCCGTCAGCAACCGCATCGCTTCGTTAATGTACGGCGCCAGAATGCGGTTGACGTAGAAGCCGGCTTTGTCCGCGACCACAATCGGGGTTTTGCCCTGTTTTTTCGCCAGCTTCACCACGGTGGCAATAGTTTGCGGGCTGGTTGTGGCATGCGGGATAACCTCCACCAGCGGCATTTTTTCGACAGGGCTGAAATAGTGCAGCCCTATCACCTGCTCCGGGCGCACGGCTTTCGCAGCGATGTCGCCGATCGGCAAAGACGAGGTGTTTGATGCGAAAATGGTGTGCGGCGCGCAATGCTGTTCAACGTCCGCCACCATCTGCTGCTTAAGGGCGAGATCTTCGAACACGGCTTCAATCACCAGATCGCGGTGTGCAAACCCACTGTAGTCGGTGGCGCCAGTGATCATCGAGAGGGTTTTATCACGCTCACAGGCCTTGATATGGCGGCGCTTCACTTTGCGATCAAGATTCTGCCAGCTGTACTGCAACGCGTGGTTGATACCCTTTGGGTTGATATCTTTGATACGTACGGGCAATTTGCCTTTGCTGGCGGTGACAAATGCGATGCCGCCGCCCATCAGCCCACCACCCAGAACGCCAACGGCACGCAGCGGAGCCGGTTCAGCTTCACTGCCCGGATCTTTTTTAACCTCCGTGCTGGCAAAGAAAATGCCGCGCAGCGCCTGCGACTGCGGCGTCATCGCCAGCTCGCCAAAGGCTTTCGCTTCCGCAGCATAACCGCTGCTGCTGCCCTGCGATAAACCGGTTTCAATCACCTTCAGAATGCGCGTCGCTGCCGGATAGTTCCCTTTGGTTTTTTGCTCGGTTTTTTTACCCACCATATTGAACAACAGCGTGCGCCCCAGCGGCCCGGCGAGGATACGCTCGCGCACCGGCAGAGGGCGTTTCGCCTGACGACCTTTCAGCGCCCGCTCAACGGCGGCCTCAAGCAAGATGGCGTGCGGAACGACCTCATCAACCAGACCCGCCTTTAACGCCTGACGGGCGCGCAGCTGTTTACCGGTTAAAATCATCTCCAGCGCCGTACTGACGCCCACCAGACGCGGCAGGCGCTGCGTGCCACCTGAACCGGGCAGCAATCCAAGCTGTACCTCCGGCAGTCCGAGTACGGTTTTCGCATCGTCGGTACAAATTCGGCTGTGACAGGCCAGCGCCAGCTCAAGCCCACCGCCCAGGCAGGCCCCGTGGATCGCAGCGACAACGGGTATCGACAGCGCATGGATCTCCGCCATTACCTGCTGCCCCTGACGGGCCAGGTCTTCTGCTTCCTGAGCGCTTTTCGCCCGGGCAATCATGTTGATATCGGCCCCGGCAATAAAGTTATCCGGCTTTGCCGAGATAAATACCAGGCCACGTATCGCTTTGTTTTCGCGGATCTGTCTGAGCATCGCACGCACCTGAACGCCGAACTCGGCCTTCAGGGTGTTCATCTTTTCGTCGGGTACATCAATGGTGATAACAGCCACGTTATCAAGGCGAACAGCCAGGTTAAATGCAGATGTCGTTTCCATTATTCAGCCTCCAGAACCATTGCTGCACCCAGGCCGCCCGCCGCACAGGCGGTAACGAGACCAAAACCGCCGCCGCGGCGACGCAGCTCGTGCAAAGTCTGGGTTATCATTCTCGCGCCGGTCGCCGCAAATGGATGGCCGTAGGCGATGGATCCGCCAAGCACGTTAAACTTACTCTGATCCACTTCGCCGGTCGCGTGGGCGCGGCCCAGTACATCGCGCGCGAAGCGCTCGCTTGCCAGCAGCTGAATGTTTGCCAGGGTTTGTGCGGCAAAGGCTTCGTGCATATCGATCAGGGTTAAGTCAGCCAGCGTCAACCCCGCACGCTCCAGCGCCAGCGGCGTGGACCAGGCCGGACCGAGCAGCATGTCCTGCCTGACATCAATGGCGGTAAAGGCGTAGCTACGCAAATAGCCCAGCGGTGTTATGCCAAGCTCTTTCGCCCGGGATTCCGTCATCAGGATCACGGCGGCGGCACCGTCCGTCAGTGGCGTACTGTTGGCCGCCGTAACGGTGCCATGTTTACGATCAAACGCCGGGCGCAGTTTTGCGTAATCCTCCAGCGTCGAGGTGCCACGGATATTGTTATCTTCCACCAGCGGTTCGCGGAAAGGCGGGATGTAAGCCGTCATCACCTCGTCGGCAAGTTTGCCTTCCGACCAGGCCTTCGCAGCGAGCTGATGCGAGCGATGCGCCAGTGCATCCTGCTGTTCGCGGGTAATACCGTAGGTTTTTGCCATCTGCTCGGCAGTGTCGCCCATACGCAGGCCGGTGGAGTATTCAGCAACGGCAGGTGGCACGGGCATGAGGTCGCGCAGACGTAAACGCGAGAAGAGTTTGAGCTTCGCACCGGTGGTCCGGGCTTTGTTGGCATCCACGAGGATGCGGGCCAGCTGTTTGCTCACACCGATGGGCAGCACGGATGAGGAATCCGCGCCGCCGGCGATCCCCGCGCGAATGGTCCCCGCCATCAGGCTTTCCGCCACGTTCGCCACCGCCTGGAAACTGGTGGCGCAGGCGCGGCTGACGCTGTATGCGTCGGTGTGAACATTCATGCCGGTGCCCAGCACGATTTCACGTGCGATATTGGGCGCTTCCGGCATTTGCACCACCTGGCCGAAAACCAGTTGCTCAATAACCTCTGGCGGGATCTCGCTGCGAGCCAGCATCTCCCCCACCACCATTTTTCCCAGTTCGACAGCCGGTATACCGTGAAACGCGGTTGCCTGACGCGCAAACGGCGTACGTAACCCGCTGACAATGGCAATGCGGTCACCGTGTCGGGTGATAAGCGGTAATGCCTGACTCATAACACTCCCCTGTAAAAAAATTTTGCGCACACATTAAGTGGTCTGACCTGATAATAGTCTTAACTATTTTTTTACATTGAGCCAATCGGGGAAGCCAAAAATTGCGAGCTAAGGCACAGAGAAGAAAAAGAAAATGCCCCTGCATGGCAGAGGCATTTGTGAGATTTGTTGCCGGGTTGCGGCGTTGCCTTAACCGGCCTACACGATCGTAGGCCCGTGCAAAAAGTATTAACGCAGGCCCAGCTGGAAGATCAGCGTTTCTGCTTCGCAGGCGAACACAAAGTCGATATCCAGCCGCACGCCGCCTTCCACTTCCGTGAAGGTGGATTTGATTTCACACGGATCGGATTCGACTTCACGCGCGCGCTGGCTCAGCGCGGCCAGCGTCTCTTCCGCTTCAGCGCGGTTAGGGAATACGCGGCTGTAAGAGGCGGTGCAATCGGTGTTGTCCATAATGGTGCCAACATCCATACAGCAGCAAACCGGGGTTTCATCAGCACTGCATTTACTCATAGCTCAATTTCCTCTGTATTCGCGCAGGGCGCGAGATAAACACGATGCGTCTATTTTACGCCCCCGAACGAGCCCCCTCCAGCCGTTAATGGCGCAAAATCGGATAAGTGAGCAATATCACACTAAAAAATGATCTAAAACAAAATTCCCCTTTTCAGAGGAATCGCACTGGTCACAATTTTGCCAACCAGATCTCGTTTCAAGAAACATATCTGAAAATATTAATAAACAAACTTGCAACATCCCAGCTGGTCAGACCTATACTCTCGCCACTGGTCTGATTTGTAAGTCATACCTCAGACCCTACACTTCGCGCTCCTGTTACGGTATGTAACAATTATTGAATAAAAATAACTCAATGAGGTTATGGTCATGAGCCAGAAAACCCTGTTCAAACAAACTGCTTTAGCAGTTGCAGTGGCAATCGTCTCAACGTCCGCCTGGTCAGCGGGCTTCCAGTTAAACGAATTTTCTTCCTCTGGCCTTGGCCGTGCGTATTCCGGGGAAGGTGCGATTGCCGATGACGCAGGCAACGCGAGTCGTAACCCGGCACTGATCATGATGTTTGATCGCCCTACCTTCTCTGCCGGTGCGGTTTACATCGATCCTGATGTCAATATTTCTGGCAAATCTCAGTTCACCGGCGCAGATCTGAAGGCGGATAACATTGCGCCGACCGCGTGGGTGCCTAACCTGCACTTTGTTGCGCCAATCAATGAACAGTTTGGTTGGGGTGCCTCTGTCACCTCTAACTATGGCCTGGCAACGGAATTCAATAACAACTATCCGGCCGGGGAATACGGCGGTAAAACCGACCTGACGACCCTGAACCTCAACCTGAGCGGCGCATATCGTCTGAACGATAACTGGAGCTTTGGTCTGGGCTTTGATGCTGTCTACGCCGATGCAAAAATCGAGCGTTACTCCGGGGAGCAAACTGCTGCGCTGCCAAAAAACAGCAATAAAATTGCCAGCCTGAAAGGTGATGAATGGGGTTACGGCTGGAACGCCGGTATCCTGTATGAACTGGATAAAAACAACCGCTGGGGTCTGACCTATCGCTCAGAAGTGAAAATTGATTTCGATGGCGATTACAAAAGCGGCATCCTGAGCCCAGTCAACGGTATGGTGCCAGGCGCAGGTACCACCATTCCATGGGGTACCTCGAATCAAACCGTACCGGGCTCACTGTCGCTGCATCTGCCAGAAATGTGGGAAGTGTCAGGTTATAACCGCGTTGCGCCGCAGTGGGCAATTCACTACAGCCTCGCGTATACCAGCTGGAGCCAGTTCGAGGAGCTTAAAGCCACCGGCAGCAACGGCCAGACGCTGTTCTATAAAGACGAAAGCTTCCACGATGCTTACCGTATCGCGCTTGGTACGACCTATTATATGGATGACAACTGGACGTTCCGTACCGGCGTGGCATTTGATGACAGCCCGGTACCGGCCGATAAACGTTCTATCTCCATTCCGGATCAGGACCGTTTCTGGGTGAGTGCGGGGGCAACCTACGCGTTCAACGAGAATGCCTCTATCGACGCGGGCGTGTCGTACATGCATGGCCAGAAGGTGACCTTCCAGGAAGGCCCATACGAGTTTACCTCTGAAGGTAAAGCCTGGCTGTTTGGTACCAACTTCAACTACGCGTTCTAATCCCAACACGATTAAAAAAGGTGAGCATTGCTCACCTTTTTTATTTATTCCGAATCGATATCTTTTAATTCGTTCTCAATGGCTTTCGCGTTCGGATTATCTTCCGGCTTCAGCTTACCGCCGTTGGCAATAAAGTCATGGTTCTGGAAGTAGGCCTCGCGGACCATGATGTACGGATCGGAAGACTGACGCAGCAGACCATCAGAATCCAGCAGTTGCGCACGCGTTTCAATTCCTTCCACGGTCCATTTACCAATCGACAGCGGCCAGGTGAGCCATGACAGTACAGGATACAGCGTATCCACCATGTCGCCGCCATCATCACGCACGGTAAAGCTGCCGTAGAATGGCAGGTGCACATACGGACCATAACCTACGCCATAATGACCCAGCGTGCTGCCGAAACGGTGCGGCTGTTCACGCTGTAATTTCGGGTTCGCCATGCCTGCGACATCAATTAAGCCGCCCATACCCAGCAGGGAGTTCAGGAAGAAGCGGGTGAAATGCACCATCCCCTGATACGGGTCGCCCTGGAGGAAGTAGTTCACCATAACCGCTGGCTCTTCCAGGTTACTGGTAAAGTTGCTCAGCCCGTTACGCGCCGGCTGCGGAACGTAGTCACGCCATGCCACGGCAACCGGACGAACCAGATATGGATCCAGCACATTATAGTTAAAGCTGTACATTGAACGGTTAAATCCTTCGAGAGGATCGGAGCGTCCCGTTTGCTCGCCAGAGCTGGCGCAGCCCACAAGCATTGTTACGCCCAGCGCAAGCGCCGACAGCCGAAGCTTCATAAATTTCTCCCTGTTCAATATGGCTATCGTTGAATGCCATCTGTGACGGAGCCTGTGATGCTCCGCCTGAAACGTGCAAGTGATTGTAACAGCACGCTTACCGATGTCTACGAGGACAATGACGACCCGCTCGCGTCATCACGCTAATTTCAGCATAGCCTGTCTTTCAGAATTCGTTTCGCTGGCAATTTTATATTGGCTTTGAAAGAGATGTCTCACCTTTATTGCCATTTTCAGCAATTTAAGAGCATCCCCACGGGGAAAGCGCTAAAAGCCGCTACGCTTAAATGAGCAATTACCCCGAAGGAGCTGTTATGAAAGACATTAGCGAAGAGAAAATTGGTGAAAGCAAAGAGGAGCTTGAGATTGAAAGTGAGGAGAAAGACCGGGGAGAAGAGATAGAAGTCGATGAAGATCGCCTGCCGTCGCGCGCCATGGCTATTCATGAGCATATTCGCCAGGACGGGGAAAAAGAGATGGAGCGCGACGCGATGGCCCTGCTGTGGTCAGCCATTGCAGCCGGTCTGTCGATGGGCGCCTCTCTGCTCGCCAAAGGGATATTTCACGTTCAGCTGGAAGGCGTGCCGGGCGGTTTTTTGCTGGAAAATTTAGGCTACACGTTCGGCTTTATTATCGTCATTATGGCGCGACAGCAGCTATTTACGGAGAATACCGTCACTGCCGTACTGCCCGTCATGCAAAATCCGACCCTCGGTAATTTCGGTTTACTGATGCGCCTGTGGAGCGTCGTGCTGCTGGGTAACCTGATCGGTACGGGCATAGCCGCCTGGGCGTTCGAGTATATGCCAATATTTGATGAACCGACCCGCGACGCATTTGTGAAAATTGGCATGGATGTGATGAAAAACACGCCGGTTGAAATGTTCTCTAATGCCATAATTTCCGGCTGGATCATCGCCACTATGGTCTGGATGTTCCCGTCAGCGGGCAGCGCGAAAATCGTGGTAATTATCCTGATGACCTGGCTTATCGCACTCGCCGATACCACACACATTGTTGTCGGAACCGTTGAAATCCTTTATCTGGTATTTAACGGCACACTCCACTGGAGTGACTTTTTCTGGCCGTTCGCCCTGCCAACCCTCGCAGGCAACATTTGTGGCGGGACCTTTATCTTTGCGCTGTTGAGCCATGCACAAATCCGTAACGACATGTCCAACAAGCGTAAGGCCGAACTTAAGGCTCAGGAAAAAAAGGATAAAACTGCCGAAAAATCGGCGTAAACGGTGACTCTTTGACCAGTCAGGCGGCAATGCGCTTAACGAAAAGTGTAAATAACGCTATACTCTTGCCGCTTCGTCCCCTTAGTTAAATGGATATAACGAGCCCCTCCTAAGGGCTAGTTGCAGGTTCGATTCCTGCAGGGGACACTTCTGTCTTTCCTTACGCCCCCTTCCAAAGCTCCACGCAGTTTCGGCCACGCCGTTTCGCGCCATATAAGGCTTCATCCGCCGCCTGAATCAATCGCTCGTAATCGGGATGCCCGTTGAACATCGCAACGCCTATCGAGAGGGAGAGCGGGATAATATCGCCGGTTGGGGAGTTAACCTTGATTTTTTCCACCCGCCTGCGGATACGCTCGGCAATTCGCAGCGCGTCCACCTCTGAGATTTCCGTTAGCACAATCAGAAATTCATCGCCGCCGTAGCGAAAAACGTAATCACAGGTTCGCACGTTGTCGTAGAACGCGCCGGAGACTTTTCGCAGGATCTCGTCCCCGGTATTGTGCCCCCAGGTATCGTTGATTTGTTTAAATTTGTCGACGTCAATCAGCAGCGTCGAGAGCTTTGTTCCCGCCCGGGTGGCGTGCAGGATTTCGCGTTTGAAGATGGTTGGCAGGAAACGGCGATTCAACAGGCGGGTCAGGACATCAACCCCCACCTCGTGTCGCGACACTTCGTCAAACAGTTCGCGCAAAAGCGTGATGATTTGCGAGAGGGTATTACGCATTCGCTGCAAGAATTTATCCCGCTGCGCTTTATCACTCAGACCCTGCCCTGCAAGACGGACCTCGTTAAAAAGGTCATCGAATTCCTGAATCAGACGAGAGATATGACCGGCCTCAGCGATGCCGCTGAAATAGTGCCGACCTTTATGGCTAAACCACAGTCCAAATTCAGACTGCCCCAGCGGCAGACTGTTGCCGATACTGGAATTAAGCGTGATCTTATACAGAAGCACCATTTCCCATGACAGCAGCGCCGCGGTCTGTCTCTCCTTCTCCTCTTCTGCGTTCTCCATTAAGGAAAAGATGCGATAATTTTCGTCCTCTTTCGCCGCATTGTTCTCGCTAAATACATAGGCCCGCGACATCACTTCCATGGCCAGATCGATACTGTTTATCGCGTAGTGATAAATATGCAGCTTCACCTCAGGCGAATGGGCGCTGGTAGTAATGACAGGTAACAGCAGCTTTTTCAGAACACGGAAGCCCATTTCAACTAAATCAACCGAAATACCAATACGGGCATGAACATCCGCAGCGCGCTGCTGCGCCCGCATCTGCTCTTCAACCTGCTCCACACGGCATGAAAGCACATCAATAAGCCAGCGACGAAGCGCCTCCTGAAGCTGCCTCTCCACCTGTTCGGTTGTCAGGAATTCAGCTGCCGATGGATCTGCCAGCACAACACAATAGAATTCAGCGACCAGGGGAGTTGCGTTGTCTCTGGCAAGCTCAGTCGCAAGCCGATGCACATCGGGATCGGTTTCATTAATCAGCTTCACCCACTCTTCTTTCACCGTTTGCAGGTAGGTTTCCATGGTCTGCACCTTCAGGAGACATGCGGGAACGCAGATTTAACAATAGCAAAATCAAACCACTCCGTAATTGCCGCTTTTTTCAACAAAAACGAGTGATGGCTCATAATGTATAACGGTGCTACATTATGCCGCCCACCCAAGTCAGCAATGGCCAGGCAACGTCGTAAAGAACGGTAAAGCCTGCAACCATGACCTCGTCCTACGGTCTTAATGGCACGTGGTATCGCGAAGTCTGCGCTACCTTAACAGGCTTTACAAAGGTTCCACTATTTTGTCTCAATCCAAATTTCAGCGGGCGTTTTTGCACCCGCGCTACTGGTTTACATGGTTCGGCCTTGGCGTACTTTGGCTGCTGGTTCAACTTCCATATCCCGTGATCCGTTTCCTGGGTTCTAAGCTCGGCAGCGCATCGCGTTACTTTCTTAAGCGTCGTGAATCCATTGCCCGAAAAAATCTCGAACTGTGCTTTCCGCATTACAATGCGCGGCAGCGCGAAACGCTGATTGCGGAAAACTTTAAATCTATCGGTATGGCGCTGCTTGAAACCGGTATGGCCTGGTTCTGGCCAGACGAGCGTGTCCGTAAATGGTTTGACGTGGAAGGCCTGGATAACCTGAAACGTGCCCAGATGCAAAACCGCGGCGTGATGGTTGTGGGTGTGCATTTTATGTCGCTTGAGCTGGGCGGCCGCGTTATGGGTCTTTGTCAGCCAATGATGGCAACCTATCGCCCGCATAACAGCGCGCTTATGGAATGGGTACAAACGCGGGGCCGCATGCGTTCAAATAAGGCGATGATCAGCCGTAACAATCTCCGCGGTATGGTTGGCGCCCTGAAAAAAGGTGAAGCCGTCTGGTTTGCCCCGGATCAGGACTACGGTCCTAAAGGCAGCAGTTTTGCCCCTTTCTTTGCGGTTAAAGATGTCGCTACGACGAACGGTACCTTTGTGATTTCACGTCTCTCAGGCGCCGCGATGTTGACGGTGACCATGGTCAGAAAAGCGGATAAGTCAGGCTATCGTCTGCATATCTCCCCAGAGATGGCGAACTATCCTGAAGATGAGAGTGAAGCCGCGACCTTTATCAATAAGGTGATTGAGTTTGAAATTATGCGTGCGCCTGAGCAGTATCTGTGGATGCACCGCCGCTTTAAAACCCGCCCCTTGGGCGAAGCCTCGCTCTATATCTGACCCCTTTCGAAGGTTAGTTTCGCTAAGAAACTAACCTTTTCAAACACCTGTAATCGCAGTGCGTAACGGCTTTTTTCGACCGTCGCTCAACAGGCATTTATTGCGTACCGAAATCAAACTGTCGCCGTTCCACGACACTCGTAAGTGTAGGAAATTATTTAAAAAAATGCCTCTTGTCACTCCTGAAATTTAGGCGTACATTAGCGCCGTCTGGCGACAGGAAAGCACAGAATTCAGAGCTGAAGTTAGCGACGTCACGGGATAATTCCGATTTCCCCTTTCGCATGATTTCAACTCTCTATACTCAGTTGGACTCTGTTTTTTTAATGCGTACCGGAAGATACGCGGAGCGATGAAACGTGAAATATTTCTTTATGGGCATTTCGGTTATTGTTTTAGTTTGGGCCGGAACGTTTGCTCTGATGATCTAGTTAAGAAAATGCAGTCAAAAAAACAGGCGCCGTTGGCGCCTGTTTTTTTTGGTGTCCGTTACGACTCGGGTTGTTCCGCAACGCTCTTCGCTGCAAGCAGGCCATCCGCGCGGAACATGCTTTTAATGCCCCGCACTGCCTGACGGATACGGTCGCTGTTTTCAATCAGCGCGAAACGCACGTGCGTGTCACCGTAGTCACCAAAGCCAATGCCTGGAGAGACGCAAACCTTCGCGTCCTGAAGCAGTTTTTTGGCAAATTCCAGAGAACCCATCGCCGCATACGGCTCAGGGATTTTCGCCCAGACGTACATAGAGGCTTTAGGCATTTCCACCATCCAGCCTGCTTCATGAAGCCCTTTTACCAGCACATCACGGCGGCGTTTGTACTGAGCGGCAATATCGAGCACGCATTGCTGCTCCCCTTCCAGCGCCGCGATGGCCGCGACCTGTAACGGCGTAAAGGTGCCATAGTCATGGTAGCTTTTAATACGCGCCAGGGCGCTCACCAGCGTTTTGTTTCCCACCATAAAACCAATTCGCCAGCCCGCCATGTTGTAGCTTTTCGACAGGGTGAAAAACTCAACCGCCACATCGCGGGCACCCGGTACCTGCATAATTGACGGCGCTTTCCAGCCATCATAAACGATATCGGCGTAGGCGAGATCGTGTACCACCAGCACGTCGTAACGCTTAGCCAGCGCGACCACTTTCTCGAAGAATTCGAGTTCAACGCATTGTGCTGTTGGGTTTGACGGGAAACCGAGGATCATCATTTTCGGCTTCGGATAGCTTTCACGAATCGCCCGTTCCAGCTCGTTAAAGAAGTCGACGCCTTCCACCAGCGGGACAGAACGCACCTGCGCGCCGGCAATCACCGCCCCATAGATGTGAATGGGGTAGCTCGGATTCGGCACCAGTACGGTATCGCCGTGATCCAGCGTCGCCAGCATCAGGTGGGCCAGCCCCTCTTTGGAGCCAATGGTCACAATCGCTTCACTTTCAGGATCGATATCGACCTGATAACGATCCTGATACCAGCGGGAGATCGCCCGACGTAAGCGTGGAATGCCGCGTGAGGTGGAATACCCATGGGTATCGGGACGCTGGGCAACCGTGCAGAGTTTCTCAACGATATGCGGCGGCGTTGGGCCGTCAGGGTTACCCATACTGAAATCGATAATGTCTTCGCCGCGCCGACGCGCAGCCATTTTCAGTTCAGCAGTGATATTGAAAACATAAGGGGGGAGACGATCGATACGCGTAAAACGGCGTTCAGGACTGAATTCAGCCATAGATTCCTCAGAGTCACGTTAGCGCCCGGACCGTCCGAGCGACGCTGCCACCCGTGTGGCGTGCTTAGAAAATAACCTGAAGAAAAAGACGCTGTCGAGAGGATAACGGCAAAACAATATTTTGCGCTAAAACGGGAATGCGATTGCAGTGAAAAGCGGAACTCTTATCGCGAACAGGCAGTTTTAAGCGCTACGATTTAACACAATATTTTCAGTATCGTTACCTGGCTTTTCTCCCCAAACGGAAAAGCACCGGCTTTCAGTCAAAAGCCAGCAATCCCCTTTGAGAATTATGGTTTTTCCCCATTTGATAAATCTGATGGATAGCTGGTCATCAGGCCCTATGTTTTCTATCATAGCTTTTTCCCGTTTTCCCAGGCCTGACCGTGCACGAAATCTTCAATATGCTCCTCGCGGTGTTCGACCGCGCGGCATTAATGCTGATCTGTCTCTTTTTCCTTATCCGCATCCGCTTGTTCCGCGAACTGTTGCATAAATCTGCCCATTCGCCAAAAGAGCTGCTGGCCGTCACGTTTATCTTTTCGATGTTTGCCCTGTTCAGCACCTGGTCCGGGGTGCCGGTAGAAGGCTCGCTGGTGAACGTGCGCATCATCGCCGTCATGTCGGGCGGGATCCTCTTTGGTCCCTGGGTAGGGATTATCACAGGTATCATCGCCGGCACCCATCGATACCTGATTGATATAGGCGGCGTGACGGCAGTCCCCTGCTTTATCACCAGCATTATTGCCGGGCTGCTCTCGGGCTGGATTAACCGCAAAATCCCGAAAAAGCAGCACTGGCGTGCAGGGATTATCGCGGGGATGGTCTGCGAAACGCTGACCATGATCCTGGTCATCGTCTGGGCGCCAACCGTTGCGCTGGGGCTGGATATCGTCTCGAAGATCGGTATTCCTATGATCCTCGGGAGCGTCTGTATCGGGTTTATCGTGCTGCTGGTGCAAAGCGTGGAGGGCGAAAAAGAGGCCAGCGCCGCGCGTCAGGCCAAGCTGGCGCTGGATATTGCCAACAAGACGCTGCCGCTTTTCCGACACGTTAACGCCGAATCTTTACGTCAGGTTTGCGATATCATCCGCCGTGATATTCACGCCGATGCGGTCGCCATCACCAATATTGACCACGTGCTGGCTTACGTTGGCGTCGGGGAGCGCAATTATCGCGACAGCGACGATACCATCAGCCCGACCACCAGACAGGCGATTAACTACGGAAAAATCATCATTAAAAACAATGATGAAGCCCACCGGACGCCAGAGATCCACTCAATGCTGGTGATCCCGCTGTGGGAAAAAGGCGTGGTCACGGGGACGCTGAAAATTTACTACTGCCATGCGCACCAAATCACCTCCTCGCTCCAGGAGATGGCGATTGGCCTGTCGCAGATTATCTCCACTCAACTTGAGGTTTCGCGTGCAGAGCAGCTGCGCGAGATGGCAAATAAGGCAGAGCTGCGCGCCCTGCAAAGCAAGATCAATCCCCATTTCCTGTTTAACGCGCTGAACGCTATCTCCTCTTCCATCCGTCTGAATCCGGATACCGCGCGGCAGCTGATATTTAATCTGTCGCGCTATCTGCGCTACAACATTGAGCTAAAAGACGACGAGCAGATCGACATCAAAAAAGAGCTGTATCAAATCAAGGATTACATCGCCATCGAGCAGGCACGCTTTGGCGATAAGCTCACGGTCATTTACGATATTGATGAAGAGGTCAGCTGCGTGATCCCAAGCCTGCTGATCCAGCCTCTGGTGGAAAACGCCATTGTTCACGGTATTCAGCCGTGTAAAGGCAAAGGCGTAGTAACGATTAGCGTGACGGAAAGCGGTAACCGCGTGCGCATCGCCGTGCGCGATACCGGGCACGGCATCGATCCGAAAGTCATCGAGCGCGTCAAATCAAACGAAATGCCGGGCAACAAGATCGGACTGCTGAATGTGCATCACCGGGTCAAACTGCTGTACGGTGACGGGCTGCATATTCATCGTCTTGAGCCGGGCACCGAAATTGCCTTTTATGTTCCGAATGAGCGAACGCCCGTGAATGCCCCGATATCCTTGTTGCCGTAGGCCGGAGTAACAGATGAAAGTCATCATCGTAGAAGATGAATTTCTGGCTCAACAGGAGTTGAGCTGGCTTATCAAAACCCACAGCCAGATGGAGATTGTTGGCTGTTTTGAGGATGGTCTGGACGTGCTGAAATTTTTACAGCATAACCGGGTCGACGCGATATTCCTCGATATTAATATTCCGTCGCTGGACGGCGTCCTGCTGGCGCAAAATATCAATCAGTTCGCCCACAAGCCGTTTATTGTGTTTGTCACCGCGTGGAAGGAGCATGCCGTGGAGGCATTCGAGCTTGAGGCGTTTGACTATATTCTCAAGCCGTATCAGGAGTCGCGTATTATCAGCATGCTGCATAAGCTGGAAGCCGCGTGGCAGCAGCAAGCATTACCCGCCAGTGCCAGCCCGGTAGCGCGGGAAAACGACACGATTAATCTGGTGAAGGACGAACGGATCATCGTCACGCCTGTCGACGATATTTACTATGCCGAAGCGCATGAAAAAATGACGTTTGTCTATACGCGGCGTGAATCCTACGTCATGGCGATGAACATCACCGAATTCTGCAATAAACTCCCGGCCGCTCACTTCTTCCGCTGCCACCGCTCGTTCTGCGTCAACCTGAACAAGATCCGCGAAATCGAACCCTGGTTTAATAACACCTATATTTTGCGGCTAAAGGATCTGGATTTCCAGGTGCCGGTAAGCCGCAGCAGGGTGAAAGAGTTCCGCCAGCTCATGCACCTGTAGCGCGTTCCCTCTCCCGCAGGAGAGGGGAATGAGCATCAGAGGATCTGACCCAGTACCTGACGCAGATGCGCCCCGGAGCCCAGTAAGCCTGGGTTGTCTTGGACAATCAGGTAAACAGGAATGTCCTGGACATAGCTCCTGAAGCGGCCTTTGTCTTCGAAGCCGCCACGGAAGCCGGAGGCGGTAAAGAAATCGAGGAAGCGCGGCACGATCCCGCCCGCAATATAGACCCCGCCAAAGGTGCCAAGGTTCAGCGCCAGGTTGCCGCCAAAACGCCCCATGATGACGCAGAACAGCGACAAAGCACGGCGGCAGTCAATACAGCTGTCGGCCAGCGCGCGTTCGGTCACATCTTTAGGTTGCAGATTTTCAGGCAGACGACCGTCTGATTTTACAATCGCCCGATACAGGTTCACCAGGCCCGGGCCAGAAAGCACCCGCTCGGCCGACACGTGCCCAATCTCGGCGCGTAGCTCCTCCAGAATAATGCCCTCTTCTTCGCTGTTCGGCGCAAAATCCACGTGACCGCCCTCGCCCGGCAGGCTGACCCAGCGTTTGTCGACGTGGACCAGGTGCGCCACCCCCAGGCCGGTGCCTGCGCCGTAAACGGCAATCGGTTTGCCTTCAACCGGGGCCGTACCGCCGAACTGAATCAGATGCTCTGGTTTAAGCATTGGGATAGCCATGGAAACCGCAGTGAAGTCGTTGATAATTTCAAGGTGCGAGAAGCCGAGGTTTTTCCGCATTTCGGCAATTGAGAAGGCCCACGTGTGGTTGGTCATCGCCACCCAGTCGCCGGTGATCGGACAGGCAATAGCGATACAACCGTCTTCAACGCTCACTTTATGCTCTTCCAGATAGACGCGAACCACCGCTTCCAGGCTTGGGTAATCCAGCCCTGAATAGGTTTTCGCCTGAGAAATTTCACCGCTGTTCACATCGCACAGGGCAAGGCGCGCGTTGGTGCCGCCTACATCACCTACCAAAGCATACTTTGTCATTCTTCTACTGCTCCGCTAAAGTCAGAATAAATCTTTGGGACACTGTAAATTCAAGGCGTGATAACAACAACGACCAGAAGGTGACTGCCCATGGATTATCGATCTTCGTCACATTATAACTTTACCGTTTCAGCACCTTTTGCACTATTGCCACAATGCTGATTGTGCAAAGTAACGTTAAGCCGTTTTGTACAAGGAAATCATCATGCTCCATCCGCGAGCCAGAACCATGCTGTTATTGGCTGTCCCGGCGCTGATTATTGGCGTGGCGTCGAGCCTGGTGCTCATCGTCGTCATGAAAGTGGCGGCGGTGCTGCAAACGATTTTATGGACCGCGCTTCCGGTAAAACTCGGCATCAGCATTGACTCGCCGGGCTGGATCATGATGATGCTGACCCTGACCGGGATTGCCGTAGGGCTGGTGATCCGCTATAGCCCGGGTCATGCCGGGCCGGACCCGGCACTGGAACCCTTGATTGGCGCGCCTGTCTCTCCCTCTGCTCTGCCGGGGCTTATTATCGCGCTGATTATCGGTCTTGCGGGCGGCGTAAGCCTCGGGCCTGAACATCCCATTATGGCGGTTAATATCGCGCTGGCGGTCTTTCTGGGGGCGCGTCTTTTCCCGCGCGTTGGCGCGCTGGACTGGACGATCCTGGCGTCAGCAGGCACCATCGGGGCGCTGTTTGGCACTCCGGTCGCGGCTGCGCTCATTTTTTCGCAAACCCTCAGCAGTGATCATGAAGTACCGCTATGGGATAAACTCTTCGCGCCGCTAATGGCCGCCGCTGCGGGAGCCCTCACCACCAGCCTGTTTTTCCATCCCCATTTTTCACTCACCATCCCCCACTACGGCCAGATGCAACTCACCGATATTTTCAGCGGTGCCGTCGTCGTCGCGATCGCCATTGCGCTGGGGATGGTCGCGGTGTGGTGTCTCCCTCGCCTGCATCGCCTGATGCACAGGCTGAAGCATCCGGTGCTGATTCTGGGCATGGGGGGTTTTATTCTGGGCGTTTTAGGCGCCATCGGCGGGACGGTTACGCTGTTTAAGGGTCTGGACGAGATGCAGCAGCTGGCCTTCAGCCAGGTCTTTAGCGTCTCCGATTATCTGCTGTTCGCGCTGGTAAAACTGGCGGCGCTGGTGGTCGCTGCGGCCTGTGGTTTCAGGGGAGGTCGAATCTTCCCGGCGGTATTTGTTGGCGTCGCGCTGGGGCTGATGCTGCATGAGCACGTTGACGCTGTCCCTGCGGCGATTACCGTCTCCTGTTCCATTCTGGGGCTGGTACTGGTGGTCACGCGCGATGCGTGGCTGAGCCTGTTTATGGCGGCCGTTGTCGTGCCGGATACCACGCTTCTGCCGCTGCTCTGTATCGTGATGTTGCCCGCCTGGCTCCTGCTGGCGGGCAAACCGATGCTGATGGGATGGCGAAACGACAGGTAATCAGGCGTTATTGCGCGCCTCCAGCGCTTTGGTCAGCGCGCTCAGCAGCGGCGGGATATCGGCTTTCGGCAGCATCACCTCGATCAGCGAAAGCCGCTCATGGTGTGCCACTTTATCCAGCACCTCCGCCAGCGCTTCCGCTTCGCTGACGCGCCAGCACTCTGCCTGAGGCGCCAGGCTCAGCGCCTGCGGGATCTGCGTCCAGTTCCAGAGGGCAATATCGTTATAGCGCTGCTCCGGCCCGTGGATGGCCCTTTCCACCGTGTATCCTTCGTTGTTAAGCACCAGAATAATCGGGCGCTGTTTGTCGCGCAGCATCGATCCCAGCTCCTGAATGGTCAACTGCGCGGCGCCGTCACCCGTCAGGACAATCACGCGTCGGTTCGGACACGCCGTTTGCGCGCCAAATGCCGCCGCCAGCGTGTAGCCAATCGATCCCCACAGCGGCTGGACGATAAAGTTCACGTCCGCCGGTAAACGCAGATCGATAGCGCCGAAAGCAGACGTTCCCTGGTCAGCCAGAATAATGTCTCCGGGGCGGATAAACGTTTGCAGGGTACGCCAGAAGCTCTCCTGAGTCAGCGCCCCTTCGATAGTCGGGAACGAAAAGCCGCTGTAATCCAATGGCGCTCGCGTATCACGAACATAGGTTTTACACAGCGCTGTCAGCGTTTCAATGGCCTCCCTCATCGGGATACCCGTAAACCAGACGTCGCCGACGCGGGACGCGTGGGGCTGAACCTCTATCGTCTGGTCCGGCGTCAGCTGGTGGGTAAACCCGGCAGTGAGCGTATCGGTAAAGCGCGTGCCAATACACAGCACCGTATCAGCCCCCTCGATGGCCTCTTTGACCGGCGCGGCGCTCGCCGATCCGCTGTAGGTGCCGTAAAAACCGCTCTGTCGTTCGTCAAAAATGCCCTTGCCCATCAGCATGGTGGCGTGTGCCATCGGCACCTCTTTCACCCACGTCTGAAGGGCCGTGCGCAGACCATGGCGGAGTACGAGGAAGTCCGCTAACAGCGCGGTGCGTTTGCTCGTGGACAAGCGCTTTTCGGCAGCCTCACGGAACGCCTGCAAGCAGGCTGAATCAGCTGGCGCGGGGTTAACAGTGAGAGCGCTTACAGGGGGCGTAGCGGCTTTTTTCGCCACATCAGCGGGCAGCATCAGGTAGCCCGGACGGCGCTCCCGCAGCATAGTGGTCAGGACTCTGTCAATTTCATAGCAGGCGTTTTGTTCGGTAAGTACCGCCTGTGCAACGGTGATGGGTTCGCTCATATGATAGAAATGGCGGAACTCGCCGTCACCCAACGTATGGTGCAATAACTCTCCTCGCTGCTGCGCCGCCATACCCGGGGCCCCCACAATATGGAGGACGGGAACATGTTCGGCAAAGCTGCCCGCCACACCGTTCATGGCGCTTAACTCCCCAACGCCGAATGTCGTCAGGAGCGCGGCAAAGCCATTACAGCGGGCATAGCCGTCTGCGGCGTAAGACGCGTTCAGTTCATTGGCACAGCCCACCCAGCAGATGTCCGGGCTGTCTATCACGTGATCGAGAAATTGCAGGTTATAGTCGCCTGGCACGCCAAACAGATGATCGGCACCACAATCTGTTAGTCGGTCCAGCAGGTAATCGGCGACGCAATAGGGGGTACGCATATTATAAGTGTCCTTCTGACGTTGACCTCACTCTGAGTATTAAATAAGCGTGAAGCGTGTCCAGAATTGGCGACAATCAGGGTCTGGAAAGAATGCTTTACGAAAAAAGCTGAGCTATGCTCATTTTCTTCAGGTTAGTGTAAACGTATACACTGATGTTTCTTTCCAGCGCCAGAGGTCTCGCCAATGGGTTATCAGCCTGACAAAAATCGTTATCAGACAATGCAATATCGCCGCTGTGGACAAAGCGGCCTTAAGCTTCCCGCCATCTCGCTGGGGCTTTGGCATAATTTTGGCGACGCGACGTTACTCGAAAACAGCCGTCAACTTTTACAGCGTGCTTTCGATTTGGGTATTACGCATTTTGACCTTGCCAATAATTACGGCCCCCCTCCTGGTTCGGCCGAACGTAATTTTGGGCGCATTTTGCAGGAGGATTTCCTGCCCTGGCGCGATGAGCTAATCATCTCCACCAAAGCGGGCTACACCATGTGGGACGGGCCTTACGGCGATTGGGGCTCACGTAAATATCTGATCGCCAGCCTGGACCAGAGCCTCAGGCGTATGGGGCTGGAGTATGTCGATATTTTCTATCACCACCGCCCGGATCCACAAACGCCGCTACGTGAAACCATGAAAGCGCTTGACCATGTGGTGCGTCAGGGCAAGGCGCTGTACATCGGTCTGTCCAACTACCCGGCAGAAGTGGCAAGACAGGCGATTGAAATACTGGAGGATCTGGGCACGCCATGTCTGATCCACCAGCCGAAGTACTCCATGTTTGAACGTGCGCCTGAAGAGGGGTTGCTGGACGTGTTGCAGCAAAAAGGGGTGGGATGTATCCCCTTCTCCCCCCTGGCGGGCGGACAGTTGACCGATCGCTATCTGAACGGCATCCCGGCGGATTCTCGCGCAGCAAGCGGCAGTAAGTTCCTTAACCCGGAGCAGATCACCAACAAAAAGCTGGAAAAGGCACGCAAGCTGAATGCGCTGGCGGAAAAACGGGGGCAAAAGCTTTCGCAAATGGCACTGGCCTGGATCCTGCGCCACGATGCGGTGACATCCGTGCTCATCGGCGCAAGCAAGACCGGACAAATTGAAGATGCAGCAGGCGTGCTTGAAAATTGTCGGTTCACGGCAGAAGAGCTGAAGACGATAGATACGATCCTGTCCAGTTCAGATTAAAAATACTTTTAGCAAAAAGTGCTCTCGTTCATGATTTAGGAGTTGAGGCGATGAAACGAATGTTTACCAACTCGTAAAATTGCGTTAACAGGTCGCACAGCGGCCCCGATCGTGAAGGAGAAGAGTATGTTCAGGTCACTGATTCTTGCAGCGGTATTACTGGCTTCGGCCCCGCTGGTCGCCAGTGCGGGCGAAATCACCCTGTTGCCATCGATTAAATTACAAATTGGCGATCGTGATGACTACGGCAGATACTGGGACGGTGGCTACTGGCGCGACCGTGACTACTGGCATCGCCATTATGAATGGCGTCAAAACCGCTGGTGGAAACACGATAACGGCTATCACCGTGGCTGGGATAAGCGTAAGGCTTACGAACGCGGCTACCACGAAGGCTGGAACGATCGCGACGACCGCCGTGGCGGCTGGGGTCACGGAAAAGGCAGAGGCCACGGTCACGGCCATCACCATTAACAACAAAAAGGAGCCTTCCGGCTCCTTTTTCTTTTACAGGCCTGCGGCTGTGCCTATCAGCAACCACAAGTTTAACGCCACCACCACGACCACAATGGCCCACCCGGCGCGCTTCACCCACGTCGAATTCACCAGTTCGCCCATCAGCGATTTATTACTGGTGAAGATCAGCAGTGGCACCAGCGCCAGCGCAATCCCGAAACTTAGCAGTACCTGACTCATCACCAGAATGCGGGTCGGATCCAGCCCCATCAGGATCACAACAAAGGAAGGCAGCATCGTGACCGAGCGGCGAACCCACAGCGGAATATGGAAACGTACGAACCCCTGCATCACCACCTGCCCGGCCAGTGTCCCCACAACCGTAGATGAAAGACCCGCAGCAACCAGGCTTAAACCAAAAATAGTGGCAGCGGCATGACTCAGCAACGGCTCCAGCGTCAGGTAAGCCTGGTCGAGATCGGCAACCCCGGTATGCCCGTTAAAGTGGAACGCGGCGGCGGCGGTTGCCATCATCGCCAGATTCACAAATCCGGCAATGGTCATCGCGATAGTCACATCCCATTTCGAGGCGGAGTAGCGCTCTTTACTCGTCCCGCCATGCAGATTCTGGGTTAAGGAAGAGTGCAGATAAATGACGTGCGGCATGATGGTCGCCCCCAGCACCCCGGCAGCCAGAAAAACGGCTTCAGAAGTGGGTAACGACGGGATCACCATCCCTTTCGTCAGCTGCGCCAGATTCGGCTGGGAGAAAATCAGCTCAACAATATAGGCGGCAGCGACGAACAGCAGCAGGCCGCCGATGACTTTCTCCAGCGGTTTTTGTCCCCGCCGCTGGAGCATCAGAATCAGGAAAGTGGCGATACCGGTCAGCACCGCCCCCTGAAGCAGGGAGACGCCCAGGATAAGCTTAAAGCCGATCGCCGCCCCGATAAACTCGGCGAGATCGGTGGCCATGGCGATAATTTCCGCCTGAACCCAGTAAAACCAAACTGCCGGACGTGGATAATGATCGCGGATTTGCTCCGCCAGGTTTTTTCCGGTAGCAATACCCAGCTTCGCGGAGAGCATCTGAATCAGCATCGCCATCAGATTGGCCCAGACCACAACCCACAGCAGTTTATAGCCGAAACTGGCCCCGGCCTGAATGTTGGTCGCAAAATTACCCGGATCGATGTAGCCAATCGCGGCAATGAATGCCGGTCCCATTAATGCGAACCGCAGCTTGCGTGCCGCTCTGCCGCTGCTACTCTCTACGCGACTATTCGTCATTTCTGCCTCTGGAAATATAGCCTTTGCTATGTTTTATGCCATCAAAATGAGAATGATTATCAAGTTCATTTGTAACGGTTAACATGATTTCTCTGATAGTCAGGAACGATAGACAGGCAGGTGGAGCAAGGTCACAGAATGTGAAAATGCGCAGACATTTGTGAAGCGTAGCACACAAACTTAACTTTTCACTCATTTACCTAACATAACAAAAATGTATTGTTGATCACTATTTTTGAGACTCGTCACAGGATGTAACTATAGTGTGGGCTTGATCTCGTTTTCTTTGTGCTTGTTACATAGAATGTGCACGGAAATTAAACCTGCCTCATATTTGGAGCAAATATGGACCGCGTCCTTCATTTTGTCCTGGCACTCGTTGTCGTTACTGCACTTGCATTGCTGGTCAGCACAGACCGCAAAAAAATTCGTATTCGCTATGTTGTCCAACTGCTGGTCATTGAAGTTTTACTTGCGTGGTTCTTCCTGAACTCCAACGTAGGCCTGGGCTTCGTGAAAGGCTTCTCCGAAATGTTCGAAAAACTGCTCGGATTTGCCAACGAAGGGACAAACTTCGTCTTTGGCAGCATGAACGATCAGGGTCTGGCCTTCTTCTTCCTGAAGGTGCTCTGCCCTATCGTCTTCATCTCTGCCCTGATCGGTATCCTTCAGCACATCCGCGTTCTGCCGGTGGTTATCCGTGCGATCGGCTTCCTGTTATCGAAAGTTAACGGCATGGGCAAACTGGAATCCTTTAACGCAGTCAGCTCGCTGATTCTCGGTCAGTCTGAGAACTTCATTGCGTATAAAGATATTCTCGGCAAGATGTCCCGTAACCGCATGTACACCATGGCGGCAACCGCAATGTCTACCGTTTCCATGTCTATCGTGGGCGCGTATATGACCATGCTGGAACCAAAATACGTAGTTGCGGCGCTGGTTCTGAACATGTTCAGCACCTTTATCGTGCTTTCGCTGATTAACCCGTACCGTGTGGATGCCAGCGAAGAGAACATTCAGATGTCAAACCTGCACGAGGGACAGAGCTTCTTCGAAATGCTGGGTGAATACATTCTGGCGGGTTTCAAGGTTGCAATTATCGTCGCCGCGATGCTGATTGGCTTTATCGCGCTGATCGCTGCGCTGAACGCCCTGTTTGCGGCCGTACTCGGTATCTCCTTCCAGGGTATTCTGGGCTACATCTTCTACCCGATTGCCTGGGTGATGGGCGTGCCCGCTCACGAAGCGTTGCAGGTGGGCAGTATCATGGCAACGAAACTGGTTTCCAATGAGTTCGTGGCGATGATGGATCTCCAGAAGATTGCCAGCACACTCTCCCCTCGTGCGGAAGGGATCCTGTCCGTCTTCCTGGTCTCCTTCGCGAACTTCTCTTCCATCGGTATTATCGCTGGTGCGATTAAAGGCCTGAACGAAGAGCAAGGTAACGTCGTTTCTCGCTTTGGCCTGAAGCTGGTTTACGGTTCAACGCTGGTGAGCGTCCTGTCTGCCTCTATTGCAGCACTGGTTCTGTAATTCATACCGTGCAATAAAAACCGGGAGCCATCGCTCCCGGTTTTTTTTATGCCTCCAGCGCCGTCAGGGGCAGTGGTTTACCAATCAAATAGCCCTGCAAATAGTCCACGCCGAATCGCAGCAACATCTCGCGTTGTTCAGCCGATTCCACATATTCAGCCACCACACAAAGCGATTTCGTTTTGGCCATGTTGCAAATGGACTGCACGATCATCGCATCCATGCTGTCGGTGCAGATATCTTTCACGAAGCAGCCATCGATCTTTATAATATCGGCCTCCAGCCGCTTCAGGCGCTCAAAGTTGGCATAGCCGGTACCAAAGTCATCAATAGCAATGCGGAAGCCGTAATCCCGCAGCTGCTGGATATTGTTGATGCTGCTTCCCGAGTCAGAGAAAGCCTGTTCCTCGGTGATCTCAATGACGATATCTTGCGGCGCAATGGCGTAGCGTTCAAAAAGCGCGATGATCTCAGCCGCAATCTCATTTTGCATCAGCGTCAGCGGCATCAGATTAACGGAGAACCGCGTTCCGGCCCGTTCGGACGGATGGCTGCGCATCCACATCAGCAATTTTTCCACCACGTTCAGGTCAAATCGGTGGCTCAGGTTAAACTGAGCAATCAGTGGAATAAAGCGATCAGGCGTGATGATCTCCCCCTCGCTTTCAAGCCTTGAGAGGATTTCAAAGTACCCTTCCCCACGCGCGTTATGGATTGGCTGGGCGTAAAGGTGAAGCCCACCGATATCAAGGGCGCGTTTTATGCGGGCCAGCATCAGCACTCTGTCCGTCGTCTGACCGGAGACATCATCCAGACTGTTGGTTAACGCCAGGACGTTGTGCCCGGCACAGGACTGCTCGGAGAGCCAGCTCAGCTGACCCAACGTGTGATGCAGGCTTTCTCCATCCGGCACTTCCCCCCAAGAGGCGCCAAACTCGATGTCGAGCTCAGTCTTGTTCCAGATAATCTTACGGCTGTTCAGATGATCAACCATATATTGCAGACGTTCAGCCGTGCCCGGACCCAGCAAGACCACCACCAGCTCACTGCCCGGCAACTGGAAGAGCTTCTCGTCTTTTTGCAATAACGGTTGCAGCGACGCGGTTATCATCTTTTTACAATGTACACGCATGAGGATGCCGTAGTGACGGCTCAGGAATTCGAGATTATCCAGGCGCAGGCAGCAGACTTTGGCCTCGGGATGGTGCTGTAAAAACACTTCCAGCGCACGAATGTTAGGCAGACCGGTGAGCGGATCGGTAAGCGCCCTCTCCTGCCACCCCTGTTTCAGCCATTCACTTTTCTGATAGATCCGCGACATGTAAAGCAGGCAGATGGCGAAAGAGATTAGCACCGACAGGATAAAGGAGAGCGAGTGGCCCGATTCAACGCCATTAAGAAAATTATAATTATAGGTCAACAGCATGAGCGCCGAGGCCGCCCAGAATAAAGAGATGAGCGCATAGCTCAGACGACCAATCCCCAGGGTGAAAAGAATGAAAACGATTGGCATCAAATAACCCGCAATAAACTGCGACTCAAAAGGCGCGCATAAAATAGCGATCATCGAGATCAACAGCATCAGCCACACAACGATAAATAACGCTTTTTTGTGACAAAAGAGGGGCTTCACGCTTCGCCGCCAGAATGTTCGGGCATAGCGAGGATTAATAATCATTCTTAACGGATAATAGAACATCATGGTGAAAATCAGGGCGGCACAAATCAGACTCTGAATATCGATAACGTTATAAATTGCAGAGCCTTCGCCGAAATAGGAGGAGATTGTCACCGGGAAATCAAATAAATATCCCGCCAGATACATCGATAATTTGATGCCTACAGGCACCATAAATCCGAGCCAGAAAATACGTATGCCAATGTACTTATTCGGCATGCTGTGTCGCCAGCGCTTGCCCAGCACCAGACGGATGACGCCACAGGCGGCGAAGACGGTAAACGTCTGACAACATAATAATACGGCAGATTGTAGTGGCGCTAAATCAAGATTATAAATATTAGTAATACTAAAACTTAACAGCAAAGGAATGATTGCCCGCCGTCCAAATAACAACACGATGGCGAGCATGGCACTTAAGGGCAACCACGCCAGATAAACATCATTTTCGCTGACGATGGCCCGTGGAGAGATATAACGAGAAAAAGGAATCGCAATCAGGCTTAGCGCCAGGGCAATCATAAATATCTTTACATTATTGTAAATTTTTCTATTCATTAATCCGGATAATCTATTTTACCATCGTCTCATTGACCGCATGGATAATAGGTTTATTAATAACACGAATCAAGTTCAGGTCTATTTATAGACTTGTTTATTGATTTGGATTGAGGTGAGGTGTAGAAAACGACGTTAATTGCAACAAAAACAGTCTAAAATATTTTACAAGATATAAAAAAACCCCCGTCTTGCGACGAGGGTTTAAATTTTGGTGGAGCTAAGCGGGATCGAACCGCTGACCTCTTGCATGCCATGCAAGCGCTCTCCCAGCTGAGCTATAGCCCCACATGTTACTTTACCTACCGCACTCTGTTGGGTTCAGAGTTTGGTGGAGCTAAGCGGGATCGAACCGCTGACCTCCTGCATGCCATGCAGGCGCTCTCCCAGCTGAGCTATAGCCCCGTCGTAAAGCTGTCATGTTGACGGGCGGCATAATATGAATTCCGCCGCAGAGTGTCAACGGCAAATTCAGCCTCCGCCTTTCAATCGCCGAAAAATCATGCAAATGAATCACTTTGAGAGCCTGCTCGCAGCCAGGAGTTAAGCTTGTCACGTTTTCACGTAAAACGGTGCTATAAAATGAACCACTAATTAACCCCACAGATATTCAGGAAATTGTATGATCAAGGAACGAATGACGCCAGAAGAGTTAGCCCTGCTGACTGGCTATAGCCGACAGACCATCAATAAATGGGTACGCAAAGAGGGTTGGATTACATCGCCAAAGCCAGGCGTTCAGGGTGGCAAGGCGCGTCTGGTACACGTCAATGAAAAAGTGCGCGACTTTATTCGCAGCGCGCGCAGGGCAACAGAGACGCCGGAACTGCCAGATAAGGCGTACCACGAGGGCTCGCTTCATGCCCTGCTCCTGACGCTGGCGAATGAAATGACGCCGGAAGAGCAAAAGCAGATGACATCGCTGTTACTGCGGGAAGGGATTACCGGCTTGTTACAACGTTTAGGGATTCGCGACCAACGCTGATATGAAAAGATTACGCAGCAAAATGACCACGGAAGAGCTGGCGGACAGTCTGGGCGTAGCCCGACAAACCGTTAATCGCTGGATACGACAGAAGGGATGGAAAACGGAGGGTATCAACGGTGTAAAAGGCGGAAGAGCGAGGGTGATATGTATTGATGCGCACGTTAAGGAGCACATCATTAGTCTTCCTGCCATTCGTAACCGTCGGGCTGTTTACCATGTGGCGGAAAGCCCTTCCCACTACGGCGTGGCAACCTCATCCAGCCTGCTTCCACAAATTATCGACTCGCTGGAAAACATGACGACTGTCGAACAGGAACGTTTGCACAAGTTGCTCGCTCGTGAAGGTTTGCAGGGTTTTCTCACGCGTCTTGGTATTGCTGAATAACAGGCATAAAAAAACGGCAGGTTACCCTGCCGTTTTTTGTATTACACGAGTATTACTGCTGGCTTTCACGCTCAGCAATAAAGCCCAGCGCTTTGTTGATACGCGCAACGCTACGTGATTTGCCGATGGCATGAACGGTCACGTCCAGCGCCGGAGACTGGCCTGCCCCCGTCACCGCAACGCGCAGCGGCATACCGACTTTACCCATGCCAATTTCCAGCTCATCAGCGGTAGCCTGAATCGCGTGGTGAACATTTTCCGCAGTCCATTCGGTAATGGCTTCGAGTTTATCACGCACCACTTCCAGCGGCTGACGCGCAACCGGACGCAGGTGTTTCTTGGCCGCGTCGGCGTCGAACGCGTCAAACTCTTCATAGAAGTAACGGCAGCTTTCAGCAATTTCTTTCAGCGTTTTGCAACGCTCGCCAAGCAGCTTCACCAGATCCGCCAGTTCAGGGCCCGTACGGGTATCGATGTTTGCCTGCTCAATGTGCCATTGCAGATAAGTCGCCACATATTCTGGCTGCATGGTATTGATGTAGTGATGGTTCAGCCACAGCAGTTTATCAGTGTTGAACGCGCTGGCTGATTTGCTGACAGAGTTCAGAGAGAACAGCTCGATCATCTCTTCGCGGCTGAAGATCTCCTGGTCACCATGAGCCCAGCCCAGACGCACCAGGTAGTTCAGCAGCGCTTCCGGCAGATAGCCGTCATCACGGTACTGCATCACGCTCACCGCGCCATGACGTTTGGACAGCTTTTTACCGTCGTCACCGTTGATCATTGATACGTGCGCATACACCGGTACAGGCGCGTTCAGCGCTTTCAGAATGTTGATTTGACGCGGGGTGTTGTTGATATGGTCTTCACCACGGATCACGTGAGTGATTTCCATATCCCAGTCGTCCACAACTACGCAGAAATTATAGGTTGGCGATCCGTCAGTACGACGAATGATAAGGTCATCCAGCTCCTGGTTGCTGAATTCGATCGGACCACGGATCTGGTCATCAAAGATAACAGAGCCATCCTGTGGGTTAGCAAAACGCACTACGCAAGGCTCATCCGCAGCATGCTCGCTGTGGTCATGGCGGCAACGACCGTCATAACGCGGTTTTTCGCCTTTTGCCATTTGCTCTTCACGCAGCGCATCCAGACGCTCCCTGGAGCAGTAGCACTTATAGGCCGTGCCTGCCACCAGCATCTCGTCAATTACGGCGTTATAGCGGTCAAAACGTTTGGTCTGGAAGTATGGGCCTTCGTCCCACTCCAGATTCAGCCAGTTCATCCCATCCATAATGGCTTCAATTGCTTCCGGCGTTGAGCGCTCCAGATCGGTGTCTTCAATACGCAGCACAAACTCACCGTTGTTGTGACGTGCGAAAAGCCAGGAGTAGAGAGCGGTACGTGCACCACCGACATGCAGATAGCCTGTCGGGCTCGGCGCGAAGCGAGTTTTGATTTTCATGAAATGGCCTTACGTTATAAAGATGCCGGTAATCGGCAAATTCCGGGAAGAAAACAATGGGCAATATTCTATCACTGTGGGCCGATTCCTCAATGTCGATCACTTTATCCGGTTCGAGATTGCTGTTTTTGTTTATAAATCATGCACCACAGTCCGTTTTGCGATCGTTTTGACTAATTTTACGACGAACGAATAAAAACTTTAGAAAATGCGTTGACTCATTTTCAACTCTCCCTATAATGCGACTCCACACAGCGGGGGTGATTAGCTCAGTTGGTAGAGCATCTCCTTTACACGGAGGGGGTCGGCGGTTCGAGCCCGTCATCACCCACCATCTACTTCGGTAGACTCGCAGTGTAGATAAGCATTGAGATTGGGCGATTAGCTCAGTTGGTAGAGCATCTCCTTTACACGGAGGGGGTCGGCGGTTCGAGCCCGTCATCGCCCACCATTCTCACCTTATCGCAGCAGTTCCGAAATGGGCGATTAGCTCAGTTGGTAGAGCATCTCCTTTACACGGAGGGGGTCGGCGGTTCGAGCCCGTCATCGCCCACCATTTCGGGTCGTTAGCTCAGTTGGTAGAGCAGTTGACTTTTAATCAATTGGTCGCAGGTTCGAATCCTGCACGACCCACCAATGTAAAAAAGCGCCCTAAAGGCGCTTTTTTGCTATCTGCGATATAGCACATCCCCATTGCAGCCAGACCGCTTGTTTTACTCAAGCTCACGCCTTCTTTGCCGATACCTCTATTTTATGGCGAAAAGGATCTCAATATGACAACTCTTAAGCCCGTTTCTCTGTCGGCGATGGAAATCGGCAGCGTAGATAACAGCTCCGGCGGAAACGACATTGCTTCTCAAATCACCCGTCTGACCAAACAGATAACGAAAGTCACTCAGCAGCTCAAAGAAGTGGCCATGGGTGATGCCACAGCAGAAGAGAAGCAAAAGCAGCAGGAATTACTCGAATCTCAGCTGGCTATGTTGCAGGCACAACTGGCGCAATTGCAGCGTCAGCAGGCAGAAGAGGCGATGCCAAAACAGGAAAAAGGTCAGGCAGTCGCGGAAGGCATCAATAAGCCCTCCGCGGAGCATCAGATTAATATCTACATCTGATTATTGGTTTCGTTAAAAAGTGGATCGCGTGTGCGGGCCTCCATCAAACGTTCGGCCTGCATACGCACCACATCCCAGCAGGCGTGTGCCGCGCCGGAAAGTGACCTGTTTTTACGGCGTACCAGCATCAGCTGGCGTTCGACACAGGGTACGAAACGCTTCACCGTTAAACGACTCCCCTGCGGCAGTGGCAGCGCCAGCGCCGGCAGAACGCTGATGCCAATCCCCGCTTCGACCATCGGGAAGAGCGTGGCAGGATGCCCAATCTCCTGCACAATGGTTGCCTTAACGCCCTGCGCGGCCAGAGCGGCATCTATCAGCGGACGGCTGCCTGATGCATAATCCTGTAACACCAGGTTTGCCCCCTGCAAGGCCTGCCAGGCCACGTGTGGCAGCGATGCCAGCGGATCATCATCGCGGCAGAGCAATAAAAAGGGCTCCGAGAGCACCACTTCACATTCCAGGTCGCTTACCGCTCCGGGATCAATAACGATGCCAAAATCCACATCCCCCTGACGGATACTCTCCAGAACCCACTGCTGCGGCCTGTCATGCAAAACAAAATCGATATCCGGATAGCGGTGATTACTTTCAGCGATGCACTGGGGAATAAGATGCGCCGAAATCGTCTGGCTCGCCGCCACTCTCACGGTGCCGGAAAGCTGTTGTCCGAGCCGGCCGACATCCCTGAGCGTACTGTGCAGTTCATCCAGCAGCCTCTCCAGACGCATTGCCAGCTGCTGTCCCGCTTCGGTGAGTACCACTTCTCGCGTCGTACGGTCGAGCAGCTTCACTCCCGTTTGCGTTTCAAGCTCCTTAACGCTATGGCTCACCGCCGACTGGCTGAGGCCAATGATCTCCCCTGCCCGGCTAAAGCTGCGGGCCTGCGCGACGGTGACGAAAACGCGAAGCTGACGTAACGAATAATTCATCTGTTTAATTCATGAATGGATGCAATAAATCAATTTTATTTCTCAAAGGGAAGAAAGCACAATAGCGGCATCTGTTTTCAGGAGTGATTATGAAACTTTTTCGTATCCTTGATCCGTTTACGCTGACCCTGATTGGTGTCGTCTTGCTGGCCTCGTTCTTCCCGGCGCGGGGCAGTTTCGTTCCGGTTATTGAAGGACTGACCACGGCAGCCATTGCCCTGCTGTTCTTTATGCATGGCGCCAAACTCTCCCGGGAAGCCATTATTGCAGGCGGTAGCCACTGGCGACTGCACCTGTGGGTAATGTGCAGCACCTTTATCCTCTTCCCGGTTCTAGGCGTGCTGTTCGCCTGGTGGGCGCCGGTGAATGTCGATCCGGCGCTGTATACCGGTTTCCTTTATCTGTGTATTTTACCGGCCACCGTGCAGTCCGCTATTGCCTTTACCTCGCTGGCGGGCGGCAACGTCGCGGCGGCGGTCTGTTCTGCTTCCGCTTCCAGCCTGCTGGGGATCTTTGTTTCACCGCTGCTGGTCGGTCTGCTGATGAATATGCACGGGGCGGAAGGTAATCTGGAGCAGGTGGGTAAAATTTGTCTGCAACTGCTGCTGCCGTTTGTGCTCGGACACTTATCCCGTCCCTGGATTGGGGCGTTTGTGGCAAAACATAAAAAATGGATCGGGAAAACGGACCAAAGCTCAATTCTGCTGGTGGTTTACACGGCCTTCAGCGAAGCCGTGGTGAACGGCATCTGGCACAGGGTGGGCGCTGGATCGCTGCTGTTTATTGTGGTGGTAAGCATCGTTCTTCTGGCCATTGTCATCGCGGTTAACGTCTTTGTGGCCCGCAAATGCGGCTTCAATAAGGCCGATGAAATCACCATTGTATTTTGCGGATCGAAAAAGAGCCTGGCCAACGGGATCCCAATGGCCAATATTCTGTTCCCGACGTCCGTCATTGGGATGATGGTGTTGCCGCTGATGATTTTCCATCAGATCCAGCTGATGGTGTGCGCGGTACTGGCGCGGCGTTACAAGGCGCAGACTGAAAAACTGGCGCAGGAAGAGACCCGCGCCGCGAAAGTTTAAGGACGTTTCAGGGGCTGAACCAGCTGGGTCAGCCCCTCTGTTTTGATCAGTAACGTGATAGCCATCAGCTCGCCCAGACGCCCGGCGGGGAACTCATCCTTACGGGCAAACCACAGCAGATACTCTTCCGGTAAATCAATCAGCCTGCGCCCCTTATATTTACCGAACGGCATCTCCGTATTGGCGATCTCAACGAGCTGCTCTTTTTCCACGTCACTCTCCTAACAGGCGCATCATTTCCGCTTCGTCGATTACCTCGATGCCAAGCTCCTGCGCTTTTGCCAGCTTCGAACCGGCCGCTTCCCCGGCAATCACCAGGTCGGTTTTCTTCGATACGCTGCCCGCCACTTTTGCCCCCAGCGCCACCAGGCGCGCTTTCGCGTCATCGCGCGAGAGCTGGCTCAGGCTGCCGGTCAGCACCACCGTTTTACCGGCAAACGGGCTGTCGATCTCTTCGGCATTAACCACTACCGGTGCAGGCCAGTGAATGCCCTGTTCCAGTAATTTACCGATCACTTCACGGTTGCTCTCTTCGGCGAAGAAGTTGAAAACGTGGGTGGCGACCACAATGCCGACATCAGGGACTTTCTGTAGCTCGTCGATGGTGGCTTTCTCCAGCGCGTCCAGCGTGCCGAAATACGCCGCCAGCCCTGCCGCCGTCGCCTCTCCGACTTCACGAATGCCAAGCGCGTAAAGGAAACGGGCAAAGGTGGTGTTTTTGGCCGCCTCGAGCGCGTTGACGATGTTCTGGGCTGATTTCGGCCCCATACGATCAAGACCGGTCAGCTTACCTGCCGTCAGGGTAAAGAGGTCTGCTGGCGTATGGACATACTCTTTCTCAACTAACTGGTCGATGATCTTGTCACCCATTCCGTCGACGTCCATCGCCCGGCGGGAGACGAAGTGCTTCAGGGACTCTTTACGCTGCGCGCCGCAGATTAACCCGCCCGTACAGCGCGTTACCGCTTCACCTTCCACGCGCTCTACGTCAGAACCACATACCGGACAGTGGGCTGGAAACTCGATGGCACGGGTATCGGCAGGACGTTCAGACTCCACAACGTTAACCACCTGTGGGATCACATCACCCGCGCGGCGAATCACCACTTTGTCACCAATGCGCAGGCCCAGGCGGGCAATTTCATCGGCGTTATGCAGCGTGGCGTTACTTACCAGCACGCCAGCCACCTGCACAGGCTCCAGACGCGCCACAGGCGTAATCGCCCCCGTACGCCCTACCTGAAACTCCACGTCGCGAACGAAGGTCATCTGCTCCTGCGCCGGGAACTTAAAGGCTACCGCCCAGCGCGGCGCACGGGCCACAAATCCTAACTGTTCCTGCAACGCCAGCGAGTTAACCTTGATCACCACGCCATCAATATCAAACCCGAGCGTGGGACGATCCTCTTCAACCTTGTGATAGAACGCCAGCACCGCCTCCGGAGAGTCGCAGAGCTGCACGCGGTTGCTAACCGGTAACCCCCACTCTTTGAACTGCATTAAACGACCCAGGTGAGTATCTGGCAGGTCACCGCCTTCCAGGATCCCGACGCCGTAGCAGAAGAAAGTAAGCGGTCGCTTCGCGGTGATTCGCGGATCGAGCTGACGCAGCGAACCTGCCGCCGCGTTACGCGGGTTAGCAAACACTTTCCCACCGGTACGACGCGCTTCTTCGTTGATCTTCTCGAAGCCCGCCTGCGGAAGGAACACTTCCCCGCGCACTTCCAGCCGGGCGGGAATGTTATCGCCACGCAGTTTCAGCGGGATCGCACGAATAGTGCGCACATTAGTGGTGATGTCTTCCCCGGTAGTGCCGTCGCCGCGCGTTGCGGCACGCACCATCACGCCGTTCTCATAAAGAATGCTAACGGCCAGACCATCCAGCTTTAGCTCGCAGCACCAGCTCAGATTGTCGATGCTCTTCAGGCGATCCTGCACACGCTTGTTGAAAGCCAGAAAACTCTCTTCATCAAACACGTTATCCAGCGACAGCATCGGCACTTCATGGCGCACCTGGCTGAAAGCGCCCAGCGGTTCCGCGCCGACGCGCTGCGTTGGGGAATCGGGCGTAATCAGTTCGGGGTGCTGCGCTTCCAGCTCGCGCAGTTCACGCATCAGGCGGTCATATTCCGCATCCGGCACTTCCGGTGCGTCCATAACATGATAGAGATATTCATGATGGCGAAGCGTGGTTCGCAGTTCAGTAAGTTGTTGTTCGATTGAGTCCATATCGCACCATCAATGAGAAAAACCCCCGACAGGCGGGGGTTGAGGAGGAGGTGAAGTTAACGCGACGATTACGCGTTCGCTTCCTTAACTTCGCGGATGCGGTCCTGATACTCGCGCAGTTTCTGCGGCGTCATCATTCGACGCTGATCGTCGAGCACCACACCGCCCACTTCGTCGGCGATGTGCTGAGCGGACTGTAGCATCAGCTTAAAGTTTTGCAGCTCGTCACCGTAGGACGGCACCTGCATAAAGATCGTAACCCCCGGCGTGACGAAATCACCGGTCATTTCCGGGTCAAACGTGCCTGGATTGACCATATTGGCCAGGCTAAACAGCGCCGGACCGCTACCGTCAGGACTCAGGTGGCGATGGAAAATATTCATGTCGCCGAACTTGAAGCCTGCCTGTTGGATGCTGTTAAGCAGCACGTCACCGTTCAGATGGGTGCCATGATGAGCAGCCACGTTCATGATGATCACCGCTTCTTTACGCTGCGGCTTTTCAACAACCGGTTCTGGCTCTGCGACCGGCTCTGGCTCAACGCGCGGAGCGGGCTGTGGCGCAGGCGGTTCAGGCTGCGGCTGCGGTTGTTGTACCGGCTGCGGCTGCTGAACAGGCTGTGGCTGATGCACTGGCTGTGCAGGCTGTTGCACAGGTTGCGGCTGTACAGGCTGTGGCGCAACGGGCTGCTGTTGCACAGGCTGCTGCGGCGGATGACGAACAGGTTCTTCCACTGGCGGCGGCGCTGGCTGGCGCGGCTGGGCAGAGGCATACGGTGGTTGATACTGGTGCTGCGGAGCGCGGGGGGCTTCATGCTCTCCATGCGCTGCGCCGGGCGCAGTATTGACCCGATGAACACGAACTTCACCCACGCCGTCGTCGTCAGGACCGTCGATGTCGTCTTCAACGTCATCGTCGTCACGACTGGACTTCATGCGCTTCAGTGGACGATCGCGAAACATAGAGGAACGCTCTTTACGGCTGGTCCAGAAACCATGTACCAGTAAAGCGATTATGGCGATCGCGCCAACAATGATTAATATCAGACGCAAATCCTGCATCATTATATTCTCTGTTGTTCTAACACCTTGCCACCACGGCAAACATTTACTCACTAAGAGTATTTGCCGTTTACGTCAAGTGCAAGTGTATGCAGAGCATTCACAGCATAAAGATGAACTAAATCGTGCTTTTTGCTGGTTTTTCGAACATTTCCGAACTGGTCATTGGCCCGTAACTGGATAATATAGGCGGGCAATTCCACTGGTTGTGTAAAAAGGAGTACAGCCTGGTATGGTTTCAACATCTTCTTCTGCCCCACGCAGCGGGGTCTGGTACTTTTCTCAGGGCTGGAAACTGGTCTCCCTGCCGGGCATTCGACGCTTCGTTATTTTGCCGTTACTGATCAACATTATTCTGATGGGCGGGGCCTTCTGGTGGCTGTTCACCAGACTGGAAAGCTGGATCCCTTCCCTGATGAGCTATGTGCCGGACTGGTTACAGTGGCTAGACTACCTGCTCTGGCCGATTGCGGTTATCTCCGTGCTGCTGGTTTTCGGTTATTTCTTTTCGACGATAGCAAACTGGATAGCCGCGCCGTTCAACGGTCTGCTGGCCGAACAGCTGGAAGCGCGCCTGACCGGTGCGACGCCACCTGACACGGGCGTACTCGGGATCGTGAAAGATCTCCCCCGCATCATGAAGCGTGAATGGCAGAAGTTCGCCTGGTACCTGCCGCGGGCGATTGTGCTGCTTATTCTTTATTTTGTACCCGGGATTGGCCAGACGGTCGCGCCCGTGCTGTGGTTCCTGTTCAGCGCCTGGATGCTCGCTATCCAGTACTGTGATTATCCGTTCGATAACCACAAAGTGCCGTTTAAAGAGATGCGCACTGCCCTGCGCACTCAGAAGGTTGCCAACATGCAATTTGGCGCGCTGACCAGCCTGTTCACCATGATCCCTTTCCTGAATTTGTTCATCATGCCCGTTGCCGTTTGCGGCGCGACGGCGATGTGGGTGGACTGCTACCGTGCTAAGCACGCGTTATGGAAGTAATGCAAAAATGTGTAAAAGAGGGGTGGCTTATGCCGCCCCTTATTCCATACTGATCCCCATTATTTCCTTGCAGCATATAGATATGCGATTTCCTTACTTCCCCATACCTGTTCAACAGGTATGCTGGGTCGGTATCCCAATTTCATACAGTTAAGGACAGGCCATGAGTAAGATTTATGAAGACAACTCGCTGACTATCGGTCATACGCCCCTGGTTCGACTGAACCGTATCGGTAATGGACGCATTCTGGCGAAGGTCGAATCTCGTAACCCAAGCTTCAGCGTTAAATGCCGTATCGGTGCGAATATGATTTGGGATGCTGAAAAGCGTGGCGTGCTGAAACCTGGCGTTGAGCTGGTTGAACCCACCAGCGGCAATACCGGTATCGCTCTGGCCTATGTTGCGGCGGCGCGTGGCTATAAGCTGACGCTGACTATGCCTGAAACCATGAGCATTGAGCGTCGTAAGCTGCTGAAAGCGCTGGGTGCGAACCTGGTCCTGACCGAAGGCGCAAAAGGCATGAAGGGCGCGATTCAGAAGGCCGAAGAAATTGTTGCCAGCGATCCGGCAAAGTATCTGCTGCTCCAGCAGTTCAGCAACCCGGCCAACCCGGAAATTCATGAGAAAACCACCGGCCCGGAAATCTGGGAAGATACCGACGGTCAGGTTGATGTGTTTATCTCCGGCGTAGGCACCGGCGGTACGCTGACCGGTGTGTCTCGCTATATTAAAGGCACGAAAGGTAAAAAAGATCTGATTACCGTTGCCGTTGAGCCAACCGACTCACCGGTTATCGCTCAGGCGCTGGCAGGCGAAGAGATCAAACCTGGCCCACACAAAATCCAGGGTATCGGCGCTGGCTTTATTCCAGGCAACCTGGATCTGAAGCTGATCGATAAAGTCGTCGCCATTACCAATGAAGAAGCCATCTCCACGGCGCGTCGCCTGATGGACGAGGAAGGCATTCTGGCGGGTATCTCTTCCGGTGCGGCGGTTGCGGCAGCCCTCAAACTGCTGGAAGATGAAACCTTTACCAATAAGAACATTGTGGTTATCCTACCGTCTTCGGGTGAACGTTACTTAAGCACAGCACTGTTTGCCGATCTCTTCACAGAGAAAGAACTGCAACAGTGATGCCAGCATGTTAAAAACGCGTAAAAAAGCACCTTTTCAGGTGCTTTTTTGTGGCCTGCTTCAAAGTTTTACCCCTCCTGGCATTGCTTCACCCCGTTGGGTCTGGTATTTAAACCAGCAATTATTTTGATGCGCGAAATTAATCGGTGAACGAAATAGCGCTGCTGAATCGATTTTATGATTTGGTTCAAGTCTTGCTTTCACTGCATAATGTTTAATGACGATTGAAACGTCAGCGCTAACTATACAGGCTAAAGTTAAGTCGCCAGGCTAGACTTTAGTTCCACAACACTAAACCTATAAGTTGGGGAAATACAATGTTCCAGCAAGAAGTTACCATTACCGCTCCGAACGGTCTGCACACCCGCCCTGCTGCTCAGTTTGTTAAAGAAGCGAAAGGCTTCACTTCTGAAATCACCGTGACTTCCAACGGCAAAAGCGCTAGCGCAAAAAGCCTGTTCAAGCTGCAAACTCTGGGCCTGACTCAGGGTACCGTTGTTACCATCTCCGCTGAAGGTGAAGACGAGCAGAAAGCAGTTGAGCATCTGGTTAAGCTGATGGCTGAACTCGAGTAAGTTTACCGGGTTCTTTTCAATATCAGTCACAAGTAAGGTAGGGTTATGATTTCAGGCATTTTAGCATCCCCGGGTATCGCTTTCGGCAAAGCATTGCTGCTGAAAGAAGACGAAATCGTCATTGACCGGAAAAAAATTTCTGCCGACAAGGTTGATCAGGAAGTTGAACGTTTTCTGAGCGGTCGTGCCAAGGCATCTGCGCAACTGGAAGCGATTAAAACTAAAGCTGGCGAAACTTTCGGTGAAGAAAAAGAAGCCATCTTCGAAGGGCACATTATGCTGCTCGAAGATGAGGAGCTGGAGCAGGAAATCATAGCCCTGATTAAAGATAAAGGCATGACGGCCGACGCGGCTGCGCATGAAGTTATCGAAGGTCAGGCATCTGCCCTGGAAGAGCTGGACGATGAATACCTGAAAGAACGTGCGGCTGACGTACGTGACATCGGTAAGCGCCTGCTGCGCAACATCCTGGGTCTGGCCATCATCGATCTGAGCGCGATTCAGGACGAAGTCATCCTGGTTGCCGCTGACCTGACCCCGTCTGAAACCGCACAGCTGAACCTGAACAAGGTGCTGGGTTTCATTACTGATGCAGGTGGACGTACCTCCCACACCTCAATCATGGCGCGTTCTCTGGAGCTGCCAGCCATTGTGGGTACCGGTAGCGTTACCTCCCAGGTTAAAAACGACGACTATCTGATTCTGGATGCCGTAAACAATGTGGTTTACGTCAACCCAACTAACGATGTGATCGAGCAGCTGCGTTCCGTTCAGGAGCAGGTTGCTACCGAGAAAGCGGAACTCGCTAAACTGAAAGATCTGCCAGCTATCACGCTGGACGGCCATCAGGTTGAAGTGTGCGCTAACATCGGTACCGTACGTGACGTTGACGGCGCTGAGCGCAACGGCGCGGAAGGTGTAGGTCTGTATCGTACTGAATTCCTGTTCATGGATCGCGACGCTCTGCCAACGGAAGAAGAGCAGTTTGCAGCGTACAAAGCGGTTGCGGAAGCGTGCGGCTCGCAGGCTGTAATCGTCCGTACCATGGACATCGGTGGCGACAAAGAGCTGCCGTACATGAACTTCCCGAAAGAAGAGAACCCGTTCCTGGGCTGGCGTGCCGTGCGTATCGCCATGGATCGTAAAGAGATCCTGCGTGACCAGGTTCGCGCTATTCTGCGTGCCTCCGCTTTCGGTAAACTGCGCATCATGTTCCCGATGATCATCTCTGTTGAAGAAGTGCGTGCACTGAAGAAAGAGATCGAAATCTACAAACAGGAACTGCGCGACGAAGGTAAAGCATTTGACGAATCCATTGAGATCGGCGTGATGGTGGAAACACCGGCAGCCGCGACCATTGCGCGTCATTTAGCCAAAGAAGTTGATTTCTTTAGTATCGGTACCAATGATTTAACGCAGTACACCCTGGCAGTTGACCGTGGTAATGATATGATTTCACATCTCTACCAGCCAATGTCACCGTCCGTACTGAATTTGATCAAGCAAGTTATTGATGCTTCTCATGCAGAAGGTAAATGGACTGGCATGTGTGGTGAGCTTGCAGGCGACGAACGTGCTACACTTCTGTTGCTGGGTATGGGTCTGGACGAATTCTCTATGAGCGCCATTTCCATCCCGCGCATTAAGAAGATTATCCGTAACACGAACTTCGAAGATGCGAAGGTGTTAGCAGAGCAGGCTCTTGCTCAACCGACAACGGACGAGTTAATGACGCTGGTTAACAAGTTCATTGAAGAAAAAACAATCTGCTAATCCACGAGATGCGGCCCAATTTACTGCTTAGGAGAAGATCATGGGTTTGTTCGATAAACTAAAATCTCTGGTTTCTGATGACAAGAAAGACTCCGGAACTATTGAGATTGTTGCTCCGCTCTCCGGCGAGATCGTCAACATCGAAGACGTGCCGGATGTAGTTTTTGCTGAGAAAATCGTTGGTGATGGCATTGCTATCAAACCAACTGGCAACAAAATGGTTGCTCCAGTTGACGGCACCATCGGTAAAATTTTTGAAACCAACCATGCGTTCTCTATCGAATCCGATAGCGGTATCGAACTGTTCGTTCACTTCGGTATCGACACCGTTGAACTGAAAGGCGAAGGCTTCAAACGTATCGCAGAAGAAGGCCAGCGTGTTAAAGTTGGCGACCCGGTAATTGAATTCGATCTGCCGCTGCTGGAAGAAAAAGCGAAGTCTACCCTGACTCCGGTTGTTATCTCCAACATGGACGAAATCAAAGAACTGATCAAACTGTCTGGCAGCGTCACCGTGGGTGAAACCCCGGTTATCCGCATCAAGAAGTAATTCTTGCCGCACAGAAAAATGGCGCCTTCGGGCGCCATTTTTGTTTATGCCGGCAGGATAAGCTCGTCATAGCCTTTCGACTGCGTATAGATCATAACGTCAGTCACCCGATCGCCCGCCATGCGAATGGCATCGGCAACGGTTTTCCCTCCCACAATGCCGCTGACCAGCTCCGAACAGAACAGATCGCCCGTTCCTTTCAGATCCGTCTCTACGCGCGGGTGCGCGCTTACGGTAACACCTTCTTCGCTCACCAGCACAACGTGGATATTCTGCGGATCGTCAGCCACTGGCGCACTGGTGATCGCCACCCATTTCAGCGAGTCGGACAGCAGCCCCTGCGCGGCGGCAATGGCGCTCTCCGGCGTACGGCACGGTTTGCCGCTCAGCACCTCCAGTTCATACACGTTGGGCGTAATGCCCTGGGCCAGCGGGAGCAGATGCTCACGGTAGGCTTCAGGAATATCCGGCTTCACGTACATCCCGCTATCGATATCCCCAATTACCGGGTCGACCAGCACCAGCAGATCGGGATGCTGCACTTTGATTGCCTTCAGCCACTTCGCCAGCAGCGCGATCTGGCTGGCGCTGCCCATATAGCCGGTGGTGACCGCTTTAAGCTCGCGCAGGATCTCGCGCTCTTCCAGCGCCTTAAGGTAGCCGCTGAACCACTCGTCCGGGATCACCCCGCCGTAGAAGGTGTCGTAGTGCGGCGTATTGCTGAACAGCACCGTTGGCACGGCGGTAACGTTCAGCCGGTGGGTTCGAATATTCGGCACCGCGATGCTGTTTCCCACGCTGCCGTACACCACCTGCGACTGTACGGCGACAATATCGGTTTGCTGCGCCCGGGTGTTATCCCGGAATAAAATCATCTCCATGACGCTTAAATCCCCGCCCCCTGCGAATAACTCTCTTCACCAAAGACGCCGGTAGACAGGTAACGGTCGCCGCGATCGCAAATAATCGCCACGACCACCGCTCCCGGCGTGGACTCAGCCACCCGGATCGCACCCGCTACGGCACCGCCAGAGCTGACGCCGCAGAAGATACCTTCACGCACGGCCAGCTCACGCATGATATTTTCCGCCTCGCGTTGATGAATATCCAGCACCTGGTCCACAAGCTGCGCATTAAAGATGCCCGGCATATACTCCGCCGGCCAGCGGCGGATGCCCGGAATGCTGCTCCCCTCTTCCGGTTGCAGGCCGACAATCGTCACCGGCTTCTCCTGTTCGCGCAGAAAGCGTGACACACCGGTGATCGTGCCCGTGGTCCCCATGCTGGAGACAAAGTGGGTGATGCGCTCGTCGGTTTGCTGCCAGATTTCCGGGCCGGTGGTGGTGTAGTGCGCGTACGGGTTGTCCGGGTTGTTGAACTGGTCGAGAAGCTTGCCTTCCCCGCGCTCCGACATCGCTAACGCTAAATCTCGCGCCCCTTCCATCCCCTGCTCTTTGCTCACCAGAATCAGCTCGGCTCCATAGGCGCGCATGGCGGCCCGGCGCTCCTGGCTCATGTTATCCGGCATCAGCAGCTTCATGCGGTAGCCTTTCAGGGCGGCAATCATCGCCAGCGCGATACCGGTGTTACCGCTGGTGGCTTCGATCAGCACGTCGCCGGGCTTTATCTCGCCGCGCTTTTCGGCCTGAACAATCATCGACAGTGCCGCCCGGTCTTTCACCGATCCCGCCGGGTTATTGCCTTCGAGTTTGACCCAGATTTCGCTGCCGTTATCGGGCCCCATGCGCTGAAGCTTGACCAGAGGAGTGTTACCGATGGTGTGTTCGAGTGTATTCACGATTTTTACTCAATAAAAAAGCCGGGTGGCGCTTCGCTTACCCGGCCTACAAGACGCAGTGATAACTGTAGGCCCGGTCAGCGCAGCGCCACCGGGCGATAAACATACTAATAACCTATCAGGCTGACTCCGCCAGAGCAATATCCTCGCGCGTTTCAATGCGCTCGTTACCGTGATAAATGCGCGCGTGTTGCAGCCCGACAAACAGGCGCTCCCCCCGGTGCGGCGGCTCGTCGTCACGCATAACCACGGTCAACGGCTCGGTGTACCAGCCCAGGGGCTGTACCACCAATTGGGTGTAGTGCCCTTTAGGGCTAGCTTCCAGCACCTGCACCGGAAGCGGTGAATCCAGGCTGGTACGGCGGCTGACGTCCACTTCCCACGGGCGCAGGAACAGATCGACCGGCCCCTGATGCGCAGAGGTATACCCCAGCGGCCAGCGGTGCGCGCCAACGTGGAACTGACCGCCGCGAATGGTGCCCTGAAGGCGGTTTACTTCCCCCATAAACTCCAGCACAAAGCGGGTCGCCGGTTCACGCCAGAGCTGCTCTGGCTCGTCAACCTGCTCAATGTTGCCCTGACTCATCACCACCACGCGATCGGCCACTTCCATCGCCTCTTCCTGATCGTGGGTCACGAAAACGCTGGTGAACTGAAGTTCCTCATGCAGCTGACGCAGCCAGCGGCGCAGCTCTTTTCGTACCTGCGCATCCAGCGCGCCAAACGGTTCGTCCAGCAGCAGGATTTGCGGTTCAACGGCTAACGCACGCGCCAGCGCCACGCGCTGCTTCTGCCCGCCGGAAAGTTGAGCCGGGAAGCGGTCCGCCAGATGCGCAAGCTGCACCATCTCCAGCAGTTTGGTCACTTTCGCTTTGATGGCGGCGGCATCTGGACGTTCACGACGCGGCAGCACGGTCAGGCCAAACGCGATGTTGTCGAATACCGTCATGTGGCGGAACAGCGCATAATGCTGAAATACAAAGCCCACTTTACGGTCGCGGGCGTGCAGGCGGCTAACGTCCGTACCGTGGAAGCGAATATGTCCGCTGGTCTGGTGTTCAAGCCCGGCGATAATACGCAGCAGCGTGGTTTTACCGGAGCCAGACGGCCCCAGCAGCGCCACCATTTGTCCGGAAGGGATATCCAGCGAGATATCATTCAGCACCTGGGTGCGACCAAAAGACTTCTTAATATTGGCAATCTCAATGCTCATGATTTCCCTCCTGATGCTGACGTTTTTCCTGATTCTCTAAACGCCACTGCACCACACTCTTCAAAAACAGGGTCAAAATCGCCATCAGCGTCAGCAACGCTGCGGCAGTAAAGGAACCGACGGTGTTGTAGTCCTGTTCCAGTAATTCAATCTGTAACGGCAGCGACAGGGTTTCGCCGCGAATCGAGCCGGATACCACCGACACCGCGCCAAACTCACCGATCGCACGGGCGTTGGTCAGCACCACGCCGTAAAGCAGTGCCCAGCGGATATTCGGCAGCGTGACGCGGCGGAACATCTGCCACCCGGAAGCGCCGAGCAGCACCGCGGCTTCATCTTCATGGCTGCCCTGGCTGAGCATCACCGGCACCAGCTCGCGCACCACGAACGGACAGGTGACAAAGACGGTCACCAGCACCATTCCCGGCCAGGCGAACATGATTTGCAGGTCGTGCTCATCCAGCCAGCCGCCCAGCGGGCCATTGGAGCCGTAGAAGAGCAGATAAACCAGACCCGCCACCACCGGAGACACCGCAAACGGGATATCCAGCAGGGTCAGCAGCAGCTGACGCCCCGGGAAGTTAAAGCGCGTTACCAGCCAGGCCAGCAATACGCCAAACACCAGATTCACCGGGACGGTGATCAGGGCAATCATCACCGTCAGCCAGATGGCGTGGAGCATGTCCGGATCGGCCAGGTTTTGCAGCGCGGGCATAATCCCTTTGCTGAAGGCCTGCACGAAGATGTACACCATCGGCACGACGAGAATGAATGCGGAGACCAGCACGCCGGTACCAATCAGAAACCATTTGCCCCAGTTGATGCGGGGCGCGTCATAGCGCTTCAATTGCGTAACTTCCGCCATCAGTGACCTACCACACGTCGACCAAAGCGACTTTGCAGAGTGTTAATCGAAAACAGTAGCAGCAGCGACGCGGCAAGGATCACCGAGGCAATCGCGCTCGCGGCCGGATAATCAAACTCCTGCAAACGGACAAAAATCATCAGCGAGGTCACTTCGGTTTTCCACGCGATGTTCCCGGCGATAAAAATGACCGCGCCAAATTCACCGAGGCTGCGGGTAAAGGAAAGCGCCACCCCCGCCAGCAAGGCCGGAGAAAGTTCCGGCAGCACAACCTTACGGAAACTCTGCCAGCGCGTGGCGCCCAGGGTCTCCGCAGCCTCTTCGTATTCGGGGCCTAACTCTTCCAGCACCGGCTGCACGGTACGTACCACAAACGGGATGCTGGTGAAGGCCATCGCCACCGCGATACCGATCCAGGTATAGGTCACTTTAATATCAAACTTCGCCAGCCATTCGCCGTAAAAGCCGTTCACGGAGAACAGCGACGCCAGCGTCAGACCGGCCACCGCCGTCGGCAGGGCAAACGGCAGATCCATCAGGGCGTCGAGCAGCGTGCGGCCCGGGAAGCGATAGCGGGTTAAGATCCATGCCATCAGCAGGCCAAACACGCCGTTAAAAATCGAGGCCACGAATGCAGACAGCAGCGTGACCTTGTAGGCCGCCACCACCTGCGGATTGGTGACCACTTCCCAGTACTGGGACCAGCTCATCTCAGCGAGCTGCATCACCAGAGCGCTGAGCGGTAACAATAAAATCAGACAGACGAACAGCAGGCTGGTCCCGAGGCTTAAGGTAAAACCCGGCAGCACACGTCTTGTTGATCCTGCAAACATTACTTACGCCCCGCCGCCAGCAATTTGTCTAACTCACCGCCGCTGGCAAAATGCGTTTTCATCACCTCAGGCCAGGCGCCGAAATGATCTTCCACGCGGAACAGCTCGGTCTGCGGGAATTTGTCTTTCAGCTTGTTCATCACGTCCGGATTATTAACGCGGTAGTAATAGTCAGTAATCACCGTCTGCGCCTGCGGGCTGTACAGATAGTTGAGATAGGCTTTTGCCGCTTTCTCAGTGCCGTTGGCTTTGACGTTTTTATCCACCCACGCCACCGGGAACTCGGCCAGAACGTTGGTTTTCGGGATAACCACTTCGAAGCCCTGCGCTTCGTACTGTTTACGAATATTGTTCACTTCGGATTCAAAGCTGATCAGCACATCGCCCAGCCCGCGCTCGGCGAAAGTGGTGGTTGCGCCCCGGCCGCCGGTGTCAAACACTTCGACGTTTTTCAGGAACTGGGTCATAAACTGTTCGGTTTTCGCTTTATCGTTACCGTCAGCTTTGTCCGCCGCGCCCCACGCCGCCAGATAGGTATAACGCGCGTTGCCGGAGGTTTTCGGATTCGGGAAAATCAGCTTGACGTCAGAACGCACCAGGTCGTTCCAGTCGTGAATGTTTTTCGGGTTGCCCTTGCGCACCAGGAAGCCCATGGTGGAATAGAACGGCGAACTGTTGTTCGGCAGGCGGCTTTGCCAGTCCGCCGGGATCAGCTTGCCTTTGTCGTGCAGGATCTGCACGTCCGTGACCTGGTTGTAGGTCACCACATCCGCTTTCAGCCCCTGCAAAATGGCCAGCGCCTGCTTGGATGAGCCAGCGTGCGACTGTTTGATGGTCAGCTTGTCGCCGTTGTTCTCTTTCGCCCACTGCTGTTCAAATGCGGGATTAAGGGCGGCAAACAGCTCGCGCGAAACATCATAAGAACTGTTCAGCAACTCGGTTGCCTGCGCCTGCGCCACCAGCAGTAAACCTGCCAGTGCCAGCGATCCTTTTTTCAGTACAGTAACGGCCATTGCGCACCCTTATAAATGTGATGACTATCTTATAGTCATAATATTTATAACGGAGTCTAAAGGAGTAACGGTTTTATATACCGTTTGGTGATTTAGAAGCAGAAAAGGGAATAAGGGGTGCGGGAGAAATTGCCGGGTGGCGCTAACGCTTACCCGGCCTACGAATGGAGAGCGATTTACAGCGCCAGCAGGCGCTCAACGGACGGCGCAAAGTAGTAGCCGCCGGTCACCGGACGGGTGAAGCGCAGCATGGCGTCACGCTTGCCGTCGGTATCGCCAAACATGCTCAGCAGCTGCTGTTCGATGTTGTAGAGGCGTGCACAGTAAGCGCAGAAGTACAGGCCGTGCGTACCGCTCGCGGTGCCGTACGGCAGGCTCTGGCGAACAATCTTCAGCCCCTTACCGTCTTCTTTAAGGTCAACGCGGGTCAGGTGGGACGTGACCGGACGCGCATCGCCGTCAATCTCTTCATTGGCGTCTTTGGTGCGGCCAATCATCATCTCCTGATCATGCACGCTCATGCGGTTGAGCTGCCTGAGGTTATGCTCCCAGCGCTGAACGAACACGTAGCTGCCGCCCGCGTCCACGCCATCCATGATTACAGCCACCTCGCGACGCGTCTCTTCCCCGGCCGGGTTTTCGGTGCCGTCGACGAAGCCGCTCAAATCGCGCTCTTCCACCCAGCGGAAACCGTGGATCTCTTCCTGCACGTCGATGCTGTCACCAAAGGCCTCAATCGCTGCCTGAGCGACGGAGAAATTCACGTCATGCCGCAGGGAGAGGATATGGATCAGGACGTCATACTGGGTGGCGGGCGCAAGACCTTTGCCATAAGGAATAAAGTCTTTCAGCTCTTCTGCGCCTTCGCCGCCGCTCAGCTGACGCCAGACGGTATTGCCAAAGGCAACCACCGCGCCCAGATGGGCTTCGGAGAATTTGGCCTGAAAGGTGGCCAGTTTATCAACGAAAATTTTGCTGGCCGCGCGCAGGGCATCCACGTCCCCTTTGACGTTGGCTTCAATCCAAATCGCCGCGCGGCAATGTTCTGGCAAAATGCCACTCTGAACCTGAGACATCGCTCCTCCTGAAAAAAAGATGCCACGACAGCGTGGCATTGATGGCGGCTATTATACCTGGATTTCAGCGAGGCGGCTTGCTCAGGCGCAAATTACTGCTTCCAGATAATTTTGCTCACTTTCCACTTTTTCAGGGTGTCGTCAGAGGGCATTAACCCTTCCGGACCGTTCCAGGCACCGCTGAATACATAGCTAATGTGCTGGCTGCCGTCGGCCTTACACTCGACCGCCACACTATCATCCGACGGCACGCTGGCGCAGTGGCCAAACGCTTTCTGGTAGAGCTCGCCAAACGGCGTACCTACCTTCACGCCACCTGAGGTCGGGATCTCTTCATCCATCACCGCAATGCGGTTGACCGTACCTTTATCGCCGTTGATGACCATCGCCACCTTGTCGTCTTTCAACGCTTCGAAATAGCGCACGATGTTGCCGTTCTCGGTTTTCATGCCGCTGCGCAGGCGATAATCACTGCCGATGGCCTCCTGAATGACATCCTGATCCAGCGCCGTCGAGGCGGTGATTTTGCCCACGCCCTGCTCGGTCACTTCCGTTGAGGAGCCAAACCAGTTCCACGGATAGGCCGCAGACCAGTTGATGGATGAGAGCGTGGAACAGCCGGTTAACGCCAGCGGGAGAGCGCATAAAAGTAAACGCAGCGATTTCATTGAGACGTCCTTACGTAATAAATCAACGCTTGTTGGAGTGCAGTATCGGCAAAAAGTGCCGTTTTAATCTGACTCTTGCGTAAAACAGGCGCGTAAACGGGGGTTCGTGACCAGCCACAGCAGCGCGACAATATCCGCCACCACCAGCGCAATCCCGATACCGGAAAGCGGCTCGCCGTACAGCCAGAGCACGGGCTGCCAGACCAGGAGCACAACCTGCGCCAGAATCAACAGCCAGCGAAGCGCGCGCCAGAAGCGCGGGAGGAACTGCCGCCGACCGCTGCACAGGAACGCCAGCACCGCCGGTACACCGGGCAGTAACCCCAGCCAGAACGCATCGTGATCGGGATAAAAGAGATTCAGTAGCGTATCGCCCTGCCCGCGTGACGCGCCAGCCATCACGAACAGCACCCAGGTGCGGGCCTGCAACAGCAGAACGCACCAGAATAAAAAAGGCAGACGCAGACGACCGTGAACATCATAGTCGCCAGGGTGGAACTCAGTACTCTTCATCTTCGATCAGGCGCTTACCCAGCGTCAGTACATCCGCGTGCTCGTAGCCCAGACGTTCATACATGCCCAGCACCACGTCGTTATCTTCCCGCACCATAATCTGGATTTTCGGGCAGCCACGGGCGATCAGTTTCTTTTCCAGACGGTTAAGCAGCGCGTTGGCGATGCCGCGCGCGCGATATTCCGGGTGCACGCCCAGATAGTAGGCCGACCCGCGGTGGCCGTCGTACCCGCCCATTACCGTCCCGACCACCTCGCCGTTGACCTCAGCGACCAGAAACAGACTGACGTCGTGATTCACCTTCCGTTCGATGTCCATTTCCGGATCGTTCCACGGACGCAGCAGATCGCAGCGCTCCCAAAGGGTGATCACCTCTTCGAAATCTTCCTGGCGAAAAACGCGTATCTCCATGGTATTAACCGCCTTTTCGGGTTTAAAAACAGTGATTATGGCGTGAACAGGGCATTTAGCCAATAACCGGGGAAAAACTCGCCAAAATTTGGCATAATGTCACTTTGTCACGTATTGAAATGAAAAGTAAAACAATTCTCAATAAGGAATGTCGTCACGCAAAACGCGATACGATATAACACCAGGACCCCAATTTTTACAATTCAGGCCGCATGAGCACATTCAAACCATTAAAAGCACTCACATCGCGTCGTCAGGTTCTCAAAGCGGGGCTGGCGGCCTTAACGTTAACAGGCATCGCAAAGCAGGCTCAGGCAAAAGAAGAGAGCTCGCTTAAAACCAGTAACGGACACAGCAAGCCGAAAACCAAAAAAGCCGGCGCAAAGCGTCTGGTCATGCTCGATCCGGGCCACGGCGGGATCGACACCGGCGCCATTGGCCGAAACGGGTCGAAAGAAAAACACGTCGTGCTGGCAATTGCAAAAAATGTGCGCGCAATTTTACGCAGCAACGGCATTGACGCCCGCCTGACGCGCACGGGCGACACGTTTATCCCGCTGTACGATCGCGTGGAAATTGCCCATAAGCACGGCGCCGACCTGTTTATGTCCATTCACGCGGATGGCTTCACAAACCCTTCCGCCGCAGGCGCATCGGTGTTCGCCCTCTCCAACCGTGGCGCCAGTAGCGCCATGGCGAAATACCTCTCCGATCGCGAAAACCGGGCGGATGAAGTGGCCGGGAAAAAAGCCACCGACAAAGACCATCTGTTGCAGCAGGTTCTGTTTGATCTCGTGCAGACCGATACCATCAAAAACAGCCTGACGCTCGGCTCGCATATCCTTAAACGGATTAAGCCCGTGCACCGTCTGCACAGTAAAAGCACCGAGCAGGCCGCGTTTGTGGTGCTGAAGTCCCCGTCCATTCCGTCCGTGCTGGTGGAAACCTCGTTCATTACCAACCCGGAAGAGGAGCGTTTACTCGGCACCACGGCGTTTCGTCAGAAGATCGCGAACGCTATCGCCTCCGGGGTCATCAGTTATTTCAACTGGTTCGATAATCAAAAAGCGCACTCCAGGAAACGTTGATGAAACCGAATGCACAGCTGGTTAAAACTTTCCTGATGCAGCTACAGGACGCGATTTGCCAGAAACTGGCCGCCGCAGACGGCGGTGAATTCCAGGAAGACACCTGGCAGCGCGAAGCGGGCGGCGGCGGGCGCAGCCGCGTGCTGCGTAACGGTGGCATTTTTGAACAGGCCGGGGTCAACTTCTCCCACGTCCACGGTGATGCAATGCCGGCGTCCGCCACGGCGCATCGGCCTGAACTGGCGGGCCGCAGCTTCGAGGCGATGGGCGTCTCGCTGGTGGTGCATCCGCATAACCCGTTTGTGCCAACCAGCCACGCCAACGTGCGCTTTTTCATCGCGGAAAAACCGGGGGCCGATCCGGTCTGGTGGTTTGGCGGCGGTTTCGACTTAACGCCTTACTATGGCTTCGAAGAGGACGCCGTGCACTGGCACACCACCGCGCGCGACCTCTGCCTGCCGTTTGGCGAAGACGTTTACCCGAAATACAAAAAGTGGTGCGATGATTATTTCTATCTGAAGCATCGCGACGAGCAACGCGGCATCGGCGGGCTGTTCTTTGACGATCTCAACACGCCGGATTTTGATACCGCGTTCAGCTTTATGCGCGCAGTGGGTGAAGGCTTTACCGATGCCTATCTGCCGATTGTCGAACGCCGCAAAAACACCGACTACGGCGTTCGCGAGCGTGAGTTCCAGCTGTACCGCCGCGGGCGTTACGTGGAGTTTAACCTGGTATGGGATCGCGGGACGCTGTTTGGCCTGCAAACCGGTGGGCGCACGGAGTCCATTCTGATGTCGATGCCGCCGCTGGTGCGCTGGGAATACAGCTTTGAACCCAAAGAAGGCAGCCCGGAGGCTGCCTTGCGTGATTTTATTCGGGTTCGGGACTGGGTGTAACCCCCTCACCCCTGCCCTCTCCCAAAGGGAGGGGGAGTATAAATTCCCTCTCCCTTTGGGAGAGGGTTAGGGTGAGGGTAAAAATTACAGCGGCTGCGTCTGTGCCTCAACCACCGCCAGCGCCACCATGTTGACGATACGACGCACGGAGGCAATCGGCGTTAATACATGTACCGGTTTTGACACCCCCATCAGCACTGGCCCTACGGTCACCCCTTCAGAACTCGACACGCGCAGCAGGTTATAGCTGATACGCGCCGCTTCTACGTTCGGCATAATCAGCACGTTCGCGGAGCCTTTCAGCGGGCTGTCCGGCATACGTTCATTACGAATGCTCTCCACCAGCGCGGCGTCGCCGTGCATCTCGCCGTCGATCATCAGTTCCGGCGCACGCTCGCGCACCAGGTCCAGCGTCTGGCGCATTTTGCACGCCGCCGCGGATTTGGATGACCCGAAGTTAGAATGCGACAGCAGCGCCACTTTCGGCTCGATACCAAAGCGGCGCACGGTTTCCGCCGCCATCACGGTGATTTCCGCCAGTTCGTCCGGGGAAGGATCGTCGTTGACGTAGGTATCGGCGATAAAGGTGTTACCGCTTGGCAGCAGCAGCGCGTTCATTGCGCCGGCAGTATGGACACCCTCGCGATAGCCGAAGATCTCCTGCACCACGCTGAAATGCTCATGGTACTCGCCGATGGTGCCGCAGATCAGCGCATCCGCCTCACCGCGGTGAACCATGATCGCGCCGATCACCGTGGTGTTGCTGATCACCGCCCGCTGCGCCTGCTCCTGGGTGATCCCGCGACGCTTCATGATCGAATAGTATTCGTTCCAGTACTCTTTGAAGCGCGGATCGGATTCGTTATTGACGATCTCAAAGTCGACGCCCGGCTTAATTTGCAGGCCCAGCTTCTGGATACGCATCTCGATCACGCTCGGACGACCAATCAGGATCGGTTTCGCCAGCCCTAAGGTGATCAGCTCCTGCGTGGCGTGCAGCACGCGCGCCTCTTCCCCTTCCGCCAGCACCACGCGCTTCGCGTCAGCGCGCGCCTGGGAGAAGATCGGCTTCATAAACAGGTTGGTTTTGTAGACGAACTCGGTGAGTTTATCGACGTAGGCATCGAAATCTTCAATTGGCCGCGTCGCCACGCCAGAGTCCATCGCCGCTTTGGCCACCGCTGGCGCGATCTTCACGATCAGACGCGGGTCAAATGGTTTAGGGATAATGTAGTCCGGGCCGAAGCTCAGATCCTGATCGCCGTAGGCGGAGGCCACCACTTCGCTCTGCTCGGCGTGCGCCAGCTCTGCGATAGCATGAACGGCGGCGAGCTTCATCTCTTCGTTGATTGCCGTAGCGCCGACGTCCAGCGCACCGCGGAAGATGAACGGGAAGCAGAGCACGTTGTTCACCTGGTTCGGGTAGTCCGAACGTCCGGTACAGATGATCGCGTCTTCACGCACTGCCTTCGCCAGCGGCGGCAGAATTTCCGGCTCCGGGTTCGCCAGGGCCAGGATCATTGGCGCGCGCGCCATCTTCTGCACCATCTCCTGGGTCAGTACTTTCGGGCCTGAACAGCCGAGGAAAATGTCGGCACCTTCAATGACGTCTTCTAGCGTGCGCTTGCCGTCGTCTTCCACCGCATAGGCCGCCTTGGTTTCCGCCATGTTTGGCTCGCGGTCTTTGTAAATCACGCCTTTGGAGTCGCAGACCACGATGTTGTGTTTCTGCATGCCCAGCGCCACCAGCAGGTTCATACAGGCGATGGCCGCGGCGCCAGCGCCGGAGACCACCATGCGCACGTCGGAGAGGTTTTTCTCCACCACACGCAGACCGTTCAGAATGGCGGCGGTACTGATAATCGCCGTGCCGTGCTGGTCGTCATGGAACACGGGAATGTTCATACGCTCGCGCAGCTTCTGCTCGATATAGAAACATTCCGGCGCTTTGATGTCTTCCAGGTTGATGCCGCCGAAGGTCGGCTCCAGCGCCGCCACCACGTTGATGAATTTATCCGGGTCCAGTTCGTCCACTTCGATATCGAAGACGTCGATACCGGCAAATTTCTTAAACAGAACGCCCTTCCCTTCCATCACCGGCTTACCGGCCAGCGCGCCAATGTTCCCTAACCCCAGTACCGCCGTACCGTTAGAGATAACGGCCACCAGGTTGCCACGGGCGGTGTATTTGTACGCTGCCAGCGGATCTTTTTCGATTTCAAGGCACGGGGCAGCTACGCCTGGCGAGTAGGCCAGCGCCAGATCGCGCTGGGTCGCCAGCGGTTTGGTCGGGGATACCTGGATTTTACCCGGAACAGGAAACTCGTGAAAATCGAGAGCGCTTTGTTTTAACTGATCATCCATCTTGTTATTCCTTTCACGTTTCGGTCAAAAAGGGTGATGTTGACGTTCCTATGCACACCCTGGTGTGCCGCATAGTATCGCCGCAGGCAGGCTCCTAAACTTTGAAGGCTGCCAAACTCTCACCATTGCAGAATAAAAATTGTTATCAATTTATAACAGCCATGTTACCCGTCTCAGACAGCAATGCCTCCCCCGTCTGCTATGCTTTTTTGTTAAGTCCATCATGATTTTCTCAGAAGTGTGACCTGACGCACTCGACTAACTCTTTTATTTCCAAGGAGTAATTATGAACCAGCTAGACGGCATCAAACAATTTACCACCGTGGTTGCAGACAGCGGCGACATCGAATCGATTCGTCACTACCAGCCGGAAGACGCGACCACCAACCCCTCGCTGCTGCTCAAGGCGGCCGGTCTTGCGCACTTTAGTCATCTGATTGATGACGCCCTTGCCTACGGCAAACAGCGCGGTAAAACGCAGGAGCAGCAGGTCGCCGAAGCCAGTGACAAGCTGGCGGTCAATATCGGTGCGGAAATTCTTAAAAGCATACCGGGACGCGTCTCCACCGAAGTGGATGCCCGCCTCTCATTCGACCAGGAAAAGAGCATTAGCAAGGCTCGCCGCCTGGTGGAACTCTACCAGGAGCAGGGGATCGATAAATCACGCATCCTGATCAAGCTTGCCTCCACCTGGGAAGGCATCCGCGCGGCGGAAGTGCTGGAGAAAGAGGGGATCAACTGTAACCTGACGCTGCTGTTCTCCTTCGCCCAGGCGCGTGCCTGCGCCGAAGCGGGCGTGTTCCTGATTTCACCGTTTGTCGGGCGTATCTACGACTGGTATCAGGCAAAACAGCCGATGGATCCGTATGTGGTGGACGAAGATCCCGGCGTGAAATCGGTGCGTAATATCTACGATTATTACAAGCAGCACCGCTACGAGACCATCGTGATGGGGGCCAGCTTCCGCCGCACCGAGCAGATCCTCGCGCTCGCGGGCTGCGACCGGCTGACCATCTCCCCTGATCTGCTGAAAAAGCTTCAGGAGAGTGAAGAGACGGTGATCCGCAAGCTGGTGCCAACCTCCACCGTTCTGCCAAAACCAAAACCCATGACCGAAGCGGAATTCCGCTGGGAGCACAATCAGGATCCAATGGCCGTGGAAAAACTGGCGGACGGCATCCGTCAGTTCGCCGTCGACCAGCGCAAACTCGAAGATCTTCTCGCCGCCAAACTTTAACCTTGCCACGGAGTGAACTATGTCTCGTAAAGAGCTCGCCAACGCCATTCGCGCCCTCAGCATGGATGCCGTACAAAAAGCCAATTCCGGCCACCCTGGCGCCCCCATGGGTATGGCTGATATCGCCGAAGTGCTGTGGAACGACTTCCTGAAGCACAACCCTACCGATCCGACCTGGTACGACCGCGACCGTTTTATTCTTTCCAACGGGCACGCCTCGATGCTGCTCTACAGCCTGCTGCACCTTTCCGGCTACGATCTGCCGCTTGAGGAATTAAAAAACTTCCGCCAGCTGCACTCCAAAACGCCGGGCCACCCGGAGATCGGCTATACGCCGGGCGTTGAAACCACTACCGGCCCGCTGGGCCAGGGGCTGGCGAATGCCGTTGGCCTGGCGATTGCCGAACGTACGCTGGCCGCGCAGTTCAACCAGCCCGACCACGAGATTGTCGATCACTATACCTATGTCTTTATGGGCGACGGCTGTCTGATGGAGGGGATCTCTCACGAGGTCTGTTCTCTGGCGGGCACCCTGGGGCTGGGCAAGCTGATTGGCTTCTACGATCACAACGGTATCTCCATTGACGGGGAAACCGAGGGCTGGTTTACCGACGATACGGCGAAACGCTTTGAAGCCTATCACTGGCACGTGGTGCACGAGATCGACGGTCACGATCCAGAGGCGGTGAAAAAAGCGATTCAGGAAGCGCAGAGCGTGAAGGACAAACCGTCTCTGATCATCTGCCGCACCACCATCGGCTTTGGCTCGCCGAACAAAGCGGGCAAAGAGGAGGCGCACGGCGCGGCGCTGGGTGAAGAGGAAGTGGCGCTGACCCGCCAGAAACTGGGCTGGAAACACCCGGCCTTTGAGATCCCAAAAGAGATCTACAAGGCCTGGGATGCTCGCGAAACAGGTGAAAAAGCGCAGCAGGCCTGGAACGAGAAGTTTGCCGCCTACAAAAAAGCGTATCCGGAGCTGGCGGCTGAGTTTACCCGCCGCATGAGCGGCGGCCTGCCGGAAGACTGGGAAGAGAAAACTCATGCGCTGATTGAGAACCTGCAATCCAACCCGGCGAAAATTGCCACCCGTAAGGCATCACAAAACACCCTGAACGCGATTGGCCCAATCCTGCCCGAACTGCTGGGCGGCTCGGCGGATCTGGCGCCAAGTAACCTTACCATCTGGTCCGGCTCTAAATCCCTGAAGGAGGACATTGCCGGGAACTACATCCACTACGGCGTGCGCGAGTTTGGGATGACCGCCATTGCCAACGGCATCGCCCACCATGGCGGCTTCGTGCCGTACACCGCCACCTTCCTGATGTTTGTCGAATATGCCCGTAACGCGGCGCGTATGGCGGCCCTGATGAAGGCGCGGCAAATCATGGTGTACACCCACGACTCTATCGGGCTGGGTGAAGATGGGCCGACGCACCAGGCGGTAGAGCAGCTGGCGAGCCTGCGCTTAACGCCAAACTTCAGCACCTGGCGTCCTTGCGATCAGGTGGAAGCGGCAGTGGGCTGGAAGCTGGCCGTAGAGCGTCATAACGGACCCACGGCGCTGATCCTGTCGCGCCAGAACCTGGCGCAGATCGAGCGCACGCCGGAGCAGGTGAAAAATATCGCCCGCGGCGGGTACATCCTGAAAGACAGCGGCGGCAAGCCAGACGTGATCCTGATCGCCACCGGTTCCGAGGTGGAAATCACGGTAAAAGCGGCGGAGAAACTGACCGCCGAGGGTCACGCGGTGCGCGTGGTTTCACTCCCTTCAACGGATATCTTTGATGCTCAGGATGAGGCGTACCGCGAATCGGTGCTGCCTTCAAACGTCGCGGCGCGCGTGGCGGTTGAAGCTGGCATTGCCGACTACTGGTACAAATACGTGGGCCTGAAAGGGGCAATTGTCGGGATGCATGGTTACGGTGAATCCGCCCCGGCCGACAAGCTGTTCCCATATTTCGGCTTTACCGTTGAGAACGTGGTGGAGAAGGCGCTAAGCGTGCTGTAGTGCTTTTGCCGGGTGACGCTGTCGTTTACCCGGCCTGCGGTTCGAGGCTTTGTAGGCCGGGTAAGGCGTAGCCGCCACCCGGCTTTTTCACACCACTCTTACCCCTGCCGCCATCACCCGCTCCGGCGTTAATAACACACTTTCTCGGGCGTCATCGGTTTCCGCGCAGAGCAACATGCATTCAGATGTTTCACCGCGCATTTTAGCCTTTGCCAGGTTACACAACACCACCACCGTTTTGCCCATCAGCTCCTCTTCCCGGTAATACGGCACCAGGCTGGTGACGGTTTGCAGCATTCTGCCTCCCACCTCTATCTGCGCAATATAGAGCTTGTCCGCATTGGCGTGACGTTTAACGTCAACAATCTTTCCCACGCGGATCTCGAGCTTTGCAAAATCATCGTACGCTACCGTTTCCACTTTTGCCTCCTTGGTAAAATTTTACTAAATACTAGCACGATAACTGGCGAGGGCAACAGGGATGTTATTTACTAAAAATTAATGCATGTCCGAACGCATCCTTTACAATAAGCTATCTCGTGGGGAATAAGGACAAACATGGCAACGCTGAAAGACATCGCGACGGAAGCTGGCGTCTCGCTGGCAACGGTATCCCGGGTTTTAAACGATGACCCGACGCTGAATGTGAAAGAAGAGACGAAACACCGCATTCTGGAGATTGCCGAGAAGCTGGAATACAAAAGCACGACCTCCCGTAAAATGCAGTCTGTCGCTGCCGGTCAGCAACATATTCTGGCGCTCTACAGCTACCAGCAGGAACTGGAGATCAACGACCCTTACTATCTTGCCATTCGCCACGGCATTGAGACGCAGTGCGAAAAACTGGGGGTCGAACTGAGTAACTGCTACGCTAATGCCACCCTGCCGGAGCTGAAAAAGCTCACCGGGGTGTTGATTGTAGGCAAACCCTCCCCTGCGCTTCGACGTGCGGCAATGTCGTTGACCGACAACGTCTGTTTTATCGACTTTCACGAGCCAAGCAGCGAGTACGATTCTGTCGATATTGACCTTTCGCGCATCAGCAAGCAGATAGTGGATTTCTTTATTGCTCAGGGAGTTAAGCGGATTGGCTTTATCGGCGGCGAAGATGAGCCAGGCAAGGCTGATATTCGGGAAGCCGCCTTCGTGGAGTACGGGCTCCTGAAAGGGGTGGTATCGGAACAGGACATCTGGCGCGGCGGTTTTTCCAGCTCGTCCGGTTATGAACTGGCAAAAATCATGCTGGCACAACAGTGCTGGCCTTCCGCCTTGTTCGTGGCCTCCGATTCCATCGCCATCGGGGTGTTACGCGCCATTCACGAAAAAGGGCTGGCGATCCCGGAAGATATTTCACTGATCAGCGTGAACGACATCCCAACCGCCCGCTTTACCTTCCCGCCTCTTTCCACCGTGCGCATTCACTCTGAAATGATGGGCAGCCAGGGCGTTAATCTGCTGCTGGAAAAGGCCCGCGATGGCCGCGCGCTACCGCTTCAGGTCTTTGTCCCGAGCGTACTGAAGCTGCGCGGCACCACCCGCTGATTTCCACCTGTTAACTCTCCCGCCGGGCACGCCCGGCTTTTTTAATTTCGTGATCGAGTTAAAGCAAATCGGTTTTACTGATTTTATTTAGTAAAATATTTACTAAAATCTCCAGCAATGATGTTTTACCCCTACAGGGAGATCACATGAATCGCTGGGAAAATATTCAACTCACGCATGAAAACCGGCTCCCGCCACGTGCGTACTTCTTCTCTTATGACACCGTTTCCCGGGCGCGCACGTTTGCGCGTGAAGCCAGCAGCCACTTTCTGTCGCTAAGCGGAAAGTGGAACTTTCGCTTCTTCACGAACCCGCTGCTTGTCCCGGAAAACTTTACCTCAGAATACATGGCCGACTGGGGCGATATTACCGTGCCGGGCATGTGGCAGATGGAAGGTCACGGTCAGTTGCAGTACACCGACGAAGGCTTTCCTTTCCCGGTGGACGTACCATGGGTGCCGTCAGACAACCCGACCGGGGCATACCAGCGCTGGTTTACGCTTTCTGAAAGCTGGCAAGAGAAACAGACCCTTATCAAGTTTGACGGCGTCGAAACCTATTTCGAAGTCTACGTGAATGGCCGCTATATAGGCTTTAGCAAAGGCAGCCGACTGTCTGCCGAGTTTGATATCAGCGATGCGGTACACAGCGGTCAAAACCTGTTGTGCGTGCGGGTTATGCAGTGGGCAGATTCCACCTACATTGAGGATCAGGACATGTGGTGGACGGCGGGGATATTCCGCGACGTCTACCTGCTGGGAAAATCACTCACGCATGTCCGCGATTTCACGGTTAAAACCACCTTCGACGAGGCATACCGGGATGCCACCCTCTTCTGTCAGCTTGAGCTGGAAAACCTTGCAGCACGCCCTGGCTGTGTTCAACTGGATTATACCCTGTACGACGGCGAGACAGTGCTGCACCAGGGAACAACCGACAACCTGACCGTCAGCGAGCGTGCGGAAACCGCCTTCAGCATTGAGGTGAGGCAACCCCGCCAGTGGTCCGCTGAATCGCCGGATCTTTATCATCTGGTCATGACTTTAAAAGATAACCATGGCCAGACGCTGGAAATCATCCCGCAGCGCATCGGGTTTCGGGATATCAAGGTGAAAGACGGCCTGTTCTACGTTAACAACCGTTATCTGAAGCTGCACGGCGTCAATCGTCATGACAACGATCATCTGAGGGGCCGCGCGGTGGGGATGGATCGCGTGGAGCGCGACCTGATCCTGATGAAGCAGCACAATATCAACTCGGTACGTACCGCCCACTACCCGAACGACCCGCGCTTTTACGAGCTTTGCGACCTGTACGGCCTGTTTGTAATGGCTGAAACGGATGTGGAGTCTCACGGCTTCGCCAACGTCGGCGACCTGAGCCGCATTACGGACGATCCGGTGTGGGAGCCGGTCTACGTTGAGCGCATCGAACGCCATATTCACGCGCAGAAAAATCATCCGTCGATCATCATCTGGTCGCTCGGAAACGAGTCCGGCTACGGCTGTAACATCCGCGCGATGGCCCGTGCGGCAAAAGCGCTGGATGATACTCGCCTGCTTCACTACGAAGAAGATCGCAACGCCGAGGTGGTGGACATTATCTCCACCATGTATACCCGCGTACCGCTGATGAATCTGTTTGGCGAATACCCGCACGCCAAACCGCGCATTATCTGCGAATACGCCCATGCGATGGGCAACGGTCCCGGCGGGTTGACCGAGTATCAGAACGTGTTCGATCGCCACGACTGCATTCAGGGGCATTATGTCTGGGAGTGGTGCGACCACGGTATTCAGAAAACAGACGCCAGCGGCAACATCTGGTACGCCTATGGCGGCGACTTCGGTGATTACCCCAATAATTACAACTTCTGCCTCGACGGGCTGATCTACTCCGATCAAACGCCCGGGCCAGGTTTGCGTGAGTACAAGCAGGTGATCGCCCCGGTCAAACTGCGCTGGCAAAACGGTGAGCTGCACGTTGATAACCGCTTATGGTTCACCAGCCTGGATGATTACACCCTGCTCACGGAGGTGCGTGCGGAAGGTGAAACGCTGCACAGCGAGCCACTGAACATCACCGGGTTGGCCCCCAACAGCTCCCGCAGCGTCAGCCTGCACGTGCCGGAACTGGACGAGCGCGAAGCATTCCTGACTGTACGTATTATCAAAAACAGTCCCACGCGCTACAGCGAGGTCGGGCACGAGATCGCGGTGTATCAGTTCCCGTTAAAAGGCCGCACGGCACGCCCGACACCGTTTATCAACACCAGTGCCACTCCGCTGCGTCTGGAGGAAGATCGCCTGAGCTGCACCGTGACCGGGCATAACTTCCGCGCGAGCTTCTCTAAAGTATCGGGAAAACTCAGCGCCTGGCAGGTGAACGGTGAGGAATACCTTACCCGTGAGCCGAAGATTAACTTCTTCAAGCCCATGATTGATAACCATAAGCAGGAGTATGAAGGGCTGTGGCAGCCGTATCATTTCCAGATCATGCAGGAGCATCTGCGCGGTTTCGAGGTTGAGCAGCATAACGATGCGGTCATCGTCACCACCCGTACCCTGATTGCCCCGCCAGTGTTTGATTTTGGCATGCGCTGTACCTATCGCTGGCGCATCGCCGCCGACGGGCAGATCAACGTTGAGCTATGCGGTGAGCGCTACGGCGAGTACCCACACATTATTCCGTGCATCGGCTTTACGCTTGGCATCAACGGCGGTTTCGATCAGGTGAGCTACTACGGGCGAGGGCCGGGTGAAAACTATCCGGACAGCCAGCAGGCCAGCACCATCGACCTGTGGCACACCACGGTTGATAAGATGTTTGAAAATTATCCGTTCCCGCAAAACAACGGCAACCGTCAGCAGGTGCGCTGGGCCTCCCTCGCGGATCGTCATGGCAGCGGCGTGCTGGTCGTACCGCAACAGCCTCTCCACTTCAGCGCCTGGCACTACACGGCTGAGAATATTCACGCCGCACAGCACTGCAACGAACTGCGCCGCTGCGATGACATCACGCTTAATCTTGACCACCAGGTGCTGGGCTTAGGCTCCAATTCCTGGGGAAGTGAGGTACTGGAGAGCTGGCGCGTCTGGTTCAGTCCGTTCCGCTACGGCTTCACATTGCTCCCGCTCAATGGCGGCCGCATCGCCTCGATGGCGCTGGCACGCCAGCAATTCGGCACCGGTTTCTTCTCCATGGATTTGCACAGCGAGGCAGACAAATGATCGTTCTTGAGAGCCTGGAACAGTTTCAACAGCATTACCGCACGGGTCGCAAATGGCAGCGCTGCTCAGAAGCCATTAACAATATCGATAATATCTCGCCCGGCGTAGCCCATTCGATTGGCGATTCGCTGGCCTACCGTGTGACCAATGATGCCAGCACCGACGCGCTGTTTGTCGGGCATCGCCGCTATTTCGAGGTGCATTACTACCTTCAGGGCGCGCAGAAAATTGAATATGCCGCCAAAGATGCGCTTCAGACAGTGGAGTGCTACCGCGATGAGACCGATCGAGAATACCTGAAAGGCGTGGGTACCACCGAACAGGTGCGCGAGGGGCAGATCGTAATTTGTGAGAACCATGAGGCGTATCGCTTTATCAGCGAGGAGCCGGTCAAAAAAGTCATTCTCAATGTGACCATCGAAGACGGTTATTTCCATAACAAATAAAAAAACGAGCGGTGCCAATGAAGCACCGCTAGCCTCTTACCCGGAGAAACGTTATGTCTGAAACCACCAAACGCAATACCATCGGCAAATTCGGCCTGCTGTCGCTGACCTTTGCCGCCGTGTTTAGTTTTAACAACGTGATCAATAATAATATCGAACTCGGACTTGCCTCCGCGCCGATGTTCTTTTTAGCAACCCTGTTCTATTTTATCCCGTTCTGCTTAATTATCGCTGAGTTTGTCTCGTTGAATAAAAACTCAGAAGCTGGAGTTTATGCCTGGGTAAAAAGTTCACTCGGCGGGCGCTGGGCATTTATTACCGCTTATACATACTGGTTCGTGAATTTATTCTTCTTCACCTCGTTATTACCGCGCGTCATTGCCTATGCCTCTTATGCCTTTCTTGGCTATGAGTACATTCTCACACCATTTGCCACAACGGTGCTAAGTATGGTGCTGTTCGCCTTCTCAACGTGGGTCTCCACCAACGGGGCGAAGATGCTGGGGCCAATTACGTCTGTAACCTCCACGCTGATGCTGCTGCTGACGCTCTCTTACATTCTGCTGGCGGGCGCGGCGCTAATGGGTGGGGTGCAGCCCGCTGATCCGATTACCGTCGACGCGATGATCCCGCATTTTAACTGGGCATTCCTCGGCATTACCACCTGGATATTTATGGCTGCCGGGGGCGCGGAATCCGTCGCGGTGTACGTAAACGATGTGAAAGGCGGTTCGAAATCTTTCGTTAAAGTGATCATCCTGGCGGGGATCTTTATCGGCGTGCTGTACTCCATCTCCTCGGTACTGATCAACGTCTTTATCAGCAGCAAAGCGTTGAAGTTTACCGGGGGTTCGGTGCAGGTGTTCCACGGTCTGGCGGTGTGGTTTGGCCTGCCGGAAGTGTTGATGAACCGTTTCGTCGGTCTGGTTTCCTTTACCGCCATGTTCGGCTCCCTGCTGATGTGGACGGCGACGCCGGTCAAAATCTTTTTCTCGGAGATCCCGACCGGCATTTTTGGTCCGAAAACCGTGGCGCTGAACGAAAACGGCGTACCGGCGCGCGCGGCCTGGATCCAGTATTTGATTGTGATCCCACTGATGATTATCCCGTCCATGGGCTCCAGTACCGCGCAGGAGCTGATGAACACCGTCATCAATATGACCGCTGCGGCCTCCATGTTACCGCCGCTGTTTATTATGCTGGCCTACCTCAACCTGCGTCGTAAGCTCGATCACCTGCCGCGCGATTTCAGGATGGGTTCACGAACCACGGGTATAACCATAGTGTCGATGCTGATTGTTATTTTCGCCATTGGTTTTGTGGCATCCACTTTCCCTACCGGTGCCAATATTCTGACAATTATTTTCTATAACGTCGGTGGCATTGTTTTATTCCTCGGATTTGCCTGGTGGAAATACAGCAAATACGTAAATGGATTATCAAAAGAACAACAAAAAATTGAAGCATCACCTGCCTCGAATATTAACTGAAATAAAAGGCATGGATTTTATCTCATTGGGATGAGTTTATGAAAAGTAAACAAAAAACATTGTGGGCACTCGCTGCCCTCTCTTTCTGCTGCCCTGCTATTGCCGCAGAAGATGCCCGGCCCGCTGAACATGACGATACCAAAACACCGGCAATAACCTCCCCGTCATTTCGTTTTTATGGCGAGATGGGCGTCGGTGGGTATATGGATTTAGAAGGTCAGGATAAACATAAATACAGCGACGGCACTTATATTGAGGGCGGTCTGGAGATGAAACAGGGGAACTGGTTCGGCCTGATTTACGGCGAAGGCTGGACCGTACAGGCGGATCATCAGGGCAACGCCTGGGTGCCCGATCACAGCTGGGGCGGGTTTGAAGGTGGGATTAACCGCTTCTACGGCGGTTACAAAACTGATAACGACACCGAGATCATGCTCAGCCTGCGCCAGGACTCGTCTCTCGATGACCTGCAATGGTGGGGCGATTTTACGCCGGATCTAGGCTATGTGATCCCCAACACCCGCGACATCTTGTACGCACTAAAGGTGCAAAACCTCTCCGGCAACCTGCGCTATAGCGTCACCGCCACGCCAGCGGGTCACCATGACGAAAGCAAGGCCTGGCTGCACTTCGGCAAATACGATCGTTATGACGACAAATATACCTATCCGGCAATGGCGAATGGCTATATTCAGTACGACATCCTGAAAGATGTCACCTGGATGAACGGTCTTGAAATTACCGACGGCACAGGCCAGCTCTTTTTAACAGGCGTTTTGACACCCAACCTGGCGGCACGCGCGTGGCATCATACCGGACGGGCAGATGGACAGAACGTCTCCGGCACGGAGAGCGGATTTATGGTCAGCGCCATGGTGGAAGCCCTGAAAGGCGTTTATCTCTCCACTGCTTACAGCTACGCGAAACATCGTCCGGACGATGCGGCTGAAGAAACTACCTCGTTTATGCAGTTCGGGATCTGGTACGAGTACGGCGGCGGGCGTTTTGCCACCGCTGCCGACAGCCGCTTCTATATGAAAAATGCCTCCGGCGACCCGAGCGATCAGGTCTTCCTGATGCAATACTTCTACTGGTAAAAAGGATCTATCACCATGAAATACGTCCTCACGCCGCTGGCCTGCGCGCTGGCGCTCAGTTTTTCGGCTCACGCCGCCACCGCAACTGACTTCAAAAACGTCATCAACCGTACCGGCGCGCCGCTCTTCATGCAGGATTTCGACTACGACGACCACCAGCGGTTTAATCCCTTTTTTGATATGGGTGCCTGGCATGGGCATTTGCTGCCGGACGGGCCGCAGACCCAGGGCGGATTTCCCGGCGTAGCGCTGCTCACCGAAGAGTACATCAACTTTATGGCGACGAATTTTGATCGCCTGTCCGTTTATCAGAACGGTAAAAAAGTGGATTTCACCCTTGAAGCCTACAGCCTCCCTGGCGCGTTGGTGCAGAAACTGAGCGCCAGGGATGTTCAGATCGTGATGACGCTGCGCTTTGCTTCTGCGCGTACTTCGCTGCTTGAAACCCGTATTACCAGCAAAACGCCGTTGAAGCTGGTGTGGGACGGCGAGCTGCTGGAAAAACTGGAGGCCAAAGAGGGCAAGCCGCGTTCGGATAAAACCATCGACAGCGCATATCCTGATTATCAGCGTAAAATTGTAGCCACGCGCGACGGCCTGAAGGTGACCTTCGGCAAGGTACGCTCTACCTGGGATCTGCTCACCTCCGGCAGTTCCGAATATCAGTTACACCGCTCTCTTCCTGCCGAGACCACCGTTGACGGACATCGCTTTACCAGCCGGGCACAGATTTCCGGCAGCACCACGCTGTACACTACCTACTCCCATCTGCTGAACGCCGATGACGTCGCGCGTGAACAGCCGCAGATCCGCGACATTCTGGCGCGTCCGGCCTACTTTATGGCCGCCTCGCAAGCGCGCTGGGAGAGGTATTTACAAAAAGGGTTAACCAACCCGCACGCGACTCCAGAACAAACGCGCGTGGCGGTGAAAGCCATCGAGACGTTGAACGGTAACTGGCGTTCGCCAGGCGGCGCGGTGCGTTTTAACACGGTGACGCCCTCCGTAACCGGACGCTGGTTCTCCGGCAACCAGACCTGGCCGTGGGACACCTGGAAACAGGCATTTGCCATGGCGCATTTCAACCCGGAGATCGCCAAAGAGAACATCCGCGCGGTCTTCTCCTGGCAGATCAAACCCGACGATCCGGTGCGCCCGCAGGATACCGGATTTGTGCCGGATTTAATCGCCTGGAACCTGAGCCCGGAACGAGGCGGCGACGGCGGTAACTGGAACGAGCGTAACACCAAGCCGAGCCTGGCGGCATGGTCGGTGATGGAGGTGTATAACACCACGCAGGATAAAGCCTGGCTTGCCGAGATGTATCCAAAACTGGTTGCCTATCACGACTGGTGGCTGCGTAACCGCGATCATAACGGCAACGGCGTGCCGGAGTACGGTGCGACGCGTGATAAGGCCCATAACACCGCTACCGGCGAGATGCTGTTCACGGTGAAAAAAGGTGATAAAGAAGAGTCGCTTTCCGGCCTGAATAACTACGCACGGATAATCGATAACGGCCAGTACGACAGCCTGGAGATCCCCGCGCAGGTGGCCGCCTCGTGGGAGTCCGGGCGCGATGATGCCGCCGTATTCGGATTTATCGATAAAGCGCAGCTGGATAAGTACGTTGAAAACGGCGGGAAACGCAGCGACTGGACGGTGAAATTTGCCGAAAACCGGAGTAAAAAAGGCGATCTGTTAGGGTATTCCTTATTACAGGAGTCCGTTGACCAGGCAAGCTATATGTACAGCGACAATCACTATCTGGCGCAGATGGCGAGCCTGCTGGGTAAAGAGCAGGAGGCCAGCCACTATCGCCAGCTGGCAGATAAACTCGCAACCTATATCAACACCTGCATGTTCGATGCGAAAAGCGGGTTTTACTATGACATTCGTATCGAGGATAAGCCGCTGGCGAACGGCTGTGCGGGCAAACCTATCGTCGAGCGTGGTAAAGGGCCGGAAGGCTGGTCTCCGCTGTTTAACGGTGCCGCGACGCAGGAACATGCGGATGCCGTGGTCAAGGTGATGCTGGATCCGAAGGAGTTCAATACCTGGGTACCGCTCGGCACCGCCGCGCTGACAAACCCGGCGTTCGGCGCAGACATATACTGGCGCGGCCGGGTCTGGGTCGATCAGTTCTGGTTTGGACTAAAAGGCATGGAACGTTACGGCTATCGTGAGCAGGCGCAAACCCTCGCCGAAACCTTCTTTAAGCATGCGAAAGGGTTAACCTCGGACGGCCCGATTCAGGAGAACTATAACCCCCTGACCGGAGCACAGCAGGGCGCACCTAACTTCTCCTGGAGCGCGGCGCATTTGTATATGCTGTATAACGACTTTTTCCGTAAGAGCGATCGGTGATGCCCTCGTGCCCGGTGGCGGCTACGCCTTACCGGGCCTACGGTTCTAAAAAGTAGGCCGGGTAAGCGACAGCGCCACCCGGCAAAACCCTACCTTGTGATCCACAGCGTGGGCCAGGCATCTGGCCCATTCCAGTTATCACAGCTTGGCTCTTCCGCGTAGCGTACCAGGCGGAAGCGCTGGCCGTTAAAACGCCAGCGGGTCTGGATCCCACAGTCGCCAATCCCGCGTCCCAGCGCCAGCGTGGTCAGCTCGCGCGTTTTTTCGTCGAAGCTGGCATTCATCAACTCCATGTCGCTACTCTGGCTGGAAGGGGTAAACGGCAGGCGCAATCTCACGCTCCTGGCCGAAAATGGTTTTTTACGCGACACCAGCCACGCCAGGTCGACGGTGTTGTACGCCCCCGCCTCACAGCTGATGATCATCAGCGCTTTGTCATCGGTCAGCGCGGTCACGCGCACTTCACGCCGGTTCGGATCGAGAGAGCACTGGCTGTGGTTCATGCGCCAGGTACCGTAATCCAGCAGATCGTTGAGTTCGTTATGCGTCAGCGGCGTTGGCGTGGGGTTCACCACCGCCACCTTTTTTAATGCCGGCGCAGGCGGCACGCTTAGCGGTGGACTATCCCCTTTTTTAATCCACGCCGTTTCACTTCCGACGCGTTTTTGCTGGGCATCGATAAACAGCAGCGCCGCTTTCAGACCGGCCAGAGAAATTGTCTGCTTCCCCCCGCGCAGGGTCAGCGCCTGCCCTTCCTGAATGGTTTTCAGAAACGTGGTGATGGTGGCCGTATCGTCTGTTTTAAGATGCCAGGGGGCTAACTGCCAGTGTTGCGACGTGAGTTTAAGCGGCACATTGTCGAGCAGCAGGCGCGGGGCGATGTCAGGCTCTTTCACCGGAGGCGCCGAAAGCCCGCCGAGATCGATGCGCAGGCTGGCGTCCGTTTTTGCCCCCGCACTGCGGCTCAGCGTCATGACCAGACCGCGATGCTCGCCGGTATTGCGCGCTACGCAGAAGTTCTGGTTATTGCAGGTCACCTGCCAGTCTGAAAAAGACTGCTGCGCAGGCGCAGCCCACACCAAAGGCGCGGGAAGCACGCAAATGAAGAAGAGAAGATAAACGCAGTAGCGCATGAACGGCACAGCCCCGGAAACGAATAGGTCAATCTGGGGCGTATCTTCGTGCCCTGGGCGGGCTGGCTCAATCGGATTTATCGGATAGATTTATCTGAAATACAACTTATCGCGCTTCCGCCGCCGCATTCATCAGCCCGCTGGTTTGCAGATACTGCAACAGGATCACCGCTTTACCGTCGCGGATCTCACCGCGTTTCACCATGTCGACAGCCTGAGCGAAAGGCATTTCCAGCACTTCAATGTCTTCATCGTCCACGCCGCCGCCCCGGTGCGTGCGCTGAGCATCGGTATATTCCGCAATGAAGAAGTGAACCAGCTCGGTAACCCCGCCAGGGGACATAAACAGCTCAAAGACTTTCTGCACCGCACCCACTTCAAAACCCGTCTCCTCAATGGCTTCTTTGCGGATACACACTTCCGGCTCATCGTCATCAAGCAGACCTGCACAGGTTTCAATCAGACGTCCGTCCGCGTTGCCATTGACCCATGTCGCGATGCGAAACTGGCGGATCAGCACCACGCTTTGCTTTTCACGGTTATACAGCAGGATGGTTGCACCATTGCCCCGGTCGTAGACTTCGCGTTTATGGCGAATGACGTCCCCGTTCTTACGGGTGAGATCGTAAGTGATGTTACGCAGGACAAAGTAATTTTCAGAAAGGATTTTGTCTTTAATAACGGTAATGTTCAGGGACATACGGGCTCCACGGCAAAATGAGTCTGTTTATACTACGCCGTGAAGCCCGCTTTGTCGCCCGTCTGCATTAATGCATGTTGCGCGGCGGCACGCCAAGCCAGTCCATGATCCCCTGCGCGGCATGACGCCCTTCCGCCATCGCGGTGACCACCAGATCCGCACCGCGTACCGCATCACCGCCAGCAAAAATCTGCGGATTCGAGGTCTGGTAGCGATAACGGCTCTCCACGGAGGCCCTGATGCGCCCCCAGTCGTCGGTGTCGACGCCCTGCGCCTGAAGCCACGGCATGGCGTGCGGATTAAAACCAAACGCCATGATCACCGCATCCGCTGGCATGACAAACTCACTGCCCGCCACCGGGACAGGACGACGCCGCCCCTGCGCATCCGGCTCGCCCAGCCTGGTGCGCAGCATCCGGATACCGTTGACCTTCCCGTCGGTATCCAGCGTGAGCTCAACCGGCTGGACATTAAATTCAAACGCCGCGCCCTCTTCTTTCGCGTTTTTAACCTCTTTCTTTGAGCCCGGCATGTTGGCCTCGTCCCGCCGGTAGGCGCAGGTTACTTTCGCCGCGCCATGCCGCAGCGCGGTGCGCACGCAGTCCATCGCCGTATCGCCCCCGCCGAGCACCACCACGTTTAAACCCTGCGTGTCGATAAACGGTTCGTCTGCGGCAGGATCAAGGCCCATCACGTTCCGCGTGTTTGCCACTAAAAACGGCAGCGCGTCGTACACGCCCGGCGCGTCTTCGTGAGGGATACCCGCTTTCATGGAACGATAGGTCCCTACGCCGATGAACAGGGCATCGTAGTCGTTTTGCAATTGGGCCATCGATACGTCTTTTCCCACCTCGCAGTTCAGCTCGAAGCGGATGCCCATCGCGCTGAATATCTCTCTGCGCCGCGCTAACAGGGATTTATCCAGCTTGAAGGCCGGAATACCAAAGGTCAGCAATCCGCCGATTTCCGGATGCCGGTCGTAGACCGTCACGCCGACGCCGCTGCGCACCAGTACGTCGGCGCAGGCCAGCCCTGCCGGACCGGCACCGATGATGGCGACGCGCTTACCGACCGGCTTAACGTGGCTGACGTCCGGCGTCCAGCCCATCGCCAGCGCCCGATCCGAGATATACCGTTCGATATTACCGATGGTTACTGCCCCTGACGCATCCCGCAGGGTGCAGGCGCCTTCACATAATCGATCCTGTGGGCAGACGCGGCCGGTAATTTCCGGTAAACAGTTAGTCTGGTGAGAAAGCTCAGCCGCACCGACGATATCCCCCGCCCCGATCCGCTCAATCCACTGGGGAATGTGGTTATGCAGCGGGCAGGTCCACTCGCAAATGCTGTGCTCGCCACATTTCAGGCACCGGGAAGCCTCGCGCTGCGCCTGTTCCGGGCGAAACGGCAGGTAGATCTCGTTAAAATGGTATGCGCGTGCTTCGGGGCTGAGCTTATCCGGCTCACCGCGCGCCGGGGTGTTTTGCATCTGTTGCCGTTTGGTTTGCGGAGGGGCTGACTGAACCGCCTCGCTGTGCCACGGCAGCGCGTCCAGCCTTGCGCTGCGCTGTCGGCGCTGCTTAACCAGCTTATCCAGTACGGCTGGGGTGGCGAGCGTAAGCACCTCCGCCGGGCAGTTTTCCACGCAGGCCGGGCCTTGCGGCCTTTCCAGGCAGAGGTCGCATTTGTGCGCCGAGGCCTTAACGCTGTCGTTTTCCAGCGGGGCGATCAGCATGTCCATCGTGCCAAACGGACAGGCCACCACGCAGGCTTTACAGCCAATGCATTTTTGTTGATTGACCTGTACGCTGTCGTTGTGTTGCGTGATGGCTCCGTTCGGGCAGCTTTGCGCGCAGGGCGCATTTTCACAGTGGTGGCAGGTCACGGGACTTTTTCGCAAGCCAGAAGTAAGGACCGTAATGCGGGGATGAAAATGGCGCTCGCTCAGCGCGTGCTGTTCCCCGTTGTGCGCCATCACACAGGCGACTTCGCAGGCGCGACAACCGATACACTGCTGAGCATTGGCCATAATAAAACGATTCATAACAACACCTGTTTTTGGTTCAATAACCATATTCTTTCTATTGTTATCGTATTTACCCACAGCGGCATGGCGACGCAATGTTCAAATGCCCAGGAAGCCGAACTATTTCCAGTGAACCTGTGGCAGATCAATTTAATTCAGGAAGCTGATGAGTGACCGTTAAACGCCCCGTATCGGGAAGCCTGGCTCGGGCTTTCTTTTCGATGATTGTCTTGTCCGTTCTGATCAGCGCCATTGCGCTGGTCACACTCGCCAGCAGCCAGCGCGACGCCGAGGCGATTAACATCGCCGGCTCGCTGCGTATGCAGAGCTACCGCCTGGGCTACGAAATGCAGCGCGCCGGCCCATCGCTGGCAGAGCACCGCGCGGTCTGGCAAAAAACGCTGAGCGCGCCTGCGTTGCAGAAGCTAAACCGCTGGTATGTGCCAGAGGACGTCAAACAGCGTTACCAGCAGTTGCACCTTGGCTGGCAGGAGATGGACACGCGCATCGCCAGCGGCGATACCGGATGGTATCAGAACCACATAGAGGATTTCGTGGGCCGGATAGATGCCTTTGTGCTGGCGCTACAGCACTACACCGAACATAAAATTCAGCTGGTGATTTTCATGTCGCTGACGGGCGGCCTGGGCATCCTGCTGCTGGCGGTGGTGACCCTGCGGCGCATCCGCCGTCAGGTTGTGCTGCCGCTGAATAATCTGGTGGCGGCGAGCGAGCGTATCGAACAGGGGCAATTCGACACTCCCGCGCCGGATACTACGCTTCCCAACGAGCTGGGCCAGCTTTCCCGCGCCTTCAACCATATGTCGGCGGAATTACACACCCTGTACCGTTCCCTTGAGCGCTCCGTTGCTGAAAAAACCCGCCACCTGAATGAAGCGCATCAGCAGCTCGAAATGCTGTTCAAATGCTCACAGGCGTTGAATACCGGGCAGATAGACAGCCACTGTTTCCGGCATATTTTGCAGATTGTGCATGACTATACGCAGATGAATTACCTGCAATTGCGCACCAGTGACGACTGGCAGCTTTACGAAGGACAGGAGTCCCCGGGCGAGAAAATGCACAATTTACCGGTGTTAATGCAGGACACCCTGTACGGCGAACTGCGCTGGCAAAGCGCGACCGGGGATGTTCCGCTGCCGCTCATGGAAAGCGTGGCGACGATGCTGGGCCGGGGGCTCTATTTCAATCAGGCGCAGAAACATTATCAGCAGCTGCTGCTGATGGAGGAGCGCGCCACCATCGCGCGCGAGCTGCATGATTCGCTGGCGCAGGTGCTCTCCTATTTGCGTATTCAGCTTACGCTGCTGAAGCATGCCGTGCCGGGCGACAATGCTCCGGCGCAGACCATCATTACGGACTTCTCCCGCGAGCTGAATAACGCCTGGCATCAGCTACGCGAGCTGCTCACCACCTTCCGCCTGACGCTCAATCACGCCAATCTTCCTGCCGCGCTACAGGAGTCTCTCGACGGGTTGCAAAGCCAGACCCGCGCGAAGCTGGTGCTCGACTGCCGTCTCTCATCGCTGGCGCTGGACGCACAAAAACAGGTGCACCTCTTGCAAATTGTGCGTGAGGCAGTGCTGAATGCGATTAAACATGCCGACGCAAGCGAGATTGTGGTCAGCTGCGTCACCACCGCGGACGGCACTCACACGGTCACGATCCGCGACAACGGCATTGGTATCGGCGACGCCAGTGAACCGCCGGGGCATTACGGGCTGAATATCATGCGCGAACGCGCGGGACGGCTCGGCGGGACATTACACTTTTCTCAGCCGCCACAGGGCGGGACACAGGTCAGCGTAACGTTCCGGACGCCTGCGGCGCAGGCTGAAAAATAGCGAGAAAGAAGGCGCGCTGAAAAAAGCGCATGATAATTTACATTATCTCCTTTATTTCTCCACGTTTGACCTGGGCCTTACCGCTAAAGTTAGGCGGGCAATAAACAATAATGACGTGCAGCAAAACGAGGTCACACTTTAATGGCGAATTTTTTCATCGATCGCCCCATTTTTGCCTGGGTGCTTGCAATCCTGTTGTGTCTGACGGGTGTCCTGGCGATTACGTCCCTTCCTGTTGAGCAATACCCTGACCTCGCGCCCCCCAACGTGCGTATCACGGCGAACTACCCTGGCGCCTCGGCACAGACGCTGGAAAATACCGTCACCCAGGTTATCGAGCAGAACATGACGGGTCTCGATAACCTGATGTACATGTCCTCACAGAGCAGCGCCACGGGCCAGGCGACGGTAACCCTGAGCTTTACGGCGGGCACGGATCCGGATGAAGCGGTGCAGCAGGTGCAAAACCAGCTGCAATCGGCCCTGCGTAAACTGCCTCAGGCGGTGCAGAACCAGGGGGTGACCGTGCGTAAAACCGGTGACACCAATATTTTGACCATTGCGTTTGTTTCAACCGATGGCTCAATGGATAAGCAGGACATAGCGGACTACGTCGCCAGTAATATTCAGGACCCGCTCAGCCGTATCAACGGCGTGGGTGATATCGACGCCTACGGCTCGCAGTACTCCATGCGTATCTGGCTGGATCCCAACAAGCTGAACAGCGTGCAGATGACCGCCAAAGATGTCACCGACGCTATCGAATCGCAGAACGCCCAGATTGCCGTGGGGCAGCTCGGCGGTACGCCGTCCGTGGACAACCAGGCGCTTAACGCCACCATCAACTCCCAGTCGCTGCTCCAGACACCTGAACAGTTCCGCAATATCACGCTACGCGTGAATCAGGACGGTTCGGAAGTGCGTCTGGGGGATGTCGCCACCGTGGAGATGGGGGCGGAAAAATATGACTACCTGAGCCGCTTCAACGGCAATGCCGCGTCCGGGCTGGGGGTGAAACTGGCCTCCGGCGCCAACGAAATGGCGACCGCGCAGCGGGTGCTAGAGCGTCTGGATGAGCTGTCGCATTTCTTCCCGCACGGACTGGAGTACAAAGTCGCCTACGAAACCACCTCGTTCGTAAAAGCCTCCATCGAAGATGTGGTGAAAACCCTGCTCGAAGCTATCGCGCTGGTGTTCCTCGTGATGTACCTGTTCCTGCAAAACTTCCGCGCTACGCTGATCCCCACTATTGCGGTGCCGGTGGTGCTGCTGGGTACCTTTGCGGTGCTGTATGCCTTCGGTTACAGCATTAACACCCTGACCATGTTCGCCATGGTGCTGGCCATCGGCCTGCTGGTGGATGATGCCATCGTGGTGGTGGAAAACGTTGAACGCATCATGAGCGAGGAAGGGCTTTCGCCCCGTGAGGCCACGCGCAAATCGATGGGACAGATTCAGGGCGCGCTGGTCGGTATCGCCATGGTGCTGTCGGCGGTATTTATCCCGATGGCGTTTTTTGGCGGCACCACGGGCGCGATTTATCGCCAGTTCTCGATCACCATCGTCTCTGCAATGGTGCTCTCCGTACTGGTGGCGATGATCCTTACCCCTGCCCTGTGCGCGACGCTGCTGAAACCGCTGCATAAGGGCGAACACCACGGTCAAAAAGGCTTCTTCGGCTGGTTTAACCGCATGTTTAACCGCAATGCGGCGCGCTATGAAGCGGGCGTGGGTAAAGTTCTGCACCGCAGCGTACGCTGGATGGTGGTTTATGTCCTGCTGCTCGGCGGCATGGTCTTCCTGTTCCTGCGGCTGCCAACCTCGTTCCTGCCGCTGGAAGATCGCGGCATGTTTATCACCTCCGTACAGTTACCCAGCGGCTCGACCCAGCAGCAGACCCTGAAAGTGGTGCAGAAGGTTGAGAACTACTTCCATACTCAGGAGAAAGACAACGTGGTCTCCGTCTTCTCCACCGTCGGCTCTGGCCCTGGCGGTAACGGGCAGAACGTGGCGCGTATGTTTGTGCGCCTGAAAGACTGGGACCAGCGCGACAGCGATACCGGCTCCTCCTTTGCCATCATTGAGCGTGCAACCAAAGCGTTCAACAAAATCAAGGAAGCGCGCGTTTTCGCCAGCAGCCCGCCCGCCATCAGCGGCCTGGGCAGCTCAGCCGGGTTTGATATGGAGCTTCAGGATCACGCGGGTGCCGGGCATGACGCGTTGATGGCTGCTCGCGACAAGCTGCTGGAGCTGGCCGGGAAAGATCCGCAGCTTACCCGCGTTCGTCATAACGGTCTGGATGACAGCCCTCAGCTACAGGTGGATATTGACCAGCGTAAAGCGCAGGCGCTGGGCGTCTCCATCGACGACATTAACGACACCCTGCAAACGGCATGGGGCTCAAGCTACGTGAATGACTTTATGGATCGCGGCCGCGTGAAGAAGGTCTACGTTCAGTCTGCCGCCAAATACCGCATGCTGCCGGACGATATCAACCGCTGGTATGTGCGCAATAACACCGGCGGCATGGTGCCGTTCTCGGCGTTTGCGACGTCACGCTGGGAGACCGGTTCACCGCGTCTGGAGCGTTATAACGGCTATTCAGCGCTGGAGATTGTCGGTGAAGCCGCGCCGGGCGTCAGTACCGGTACCGCAATGGACATAATGGAAAAACTGGTTCAGCAGTTACCGACCGGCTTTGGTCTGGAATGGACGGCGATGTCCTACCAGGAACGGCTTTCCGGCGCTCAGGCGCCTGCCCTGTATGCCCTTTCGCTGCTGGTGGTGTTCCTCTGCCTGGCGGCGCTGTATGAAAGCTGGTCAGTGCCGTTCTCGGTGATGCTGGTGGTGCCTCTCGGGGTCATCGGCGCGCTGCTGGCAACCTGGATGCGCGGCCTGGAAAATGATGTCTATTTCCAGGTCGGACTCCTCACCGTAATCGGATTGTCGGCGAAAAACGCCATTCTGATCGTCGAATTTGCCAATGAGATGAATGCCAAAGGTCACGAACTGATGGCCGCCACGCTGCACGCCTGTCGTCAGCGCCTGCGTCCGATCCTGATGACCTCTCTGGCGTTTGTGTTTGGCGTCCTGCCGATGGCCACCAGCTCCGGCGCAGGCTCCAGCAGCCAGCACGCGGTGGGAACGGGCGTTATGGGGGGAATGATTTCGGCGACGATTCTGGCTATCTATTTCGTACCGCTGTTTTTTGTGCTGGTACGCCGTCGTTTCCCGCTGAAGGATAAGCCGGAATAACACGTTGAAATAAAAAAGGCGGCTTTACAGGCCGCCTTTTTATTGTGTGATTCTTTCACACTATGGTTATTTTAGTTAATTAAGTGCTCTTGCATTTCTTACCGGAAATTCATTTACGAAGCATGCCTTCGATAAAATCTTTCCAGTTCCCCAGTTCACGTTCAATCATAACAACCTCTCTTATTATTATGTGCATTCTACGAAAACGTATCATCATTGTGAAGCCACTTTAACCGATTGCTGTGATTGAGCCCCGCTGTGCTGGTAGGTTTAGGATCACTATGAGCGTTGTCGGGTAAATTTTATGTGACCTACAGCAATATTTTGAAATAGTCGGAAAAATGACAGCATTTTTAATTTCCCCCTGAGTTTATTGGCAATTTAAACAGGGTGGACAACTATGCTTAAAAGATGAAAGACTATTCAGCTTACAGCTGTTCGTTGAATTATGGAGAATTGTAAATCCCGAAAAATTCCGAATGTGTTATATTCCACTTAAGGATATATCTTCGAAAATATTGAACATTTAATCCACAAAAGAACAAAAGGATTCACTATGGTTGTGATGTACGGCATTAAGAATTGCGACACGATTAAAAAAGCCCGCCGCTGGCTGGAAGCACACAACATCGACTATCGCTTCCACGATTACCGTGCCGACGGGCTTGACCCCGCGTTTCTCCATTCCGCCATCAACGAACTGGGGTGGGAAGCGCTACTGAATACCCGCGGGACCACCTGGCGAAAACTGGATGAATCTCTCCGGGCCACGATCAACGACGCCGACAGCGCAGCCAAACTGATGCTTGAAATGCCGGCAATCATCAAACGCCCATTGCTCTACAAGCCAGGTCAGCCTATGCTGCTGGGTTTCAGTGAAACCCTTTATTCAGATTTATTCGTTGAGGTGTAGTCTATGTCATGCCCGGTCATTGAGCTGACTCAGCAGCTTATTCGCCGTCCTTCCCTTAGCCCGGACGACGCAGGTTGTCAGGCATTAATGATTGAGCGCCTGCGTGCCATCGGTTTTACCGTGGAGCACATGGATTTTGGCGATACGCAGAACTTCTGGGCATGGCGCGGTCAGGGAGAGACGCTGGCGTTTGCCGGACATACTGACGTAGTTCCCGCAGGCGACGCAGACCGCTGGATCAACCCGCCTTTTGAGCCGACCATCCGCGACGGCATGCTTTTCGGACGCGGCGCTGCGGACATGAAAGGTTCTCTGGCTGCGATGGTCGTGGCGGCAGAGCGTTTCGTCGCCCAGCATCCGAACCATAAAAACCGTCTTGCGTTTTTGATTACCTCCGATGAAGAAGCCAGCGCCCACAACGGCACCGTGAAGGTCGTTGAGGCCCTGATGGCGCGCAATGAACGTCTGGACTACTGTCTGGTGGGCGAACCGTCCAGCACCGAAGTGGTGGGCGATGTGGTGAAAAATGGCCGCCGTGGATCCCTGACCTGTAATTTGACTATTCATGGCGTGCAGGGCCACGTTGCCTATCCGCACCTGGCGGATAACCCGGTACACCGCGCCGCGCCGATGCTGAACGAACTGGTAGACATTGAATGGGATAAAGGCAACGAATTTTTCCCGCCAACCAGCATGCAGATAGCCAACATCAAGGCCGGCACCGGCAGCAACAACGTCATTCCCGGCGATCTCTTCGTCCAGTTTAACTTCCGCTTCAGCACCGAACTGACCGACGAGATGATCAAAGCGCGCGTGATTGCGCTGCTCGAGAAATATCAGCTGCGCTATACCCTCGACTGGTGGCTGTCTGGCCAGCCGTTCCTGACGCAGCGCGGTAAACTGGTGGATGCGGTGGTGAACGCCATTGCGCACTATAATGAAATTAAGCCACAGCTGCTGACAACGGGCGGCACGTCTGACGGACGCTTTATCGCCCGCATGGGCGCACAGGTTGTCGAACTGGGTCCGGTTAACGCGACGATTCACAAAATCAATGAATGCGTGAACGCTGCCGATTTACAACTGCTGGCCCGCATGTATCAACGTATTATGGAGCAGCTCGTCGCCTGACGGGTGCTTAAAGAGGATTAGCGAATGGACTGGCTTTCAAAGTACTGGTGGATTCTGGTGTTGGTATTTCTGGTAGGCGTGCTGCTTAACGTGATTAAAGATCTCAAGCGCGTTGACCATAAAAAGTTCCTTGCCAACAAACCGGATCTTCCGCCGCACCGTGATTTTAACGACAAGTGGGACGATGAAGACGACTGGCCGAAGAAGGACCAGAAGAAGTGATCGCTCTGTTTCCCCTCTCCCTAAAGAGAGGGGGACACCTCACAAAAACTCGACGATATCATCGTCATTCGGCTTACCGCCGCTGAGCGCTTCATCAAAGTAGTGTTTCGGTACGGTATAACGCAGATGATCGAGCGCGAACTGCATGCTGCGATCGTCAATGGCATGCCCCAGATCGTCTACGATATCCAGCGTCACATCTCCGCCCTCGCGCATCAGCGTCTCCTGGGCAGCAACCGCATGCGAAAGCTCAATTACCCGGTCTTCCCCCCCATGAATGAGATGGATCGTGGTCTGCGTGGTCGCGCTTTGCGGTAACGTCGCAAAACGCCCGTTAAAGGCAATCACGCGGGACACCAGTCCGGGCTGCGCTTTTACGCTTTCCAGCGACATGATTGAGCCCTGAGAGAAGCCAATCAGCGCCGTTGCGTCGGCGCCTACGCCGCTCTGCTGCTGCCAGTAACGCACGGTATCGATAAAGGCTGGCATAGCGGCATCAATACGCGCCTGACGATTCTCCTCCGTCACGCCCTCGACGGAAAACCACTGCCGCCCGTCCGGACCGCACGGCTCCACGCCGCCGATGCTGACGATCAGCGCGTGTGGGAAAACGGGTGCAAACCAGCTGCCAATCTGTCCCATATTGACGGCATTGTCGCCCACGCCATGAAACAGAAGCAGGAGCTGTTTAGCAGGTGTACCCGGGCTTTGCACAACAAAATGGTCATGTTTCATGGCGATCTCCTTAATTGATAAGCAGGATTTTACGCCTCTGCGGGGTAATGACCATGCCACTTTACTGAAGAACTCATTGAAAAAATTGCCATTGCAAAATGTCGGCTTTCAGCTGCTGGCTACGGGAGTAATCAAGCCTTTCAAGCGCGTGAGCGGTTTCCTCGCGTAGCTTCGCCAGCAACGCTTTGCGCCCGAAATCGTGCGTATTCCCTTCCATTTTCCCCCGCAGCGCCGGAAGTGGCATGTCCACGGCTAACAACAACCGCGTCAGCGCCGCAACCGAAGTTGAAAACGCCCGGTGAGCAAAGGCAAACCCCGCCAGCTCCAGCCAGTCGTCACTATTAAGGGTAGCTTCCCATGCATCCGTCACCGGGATCTTTTCGCCATTCCAGGCCGACAGGACGCGCATATCACGACATAACCGCTGATGCGCCTGTTCGCAGAGCTGATGCCCCGCCTCGCTCAGCGGCAGCAACCCCATCGCCGTATAGCACCCGCTGCTGGCTTCCCGGTGGCTGCCCATTCGCACCAGCACAAACCCGCACTGCCGCCAGAAACGCCACAGCTCGTCGGTATAGCCAAAGCTGACCGAGAGATAATCTTCTCCGCTGGCACTGCGGATCAGCCGCTGGCCGATGCCTTCCCGCTGGCGATGGGGATGAACCGCAATGCGGCTGACGCGTCGGCCTTTCAGCGTCGCCGCGAGCGGCGAGCCGCCGTGCGCTGCCAGCGACTGCGCCACCAGATTTCCACGCGGCCGACGAAAGCCCGCCCAGACTGCGCGGCTAAGTTCAGGGGGTAATCCCCCCTCCTCCACCAGCCAGAGCGCGCCCGCGATCTCCGCGCCCGCCTGAGCAACAGCAAAGTGCTGGCCGGGGGCGTCCATCATCCGGCGTAAATCGAGGGGTGACGTCCGGTAGTGCGCGGCGCAAAGCAGTTCATACACGCCTGCCCCGCGCGTCGGATCGCTCTCCCACATCCCGGGCTCCAGCGACGTTAAACGTACCTCGCCTTCCGGTTTGCGATCGATAAGCGCATCGTCGAACAGCAGCGCGTTCGCCACTATCCGCTCAAGGGGACATCCGGCAGCCCAGCGAACAGGCGTGGATAAGGTATAACGCCGCAGGCCGCTGAACCGGGCGCAGAACTTCAGCAGGAATCCCCTGCCCGTGCCTTCATAACCCTGCACCGTGGTGGTCAGCAACACGCGGGGAAAGCGCGACGCCAGCTTCTCCAGCAGCGGGCCGGGGATGGCGGCCGCCTCATCGACAATCAGCCAGTCAGCTTCTGTTGTGGAGGCCAGCAGCGCATCCGGGGCCATAAAGTGAAAATGTTCCCCGGCGAAACGCGCGATGACATCCGTCGCCCCTTTTGCCGGTGCCGTCACTACTGCACTCCCCTGAATGCCGTTGAGCAACATGCCCGCCAGGGCGGACTTTCCGCGTCCGCGCGGTGCCGTCACGGCGGCCACGCCCGCAGGCATGGTCAGAAGAGCGTCGAGGATCTCAGCTTGCTCGCGCTGCGGTTCACCGCTGGCAGGCTGCCAGGCGGGTAAATCTGGCGTAACGGGAAGGCACAGAGGACGATGTTGATGCCAGACGATGGCATCTGAATCGGCGGCAAGCGTCCGGCAAAAGTGGTGAACAAAGTGCGGGGTGGCGATCGGCTCGGCGCTGTCGCTCCAGCGTAGAGAATCCGCGTCGGGCCTGTTAGCCCAGACGGAGAACGGCGGCACCAGCAGCATCAGAAGGCTTCCGGCGCGCAGGGTCCCGCTGAGGGCGGCGAAGGCCGAGACGTCAAACCCGCGACGCGCGTCAAAAACGGCGTGCAGGTATTCACGTCCCAGCAGGCCGCTGATGGCCTTAGAGGGGTTTTCCTCCAGCCACAGCCAGTCTCCTGGTAACGTATCGCGCAGGATGGTCGCCTGGCTCAACGTCCACGCTTCATCGCCGCTGAGCACCACCAGCCGGCGGTGCCCGGTACGCTGAAGCTGGTTAACCAGCTGTTCAAACCCCAACATCACATAGCTTTGCCGAAGGTATTACACTGCGACGGGTTGCCGCTGTCGAAGCCACGCTTAAACCAGCTGTAGCGCTGCTCTGAGGTGCCATGGGTAAAGCTGTCCGGCACAACGCGCCCCTGGCTCTGCTGCTGCAAGCGATCGTCACCAATCGCCTGTGCGGCATTCAGGGCTTCTTCCAGATCGCCTGTTTCCAGCACGCCCTGCTGCTGCATGCTGTGTCCCCAGACGCCAGCGAAGCAGTCGGCCTGAAGCTCCATGCGTACGGACAGACGATTCACCTCCGCCTGAGAAGCATTCTGCTGCATCTGACGCACTTTAGGCTCAATGCCGAGGAGCTTCTGCACGTGGTGGCCGACTTCATGCGCGATCACGTAGCCCTGGGCAAAATCGCCGTCGGCGCCCAGCTTGCTTTTCATGTCGTCATAGAAGGAGAGATCGATATAGACGGTGCTGTCCGCCGGGCAGTAGAACGGCCCCATAACGGACTGCCCGGTGCCGCAGCCGGTGCGGGTTGCGCCCCGGTACATCACCAGTTTTGGCGGCTGATAAGTCCGCCCCATTTTCTCGAACTGCTGACCCCAGGTATCTTCGGTCGTCGCGAGAATAACGGAAGTAAATTTTGCCGCTTCATCTTCATTCGGGCTGATGGAGCGCTGAGAATACTGCTGCTGTTGCCCGGTTTCACCGGTCATCAAACCGGTCAGGTCGACGCCGTAGTAGCCCGCCACCAGCACGACGACCAGCAGAATAATGCCGCCCTTGCCGCTGGGTAACCGGAAACCTGGCCCGCCCATAGACGGACCACCGCCACCACTGCTGCGTCTGTCTTCTACGTTGTCACTTTCACGACGCCCTTGCCAGCGCATAAACACCTCGAACTATTCCATTTATAATAGCTATGATCGTAGGCGGTTAATGAAAGGATTACCATAGTAAACAAGGATAAGACGCCAAAGGATGCCAACATCCTTTGGCAAATGCGCAGTTTAGTCGAGCTTAACGCCTAAACGGTGAGCAACCGCTTCGTACGCTTCGACCACGCCACCCAGACTCTGGCGGAAACGGTCTTTGTCCATTTTATCCAGCGTCTCTTTGTCCCACAGGCGGCTGCCGTCCGGCGAGAATTCGTCGCCCAGCACCACTTCGCCCTTGTACAGACCGAACTCCAGCTTGAAGTCGACCAGGATCAGGCCCGCGTCATCAAACAGCTTTTTCAGCACGTCATTGGCTTTGTAGGTCAGTTCCTGCATGCGCGCCAGGTTCTCTTTGCTTACCCAGCCGAAGGTTTCGCAGTAGGATTCGTTGACCATCGGGTCGTGCATGGCGTCGTTTTTCAGGAACAGATCGAACAGCGGTGGATTCAGTTCGATACCCTCTTCAATGCCCAGACGCTTCACCAGGGAGCCTGCGGCACGGTTACGGATCACGCACTCAACCGGCACCATATCCAGTTTTTTTACCAGACATTCCGTATCGGACAGCAACGCTTCCATCTGAGTCGGGATACCGGCTTCGGCCAGTTTGGTCATAATGAAGTGGTTGAACTTGTTGTTCACCATGCCCTTACGATCGAACTGCTCAATGCGTGCGCCGTCTCCTGCTGACGTATCATTGCGGAATTCGAGCACCAACAGATCCGGGTTTTCCGTGCTGTATACGGTTTTCGCTTTGCCACGATACAACTCAGCTTGCTTCTGCATCTTCATTACTCCTGGTGTGATGATTTGTATTCAAAACTGGCCATATTATGCCACGCACACGTTTGCGTAGCACGAAAATAAAAAGGGCTGGATTAACCAGCCCTCACTATTATTTGCTGAATGCGGCCTGGAAGGCAGCGACCAGCGCATCGTTCTGCGCCTGGGTCAGCGTGTGTCCTTTCGGATCGATAAATTGCAGGCTGCTGCGGTTATCGAGGTCGCCAACCTGGATTTTGTAGTCACCGGAAGGCAGCTGTGGATCGCTTGCCCCCAGCTCCTGCCAGGCGCTATCAGACAGCGGCTTATAGGTCGCTGTGATGCTGCCCGTTGAACGGGTGCTGTCGGTCACCTTCATGCCCACTTTTTCAAGCGTTGCTGGCAGGCGCTGCCAGGTCTGATTAAACGGCGCACGCACCACCAGCATTGGCAGGCCGGTATCGTCTGCACCGCTCTGCACATCAAACGTTGAACCGTTACGGTTCTGCGCGGCGTTTGCGGCATCGGTAGCGTTTTTATCCAGACCTGCGGCAATCACGTTCAGCATTTCAGTGCTGTAGCGCTGCATGGCGGCCGGATCGGCAACCGGTTTACCTGCCTGCTCAAGATTCAACAGCTTAACGGTAACCGCCTGCTGATAACCCTGCGGCTTAACGGAGACTTGATAACGACCACGATACTGCTGGTCTTCATCGAGACGGTTCCACTCAATCCAGTCGGTGGTTAAGGTCTGGCTGGCGTCGTCGCGTTTATCAATCGTATAGTTTTTCGACTGAATAACGCTCACAACCTGCGGCCACAGCGTGGTACCGCGTGCGCTTTCCACCAGCAGAGAGGCCGTATCACCGGTAAACTGCGTGCGCGCGCCACTCACCAGCGCCAGAGGCTGAGCCGGCGGACGAATATCAAGCGCTTTACCCACCAGGCCACTGCCGTTGGTAACCGGAATATTATAATCACCGTTCTGGATCGGCAGGATCATGCCGGCAGGCGCGTGAAGTTCAGCAAGCGGCGGCGCATCCAGATAGGATTCATCACCGCTCACCTGGCGCTTGTAGCGCGAGTCTGAACTACAGGCAGCGAGGAGCATAACAAGCGAAACACCCGCAACCTTCGCCAGGCGCGACTTCTGTACTGAATAAGCCATCAAATCTCCCTAAACTTTACAGCAAACCGGCATGTTTCAGCGCGCCAGCGACAATTTCACGACCGTGGTCGGTAATCGGTGTCATTGGCAGACGCAGCGTGTCGGTTGCTACAAGCCCCAACTCCTTACATGCCCATTTCACTGGGATCGGATTGGGTTCGACAAATAATTTATTGTGCAACGGCATCAGACGCTGATTAATCACGCGAGCTTCATCAAAGTGACCGGCTGCGGCCAGTTTGCACATGTCAGCCATATCACGCGCCGCCACGTTCGCCGTAACGGAAATCACGCCATTACCACCGAGCTGCATAAAGTCCAGCGCGGTCGCATCATCACCGCTCAACAGGATAAAGTCGTCTGAAACCAGCTCTTTGATCTGATGAACGCGGCTTAAGTTCCCTGTCGCCTCTTTAATCCCGATAATATTTTTTACTTTCGAGAGACGGCCAACGGTTTCCGGCAGCATATCGCAACCGGTACGGGACGGCACATTATACAGAATTTGTGGCAAGTCAGTATGTTCAGCGATGGCTTTGAAATGCTGGAACAAACCTTCCTGAGTAGGACGGTTGTAATAAGGGGTCACCGTCAGGCAGCCGACAATGCCGCTGTCGTTAAAACGCTGAGTCAGGCTAATCGCTTCTGCCGTTGCGTTTGCGCCCGTACCCGCGATGACCGGAATACGCCCGTCCGCCAGTTCCAGGGTCAGCATCACAACGTCGCCGTGCTCTTCGTGGCTCAGCGTAGCGGATTCACCGGTAGTCCCTACCGAAACGATCGCCGAGGTTCCATTGGCGACATGGTAATCAATGAGCTTCTTCATGCTTGACCGGCAGACATTACCTTTTTCATCCATCGGTGTAACAAGCGCGACAATACTTCCCGTGAACATGAGCCATCCTCTGTGCGAACAAGAGCCTCAATGTTACGTTTGGAACTGTAATAAAAGCAAGCGACCTGAGGCTCTCAGGCGGTTGTATGCATGTTTTTTTTATGCTTTCCTTAGGAAGACTTAACCACGCAAAGGAAGAACAGGTTTGACAACCTCATCACAACATTACCTGGTTATCACTGCGCTGGGTGCTGACAGGCCGGGTATCGTGAATACCATCACTCGCCACGTGAGCAGTTGCGGCTGCAACATCGAAGATAGCCGGCTGGCTATGCTTGGCGAAGAGTTCACGTTCATCATGCTGCTTTCCGGAACATGGAATGCCATTACCCTCATCGAATCTACCCTGCCGCTGAAAGGCGCTGAGCTGGATTTACTGATTGTGATGAAGCGCACCACCGCGCGCCCGCGTCCGGCTTTGCCTGCCACGGTCTGGGTACAGGTTGAAGTGCCTGATTCACCTCATCTGATTGAACGTTTTACGGCGCTGTTTGACAGCCATCAGATGAACATTGCCGAACTGGTTTCCCGCACGCAGCCGGGCGATGAAAACGCAATCCCGACGCTGTTTATTCAAATTACCGCACACAGCCCTGCCTCGCAGGATGCGTCAAATATCGAGCAAGCGTTCAAAGCCCTCTGTACAGAATTACATGCGCAAGGCAGTATAAGCGTCGTCGATTATTCGCAGCACGAACAGGATGGAGTTGAGTAATGAACCCACTGAAAGCCGGTGATATCGCACCGAAATTTAGCTTACCGGATCAAGACGGCGAGCAAGTAAATTTGACCGACTTCCAGGGACAGCGTGTTCTGGTCTATTTCTACCCGAAAGCCATGACCCCGGGCTGTACCGTACAGGCCTGCGGTCTACGCGACAACATGGATGAGTTGAAGAAGGTCGGTGTGGAAGTGCTGGGCATCAGCACCGATAAGCCAGAGAAGCTGTCACGCTTTGCGGAAAAAGAGCTGCTGAACTTCACGCTGCTTTCCGATGAAGACCACCAGGTTTGCGAGCAGTTTGGCGTCTGGGGTGAGAAGTCCTTTATGGGCAAAACGTACGACGGTATTCACCGCATCAGCTTCCTGATTGACGCTGACGGTAAAGTTGAGCATGTGTTTGATGATTTCAAAACCAGCAACCACCACGACGTGGTGTTGAAGTGGCTGAAAGAGAACGCGTGATAATTTTAGTGCCGGGTGGCGCTGCGCTTACCCGGCCTACAAGGTAAATGCAAAACGGTAGCATGCGCTACCGTTTTTAGTGTTTGCCCCCTCTCCCCGCGGGAGAGGGTTGGGGTGAGGGCATCAGCCCGCATTAACCTACTTCTCTTCCACCGCTGGCACATCCGGCCACGCGTGGACCACGGCTTTAATCAGCGTCGCCAGCGGAATGGCGAAGAATACCCCCCAGAATCCCCACAGCCCGCCGAAAATCACCACTGACAGGATAATAACCAGTGGATGCAGGTTAACTGCTTCTGAGAACAGCACCGGTACCAGCAGATTTCCGTCCAGTCCCTGAATAATCAGGTATACGGCGAAACAACTCCAGAACTCCGTACCCAGACCAAACTGGAATAGCGCCACCCCCACAACCGGAATGGTCACCACAAACGCGCCGATATACGGGATCAGAACCGAGAATCCGACCAGCACCGCCAGCAGCAGCGAGTAGTTCAGTCCGAAGATCACGAAGCCAATCCAGGTCGCCACGCCCACCACAATCATCTCCAGCACTTTGCCGCGAATGTAGTTGGTGATCTGCTGGTTCATCTCCTGCCAGACCTGACCGGCGAGACCGCGATTGCGCGGCAGCACGCGGCGTACCGCGTTCAGCATCTGCTCTTTATCTTTGACCAGGAAGAACACCATTAGCGGCACGAGAACAAGGTAAACCGCCAGCGTCAGCAGGCCTACCAGCGAGGCCAGAGAGTATTTCACCACCGAGTCACCCATGGTCATGATGCGGGCGCGCATGTTTTCGGCCATCGCATCGATGATCCCGGCGTCCATCAGCGCAGGATAGCGGCGCGGCAGCGTGGCGGCAAAATCAGACAGTTTATTCAGCATGCCGGGCATATCGCGGATCAGGTAGATCCCCTGTTGCCAGGCGATGGGCATCACCACGAAGGACATCAGCAGCAGAATGCCGACAAACAGCACCAGAACAATGCTGGTCGCCCAGCGGCGGGAACAGCCGATATGTTCCAGACGCGCGGTGGGCCACTCCAGCAGATACGCCAGCACAATTGCCACCAGTAGCGGTGCCAGCAGGCCACTAAAGAAGAACAGGATACCGAATCCGGCAACCAGAATGACCAGCAAAGCAATGGCTTCCGGGTCGCTAAACCGACGCCGATACCACTGCATTAACATTTCGAGCATACAACCCTTCCCTGAATCGAATGGCGGGAGTGAGACGGTGAATTGTATCTAACTGTCACAAAAAAGACTTTCCTTTTTGTTTCACTGTCAGGTTTCGCAAAACCCTGATGAATGGGATTTTCTTCATCTCTTAACACGGCTACACTCGCAGAGCAGCGGAGATGAACGTTATGCGGGTTCATCGGTCAAATTAGCACATCCAACATACAGGACAGTGGTTATGTTCAGGCAGTTGAGAAAAACACTGGTTGCGACACTGATTGCCGCCGTGACGGTGGGTCAGGTGTTGCCCGCTTTCGCTGACTCGTCCGATTCATTGCCGGACATGGGCACCACGGCAGGAAGCACGCTCTCCATCGGGCAGGAGATGCAGATGGGTGATTATTACGTACGCCAGTTGCGCGGCAGTGCTCCGCTGATTAACGACCCATTGCTGGTGCAATACATTAACGGCCTGGGGATGCGTCTGGTGGCGCACGCCGACTCGGTAAAAACGCCCTTCCACTTCTATTTAATCAATAACGACGAAATCAACGCCTTCGCTTTCTTTGGCGGGAACGTGGTACTGCATTCGGCGTTGTTCCGTTATTCCGATAACGAAAGCCAGCTGGCGTCCGTCATGGCGCACGAAATTTCGCACGTCACCCAGCGCCATCTGGCGCGTGCGATGGAAGATCAGAAGCGTAACGCCCCGCTAACCTGGGTGGGCGCGCTGGGCTCTATTCTGCTGGCGATGGCCAGCCCGCAGGCCGGGATGGCGGCGCTTACCGGGACGCTGGCGGGGACGCGTCAGGGGATGATCAGCTTTACCCAGCAGAATGAGCAGGAAGCAGACCGCATCGGCATTCAGGTTTTACAGCGTTCCGGCTTTGACCCGCAGGCCATGCCGAGCTTCCTGGAAAAGCTGCTCGACCAGGCACGCTACTCGTCGCGTCCCCCTGAAATTCTGTTGACCCACCCGCTGCCGGAAAGCCGCCTCTCGGATGCGCGTAACCGTGCCAACCAGATGCGTCCGGTCGTGGTGCAGTCTTCGCAGGATTTCTACATGGCCAAAGTGAGAACGCTTGGCATGTACAACTCCGGACGTAATCAGCTCACCAGCGATCTGCTGGACGCGCTGGCGAAAGGCAACGTGCGCGAGAAGAACGCGGCGCAGTATGGCCAGGCGCTCCAGGCGATGGAGGCCAGCAAATACGATGAAGCGCGGAAAGCGCTACAGCCGCTGCTGGCGTCGGCGCCTGACAATCCGTGGTATCTCGACCTCGCCACCGATATCGATCTGGGGCAGAAAAAAGCGACCGATGCGATTAATCGCCTGAAAGGGGCGAAAGATCTTCGTAACAATCCGGTATTGCAGCTTAACCTGGCGAACGCCTACCTACAGGGCGGCCAGCCCGGCGAGGCGGTGACCATTCTGAACCGCTACACCTTTAACAATAAAGACGACCAGAACGGCTGGGAGCTGCTCGCCCAGGCCCAGGGACAACTGGGTAACCGCGATCAGGAGCTGGCCGCGCGTGCGGAAGGTCTGGCGCTGGCGGGTCGCCTCGATCAGGCCATTTCCCTGCTGAGCAGCGCCAGCTCGCAGGTGAAGCTTGGCAGCCTGCAACAGGCCCGCTACGATGCGCGAATCGACCAGCTGCGCGGCCTGCAACAACGCTTTAAGCCGTACGAGAAGATGTAATAAAGGAGAAGTCATGACAGACGCGGTAAAAATTTACCATAACCCTCGCTGCTCCAAGAGCCGCGAGACGCTGAATCTGCTGAAGTCTAACGGCATCGATCCGGAAGTGGTGCTGTATCTGGAGACGCCGCCGGACGCGCAGACTATCCGCCAGCTGCTGAAGATGCTGAACATGGGCAGCGCACGCGACCTGATGCGTCAGAAAGAAGATCTGTATAAGTCGCTCAATCTGAACGATACCAGTCTCACTGAAGATCGGCTGATTCAGGCGATGGTCGACAATCCAAAGCTGATTGAGCGCCCGATTGTGGTGGCGAACGGCAAGGCGCGTATCGGCCGTCCGCCGGAGGACGTGCTCGGGATCGTCTAATCGTTACGCCGCAGCGCTTCCAGAAACGCCTGCGGCGTACGCTCACCCAGCTTTTTCTGCGCTTTCCCCCGGTTGTAAAATTCACACAGTTGAATCAACAGCTCTCCCATCGGTTCACTGTTCACCCGCGGAATGATTTCGCGTAACGGCACGGTGACCTGAAGGGCGAGATAATACTGTGAATGCACTTTTACGGTGACGTTATGCTCCGGCAAGTTCACTTCCAGCCCAAAAGTCTCAACAGATTGAATATCAGCCGGACAGGCAGCCAGCACCTCGTTCGTCCAGCGGGTCAGCAACTGCGGCGATACGCCAGCATAAAGCCGGGCGTTGCACCAGCCGCTGACGGGTTCACGCGCCCAGAGCAGGTGTTGCTCGCCACCGTCGTCCATATGCAGCGACAGCGGCTGATGATGCAGGAGTAGCTTCTGCGGCATGATACCAGCCTTCAGCGCCTTTTTGCCCTGCAACGGCGCCCCCTTTTGTTTTACCGAAGCCGGTTTGAGGTAGCGGTTCAGGGTCGCGCGGGAAACGGCGATCCCGAGTCCGTCATTCACCAGCAGCAGCAGTTCATCCAGCGGTGCCCCGGTGATATCCCGCAGGGCATTTATCAGTGCCGCCTGCTCTTGTCTCAGCGCTTTGTGTATCACTTTTGGCGTTGTGTGGTTATCCGAAACCTGGTCGCGGTTGCGCCAGCGCCTGACGGTGGTGACCGAGATCCCCAGCTCAACGGCAAGTTCCCTGTCGCTTTTATCTGACTGCTGAAGATAACGACGGATACGCGGCGTAGTGGTGGCGTTGGCATGGAGTTTGATTTCCATCGCGTCCCTCTCCTTAACCAATCTTATGAGATTTATATCAGAGCAGCGAATGCTTTGTGACCGATTTCACCTTTCGCTCGCCGCGCTTCACTGATAATCCACAGACATAACATAAACAACACCCCTCAATCTTGTACGGAGTTCACAATGAACAATGTTCTGGGATTTCTTGAAGCAAAACTGATGCCGCTGGCGGCGAAAACGGCCCAGCAGCGTCATCTTGGGGCCATTCGCGGCGCCTACGTGTCATTCATGCCGTTTATTATCGTCGGCTCTATTCTGCTGGTGATCTCCTCCTTCCCGAATCAGGCCTATCAGCAGTTTATGTCTCAGGCCTTTGGTGAGAGCTGGAGTGCAATTATAGAGATCCCGTTTAACGCGGTGTTCTCAACCATGTCGCTGTTTATCAGCTTCCTGGTGGCCTACCGCCTGGCTGAGCATTATGGTGAGGACCGCATCTCCTGCGGCATCCTGGCGCTGGTCGCGTTTCTGATCCTGACGCCTTTTATCAAAGTGGCGGAAAACGGCGGCATTACCGTGATGCCGGTAGAGTGGATTGGCAGCAAAGGGCTGTTCGTGGCGATGATCGGTTCCCTGCTGTGGACGGAACTGTTCTGCTGGCTGAAGCGCAAAAAGCTGGTCATCAAAATGCCGGACGGCGTGCCTCCGGCGGTGCAGGAGTCGTTCGCGGCCCTGATCCCGGCCCTGCTGGTGATGATTCTGGTGCTGCTTATCCGCATCATCTTTGAAAACACCCACTACCACACCATCCACCAGTTTATTTATGAAGTGGTTGCCACCCCGGTACGCCACTACGGCACCTCTTATTTCGGGGCGCTGATGACCGTATTCAGCATCACCATTCTGTGGTCAGTGGGCATTAACTCCGGTTCGATGATCAACGGGATTATTCGCCCGCTGTGGATGGAGAACCAGACCGACAACATCGCTGCGATCCAGGCGGGAACGACGCCGCCGCACATCATCACCGAACAGTTTTTTGACATGATCTGGATGGGTGGCGCGGGCGCCACGCTGTCGCTGGTGATTGCGATGCTGATTTTCGCCCGCAGCAAAAACATGCGCGAAGTCGCGCGCCTCGGTGCGGGCGCGTCGGTGTTTAACATCAACGAACCGATCCTGTTTGGCCTGCCGGTGATCATGAACCCGATCATGCTCATCCCGTTCAATCTGGTGCCGCTGGTGCTGGTCACCGTGCAGTATGCGGCGATGAAAATTGGTGCGGTCGCCGTCACCACCGGGGTGTTTATCCCCTGGACGCTGCCGCCGGTTATTAGCGGCTTTATCGTCACCGGGCACCTGAGCGGCAGCGTGATGCAGCTGATCAACCTGCTGATTGGCGCCATGCTGTACCTGCCTTTCATGCGTATCCTGGATAAACAGTACCGCGCCGCGGAGCTGACTACCGCTACGCAAACCGACACCACCCTTGCAAAACAGGAGTAAAGCATGTGGGGAATTATCGCAACCTGGCGAATGGCGCTTGAAGGCGTCACGGAGTCTGCGTCTGCGCTGGCTGCGGGCAAACCTGTCGCTCCGGCGGTGGTGGATGCCGTCGCCGCCGTCGAGGACTTTCCGTTTTATAAATCTGTCGGCTACGGCGGGCTGCCCACCGAAAACGGCGAGGTGGAGCTGGACGCGGCCTATATGGACGGCGACACGCTGGCGTTCGGCGCCGTGGGCAATCTGGTGGATATCGCCAACCCGGTGCGCGTGGCGCACGCACTCAGCCGCCAGCGCTATAACAGCCTGCTGGTCGGCCAGGGCGCGCGCGAATGGGCGCTGAGCCAGGGCTTTGCCGACAAACCCATGCTCACGGATCGGGCCATGCAGCACTACCGTAAGCGCTGCCGCGAAACGCTGGACAAGGGGTTAAGCCCCTACGACGGACATGACACCGTCGGCATCATCGGCCTCGATAAACAGGGCTCGATGAGCGTCGCCACTTCCACCAGCGGCCTGTTTATGAAAAAACGCGGTCGCCTCGGCGACTCACCCATCATCGGCTCCGGCTTTTACTGCGACAGCGAAACCGGCGCGGCCACCGCCACGGGCGTCGGTGAAGACCTGATGAAGGGCTGTACCAGCTACGAAATCGTTCGCCGGATGGCGCAAGGGATGACGCCGCAGCAGGCGGCGGATTCGGTCGTGTTCGAACTGGAAGACAAACTGATGTCGCGCTTCGGTCGCGCGGGCGATCTCTCCGTAGTGTGCATGAACAGCAAAGGAGAATTTGGCGCCGCGACCAACATCAAAACCTTCTCGTTTGTGGTGGCGACGGCTCGCCAGCCCCTCACCGTTTTCCGTACTGAACGCCTGCGGGAGAAAACGCACTATCACGCGGTAGATGAGGAGTGGATGCAGGCCTATGCCGCGCGGATCCGCGCACCGATTGAGGAGTCATGATGATCACATACCAGTTTATCAACGCGCTTTCAGACGCGAAGCCGCAAAGCCATTTGATTGCGCGCGCTGACAGTTCCCTGTTACCGGAAAGCGCTCTTGTCGCTGAAATGCGCCAGCAGAGCACCGTCGCGGACGCGCGCTTTGGCTGCGCGCCGTTTGCCCGCATCACCCTTTTGCCGGATGCGCTCTGGCATGACGCCCTGACCGAAGGGTTGCTAACCGCTCTGCGACCGCTGCTTGCCGCCCCCGCCAGCGCCGAACTCGTGCTGGACGTGACGGATATTGACGATGTGGTTCTGGCGCAGGTACTGCGTTATCTCTTTAATCAGACGCACAGGCTCAGTGACCTGAAGCTGAAGAAAACGGACGAAGCGCTGCGTCTTACCTGCATCACTGCCCTCTGCCTGCCGGAACAGCAGGCGAAACTGGAGACAACCTTCCGCCAGCAGCAGGCCATTGCGCTCGGCATGGTCGCGGCGCGACGTCTGGCGGATATACCGTCCGACCGCTGCACGCCGCAGTTTGTGGTGGAAGAGGCGCAAAAACTGTGTGCCGCAAGCCCTGCCCTGCGATGTGAGGTGCTGAACGAAAAGGATATTGTTGAGCAGGGGCTGGGGCTACTGCATGCCGTTGGCAAAGGGGCGACCTGCCCGCCGCGTCTGCTGACGATTCATTATGATGGAGTCAACGACGGCCCGGTGCGCTGCTACGTGGGAAAAGGCATTACCTTTGACACCGGCGGCCTGTGGCTGAAGGAAGGCGCGGGCATGTACACCATGAAATATGACATGTGCGGCGCGGCTAACGTGCTCGGGCTAATGCTGACCGTTGCGGAGCTGAAATTACCCGTGCGCATCATGGGCGTGCTGGCGCTGGCGGAAAACGCCATCGGCCCCGACGCCATGCAGCCCGGCACGGTGGCGATGGCCTGCAACGGCACCACCGTTGAAATCAACAATACCGATGCCGAGGGCCGGCTGGTGCTGGCAGACGCTATCGCCTGGGCGAGTCAGCGCCATCCGCAGGCTCACTATATCATTGATATGGCGACCTTAACCGGAGCGGTGGTGAAAGCGCTGGGGTATGAGCTGAGCGGGCTGATGACCCAGGATGAGCCGTTGCGTCAGGCACTGACGCTCGCGGGCAAACGGAGCGGCGACGAGGTGTGGTCCCTGCCGCTGGATGCGCGGCTGAGAAAGCAAACCGACAGCGCGATTGCCGATCTGTGCAACACGCCGACCAACAACGCGGCGATCAGCGCGTCGGCGGCGTGGCTGCTGCACCACTTTTGCCCGCCGACTATTCCGTGGGCACATCTGGATATCAGCGGGACGGCGCTGTGGCGTGAGAACGGCAGAAGCGTGGCGTCGGGAAGACCGATTCCACTGCTGGTGGGGCACTTGTTGGGGGATCTTTAGCCGGGTGGCGGCTGCGCCTTACCCGGCCTACAAGGTATGACGGGTTTTCGTAGGCCCGGTAAGCGCAGCGCCACCGGGCAAAAAACTCAAAGCTTAAGAATATCTTTCACAAACGGAATGGTTAGCTTGCGCTGCGCGGTAATAGACGCGCGATCGAGCTGATCGAGCGTGTCAAACAGCGTGCGCATTTCCCTGTCCAGGCGTTTAAGCAGGAACCGACCCACGTCCTCCGGCAGCTCAAACCCACGCTGCTTAGCGCGCAGCTGAAGTGCCTGGAGTTTGTCTTCATCCGACAGCGGTTGCAGCTTGTAGATTTGCCCCCAGTCCAGACGAGACGCCAGATCCGGCAGCCCCAGATTGAGCTGGCGCGGCGGACGATCGCCGGTGATCAGCAGCCGGGTTTTGCCCGACTCCAGAATGCGGTTGTAGAGGTTAAAGATCGCCATTTCCCACGGTTCGTCCCCCGCCACGCATTCGATATTATCGATGCAGACCAGGGAGAGATGTTCCATGCCCTCCAGCACCTCAGGCACAAACCAGGTGCGTTTATCCAGCGGCACATAGCCTACCGCGTCACCGCGCGCCGAAAGCTCCGCACAGGCGGCATGCAGCAGGTGGCTGCGTCCCGCGCCTTCGCGTGACCAGATATAGATATATCCGCTGTGTTCCTGGCGCAGCACGTTTTGCAGTGCAGCCAGTAAAGAGGGGTTATCACCCGGCCAGAAACTCGCGAAAGTTTCGTCGTCAGGGAGATAAAGTGGCAGAGAGAGCTGTGCCGGTCCGTTCAGAAATACCTCAACCAGAGATCTTACATAAAATCGGAATGGAGTTTAACACGGAACCTGCAAGGAGAGAACCGGGCGATCCTTCGCCCGGCATGACGATCAATGTGGCGCTTTTTCGCTTTCGTCTGCGTCCAGCACCACCTCTTCCGGGCGGATCACCGAGATCAGCTTGAAAATCAGGCTCAGGCCGACGCCGACGATGGTCGCCAGCGCCATACCCTTCAGCTCTGCCGCGCCGATGTGCACCTTCGCGCCGCTCACGCCGATAATCAGGATAACGGAGGTCAGGATCAGGTTCTGCGCCTTGCTGTAATCCACTTTGGATTCAATCAGCACGCGAATACCGGAGGCACCGATCACCCCGTACAGCAGCAGAGAAACGCCGCCCATCACCGGAACCGGGATAATCTGGATCGCCGCCGCCAGTTTACCAACGCAGGAGAGCAGAATGGCGATGATCGCCGCGCCGCCGATAACCCAGGTGCTGTAGACGCGGGTGATCGCCATTACGCCGATATTCTCACCGTAAGTCGTGTTTGGCGTGGAGCCGAAGAAACCAGAGATGATGGTGGAGAAACCGTTGGCAAACATGGAGCGATGCAGGCCCGGGTCGCGGATCAGGTCGCGCTTCACGATGTTCGCCGTCACCACCAGGTGGCCGACGTGCTCAGCAATCACCACCAGCGCGGCAGGCAGAATGGTGAAAATGGCGAACCATTCAAAGCGCGGGGTGTAGAAGGTTGGCAGCGCGAACCAGTGCGCCTCGGCAATCGGGGTGGTATCCACAACGCCCATCACGAAGGAGAGCGCGTAACCCGCCAGCACGCCGATCAGGATCGGGATAATCGCCATAAAGCCGCGGAACAGGACGGAACCGAATACCGTCACGCCCAGCGTCACCAGCGAAATAATAATGGTTTTGGAATCCGGTGACTGACCGTCCGCAGGCAGCAGCCCGGCCATGTTCGCCGCCACGCCCGCCAGCTCCAGGCCGATGACGGCAACGATGGCCCCCATTGCCGCAGGCGGGAACATCACGTCCAGCCAGCCGGTACCGGCTTTCTTCACGATGAAGGAGACCAGGCAGAACAGCACGCCGCACATGATAAAGCCGCCCAGCGCGACCTCATAACCCAGCGGCAGCAACAGCAGAACCGGGGAGATAAACGCGAAGCTCGACCCGAGATAGGCCGGGATTTTGCCTTTACAGATAAAGAGGTAAAGCAGCGTACCGATGCCGTTGAACAGCAGCACGGTAGCCGGGTTAATGTGAAACAGGATTGGCACCAGCACGGTTGCGCCAAACATGGCGAACAGGTGCTGCAAACTAAGCGGGATTGTCTGTAAAAGCGGCGGTCTTTCACTCACCCCGATAGCACGGCGCGTCATAGTGTTTTCCTCTGAGTGTCATTGTTGGTTTTTATTCAAAAAAAAGCCGACTATCAAAGTCGGCTTCTTTATCGTTATTCGATTATTTAGTACCAAAAATCTTATCGCCGGCATCGCCGAGCCCCGGGATGATGTACCCGTGCTCGTTCAGTCCCTGGTCGACAGACGCGGTATAGAGTTCAACGTCCGGGTGCGCTTTTTCCAGCGCCGCGATACCTTCCGGCGCCGCAACCAGCACCAGCACTTTAATGCTGCTGCATCCCGCTTTTTTCAGCAGGTCGATGGTGGCGATCATCGAACCACCGGTCGCCAGCATCGGGTCAACCACCAGCGCCATACGCTCGTCGATGTTAGAGACCAGCTTCTGGAAATACGGGACCGGCTCAAGCGTCTCTTCGTTACGGTAGATACCCACCACGCTGATACGCGCGCTTGGGACGTGCTCCAGCACGCCTTCCATCATGCCCAGACCCGCACGCAGGATTGGCACCACGGTAATTTTCTTACCTTTGATCTGCTCAACCTGCACCGGGCCGTTCCAGCCTTCGATGGTCACTTTTTCCGTTTCCAGATCAGAGGTCGCTTCGTAGGTCAGCAGGCTACCCACTTCAGAAGCCAGTTCGCGAAAACGCTTCGTGCTGATGTCATGCTCACGCATCAGGCCCAACTTGTGTTTAACGAGTGGGTGTTTCACTTCCACAATCTTCATTCTCTTTCTCCTCTGAGGTGGCATCCGCAAAAAAATCGCGGGATTATACCGCTTTTTTCGGATTGCGCCATACCCATCTTGCTTGACGTATATCAAGCAAAGTGATTTAGAGACAAAAAAACCGGAGGCGAAGCTCCGGCTTGGGTGCGGGTTCTGCCCGGTGGCGCTGCGCTTACGCGGGCCTACGTGTAGTGTAGGTCGGGTAAGCGTTAGCGCCACCCGACAATTACAGGTTATCGCCGTTGCTGGCAATCACCTGCTTATACCAATCGAACGATTTCTTCTTGCTGCGGTTCAGCGTGCCGTTACCTTCGTTATCTTTATCGACAAAGATAAAGCCGTAGCGTTTCTTCATCTCGCCGGTGCCGGCAGAGACCAGGTCGATACAGCCCCACGGCGTGTAGCCCATCAGATCTACGCCGTCTTCCACCACCGCTTTTTTCATCTCGCGGATGTGCGCGGAAAGGTAGTCGATGCGGTACTGGTCATTCACCGTGCCGTCGCTCTCCTGCACGTCGATCGCGCCAAAGCCGTTTTCCACAATAAACAGCGGCAGCTGATAGTGATCCCAGAACCAGTTCAGAGAGTAGCGCAGCCCGACAGGATCGATCTGCCAGCCCCAGTCCGATTTCTGCACGTACGGGTTAGAGACCAGGCTCTTACTTTCGTCGTAGTCCAGCTGCGGGTTGTCCGCCGTCGCCTTGGTGGCGAAAGACATGTAGTAGCTGAACCCGATGTAATCCACGCAGCCCTGCGTCAGCGCCACTTTATCTTCTTCGGTAATATCCAGCGCGAAGCCGCGACGTTCAAAGTAGTTGAGCAGGTGCTGCGGATACTTGCCGCGCACGTGAACGTCGGTGAACCAGTAGCGGCGATGCATGGCGTTCATCGCCATCATCATGTCGTCCGGGGCACAGGTCAGCGGATAGATGGGGCACATGGCAATCATGCAGCCGATTTGCAGTGACGGGTTAATCTCGCGCCCCGCCTTCACCGCCAGGGCACTGGCCACCAGCTCATAGTGCGCCGCCTGGAACATCACCGGCTCGCGATCTTCTCCCGGCGCATATTTCAGCCCGGAGTTGGTAAACGGCGCAAAGTCTTCGTGGAAGTTGGCCTGGTTGTTGATCTCGTTAAAGGTCATCCAGTACTTCACTTTATGCTGGTAGCGCTCAAAAACGACCTTCGCGAAGCGAACAAAGAAGTCGATCAGCTTACGGTTGCGCCAGCCGCCGTATTCCGTCACCAGGTGGAAAGGCATCTCGAAGTGGGAAAGCGTGATCACCGGCTCGATGCCGTGCTTCAGGCACTCGTCAAAAAGATCGTCATAGAATTTGAGTCCCGCTTCGTTCGGCTCCAGCTCGTCGCCTTTCGGGAAGATACGCGTCCAGGCGATGGAGGTGCGGAAGCATTTGAACCCCATCTCGGCAAAGAGTTTGATGTCTTCTTTATAGCGGTGATAGAAGTCGATGGCTTCGTGGTTTGGGTAATTTTTCCCCTCCAGCACGCCGTTGGTGATTTCACGCGGTACCCCGTGGGCGCCTGCCGTCATGACATCGGCAACGCTCACGCCCTTGCCGCCCTCTTTCCAGCCGCCTTCGAGCTGGTGCGCCGCAACGGCCCCACCCCACAGAAAACCTGCTTTAAATCCTGACATTCGCTATCCCTCATTCTGCGTTATTTTCTGCAAAAACAGTTACAGAAACCGGTTTCAGTTTGATGATGTGCAAAGGGGATAGCCGTTGCAAGCAGATCGCCGAAACCGGTTTCATTTTCGTGAACAGAGTCAAGTTTGTTGCCCTGGACAGCCCGCACAGAAAAAAAGATCCCCGCGCCGAGAATAGGCTCGCAAACGTTTGCCTGGACTGTTAGAATTGCGCCGATTTTTCTTACTAGCTATGCAATCGCGTGGGGATTTAAGCCGTGACCAACAAAACTTCTCTCAGCTACAAAGATGCCGGTGTTGATATTGACGCAGGTAATGCGCTGGTTGACCGAATCAAAGGTGTGGTGAAAAAAACCCGCCGCCCGGAAGTGATGGGTGGCCTGGGTGGATTCGGCGCACTGTGCGCGCTGCCGCAAAAATATCGTGAACCTGTGCTGGTCTCGGGTACGGATGGTGTCGGTACAAAACTGCGCCTGGCGATGGATCTTAAGCGTCACGATACGATTGGTATCGATCTGGTGGCGATGTGCGTCAACGACCTGGTGGTACAGGGCGCCGAGCCGCTGTTCTTCCTCGATTACTACGCGACCGGCAAGCTGGACGTGGATACCGCAGCCAGCGTCATTAACGGTATCGCCGAAGGCTGCCTGCAATCCGGCTGTGCGCTGGTCGGCGGTGAAACCGCGGAAATGCCTGGCATGTATCACGGTGAAGATTATGACGTCGCAGGCTTCTGCGTCGGCGTGGTAGAAAAATCAGAAATTATCGACGGCAGCAAAGTGGCTGACGGCGATGTGCTGGTTGCGCTGGCCTCCAGCGGTCCGCACTCCAACGGCTACTCTCTGGTGCGTAAAATCCTCGAAGTGAGCGGTTGCGACCCGCTGACCACCGAGCTGGACGGCAAACCGCTGGCCGATCACCTGCTGGCCCCGACCCGCATCTACGTGAAAAACGTGCTGGAGCTGATTGAGAACGTTGACGTGCACGCCATCGCTCACCTCACCGGCGGCGGCTTCTGGGAAAACATTCCGCGCGTGCTGCCGGACAATACCCAGGCGGTGATCGACGCATCCTCATGGCAGTGGCCGTCCGTCTTCAGCTGGCTGCAAACCGCAGGCAACGTGAGCTCTCACGAAATGTACCGCACCTTTAACTGCGGCGTGGGCATGGTTATCGCCCTGCCCGCCAGCGAAGCGGATAAAGCGGTTAAGCTGCTGACAGAAAAAGGTGAAAACGCGTGGAAAATCGGTACGATTAAAGCTTCCGATTCCGAACAGCGTGTGGTCATTGAATGAAAAACATCGTGGTGCTCATTTCCGGCAACGGAAGCAATTTGCAGGCAATCATAGACGCCTGCAAACAGAAGAAAATCAATGGCACCATTCGGGCAGTATTCAGCAACAAGGCCGATGCATTCGGCCTTGAGCGCGCGCGGGAAGCGAACATTCCTGCGCACGCGCTGGAAGCCAGCCAGTTCGCCGGGCGTGAAGCCTTTGACCGTGAGCTGGTGCAGGAGATTGACGCCTACGCACCTGACGTGGTGGTGCTGGCAGGCTACATGCGCATCCTGAGCCCGGCTTTTGTTGCACACTACGCCGGACGACTGCTCAATATCCACCCTTCCCTGCTGCCAAAATACCCCGGTCTGCACACCCATCGTCAGGTGCTGGAGAACGGCGATGAGGAGCATGGTACCTCCGTGCATTTCGTCACCGACGAGCTGGACGGCGGTCCGGTCATTTTGCAGGCAAAAGTACCGGTCTTTGACGGCGACAACGAAGACGACGTGACCGAACGTGTGCAGACGCAGGAACACGCCATTTATCCGCTGGTGGTAAGCTGGTTTGTCGATGGACGTCTGGAGATGCGCAACGGCGCAGCCTGGCTGGACGGCGTGAAGTTGCCCCCGCAGGGTTATGCGGCTGAAGAGTAGTCTGTTTGAATTGCCCGGCGGCGCTTCGCTTGCACGGGCCTACGGTCCCGTAGGTCGTGGTAAGCGCAGCGCCACCCGACACCCCCTCCCCCAACCCTCTAAATTCCCCAACAAAAAAATAACTGTCATACTTTTCTGGCACTGTTGGACATATCGTGGAAATGCTCGCCATAATAAGGACGAGACGGATTTACCACGTCCTGTGATTGAACTGGAGTGTGAGCTGTAATGGGTCAGGAAAAGTTATACATCGAGAAAGAGCTAAGCTGGTTAGCATTCAACGAACGTGTACTTCAGGAAGCGGCCGATAAAAGCAACCCGCTGATTGAACGTATGCGTTTTTTAGGCATCTATTCCAACAATCTGGATGAGTTCTACAAGGTTCGCTTCGCCGAACTGAAACGCCGAATCATCATCAGCGAAGAACAGGGCTTAAACTCCCACTCGCGGCATCTGCTTGGAAAAATCCAGTCTCGCGTCATGAAAGCCGATCAGGAATTTGATGGCCTCTATAACGAGCTGCTGCTGGAAATGGCACGCAACCAAATCTTCCTGATCAACGAACGCCAGCTCTCCGCGAATCAGCAAAACTGGCTGCGCCACTATTTCAAACATTATCTGCGCCAGCACATTACCCCGATTCTGATCAACCGTGAAACCGATCTGGTGCAGTTCCTGAAAGATGATTACACCTATCTGGCGGTAGAAATCATTCGTGGTGAGACCATTAACTACGCGTTGCTGGAAATACCGTCTGATAAAGTCCCACGCTTTGTAAACCTGCCGCCGGAAACCCCGCGCCGGCGTAAGCCGATGATCCTGCTGGATAACATCCTGCGCTACTGCCTGGACGATATCTTCAAAGGCTTCTTCGATTACGACGCGCTCAACGCCTACTCGATGAAGATGACCCGTGACGCCGAGTACGATCTGGTGCATGAGATGGAGGCCAGCATGATGGAGCTGATGTCTTCCAGCCTCAAGCAGCGCCTGACGGCGGAGCCGGTGCGGTTTGTCTATCAACGCGATATGCCGGACGCGATGGTGGAGATGCTGCGCGATAAGCTGACCATCTCCCGCTACGACTCCATTATCCCCGGTGGGCGTTACCACAACTTTAAAGATTTCATTGGCTTCCCGAACGTCGGCAAGGCCAATCTGGTGAACAAACCGCTGCCGCGCCTGCGCCATATCTGGTTCGATAAGTTCCGCAACGGGTTCGACGCCATCCGCGAACGGGATGTGCTGCTCTACTATCCGTATCACACCTTTGAACACGTGCTGGAATTGCTGCGTCAGGCCTCGTTCGATCCGAACGTGCTGGCGATTAAAATCAACATTTATCGCGTGGCGAAAGATTCCCGCATCATCGATGCGATGATCCACGCGGCGCACAACGGCAAGAAAGTGACCGTGGTGGTTGAGCTCCAGGCTCGCTTCGACGAGGAGGCCAACATCCACTGGGCGCGCCGACTGACGGAAGCGGGCGTACACGTCATCTTCTCCGCACCGGGGCTGAAAATTCACGCCAAATTGTTCCTGATCTCCCGTAAGGAGGGCGACGACGTGGTGCGCTACGCCCATATCGGTACCGGGAACTTTAACGAGAAAACCGCGAGAATCTACACCGACTATTCGCTGCTGACTGCCGATGCCCGCATCACCAACGAAGTGCGTCGGGTGTTCAACTTCATTGAGAACCCGTACCGCCCGGTGAGCTTCGATTATCTGCTGGTGTCACCGCAGAACTCACGCCGCCTGCTGTACGATATGATCGACAAAGAGATTGCCAATGCGCAGAACGGCTTGTCGTCCGGCATCACGCTGAAGCTCAACAATCTGGTGGACAAAGGGCTGGTGGACCGCCTGTACGCGGCCTCCAGCTCCGGCGTTCCGGTAAATCTGCTCATTCGCGGCATGTGCTCGCTCATTCCGGAACTGGAAGGCATCAGCGACAATATCCGCGTGATCAGCATTGTGGATCGCTATCTTGAACACGATCGCGTCTATATTTTCGATAACGCCGGTGATAAGCGCGTATACCTCTCGTCCGCCGACTGGATGACGCGTAACATTGATTACCGTATTGAAGTGGCGGCACCGCTGCTGGATCCTCGCCTGAAGCAGCGTATCCTGGACATTATCGAGATCCTGTTCAGCGATACGGTGAAAGCACGTTATATCGACAAAGAACTCAGTAATCGCTATGTACCGCGCGGCAATCGCCGTAAAGTGCGCTCGCAGCTGGCGATTTACGATTACATTAAATCACTTGAGCAATCCGATTAACCTATGCCAATAAACGATAATACCCCACGCCCGCAGGAGTTCGCCGCGGTCGATCTTGGCTCAAACAGTTTCCATATGGTCATCGCCCGCGAGGTGGATGGCGCGATGCAGATCATCGGTCGTCTGAAGCAGCGTGTGCATCTGGCCGATGGACTCGACGCGCGTAACATGCTGAGCGAAGAGGCCATGGAGCGCGGGCTGAACTGTCTGTCGCTGTTCGCAGAACGTTTGCAAGGCTTTTCGCCGTCCAGCGTCTGCATCGTCGGGACGCATACGCTACGCCAGGCGCTGAACGCGCCGGAGTTTCTTAAGCGCGCGGAAAAGGTTATCCCCTACCCGATTGAGATCATCTCCGGTAACGAAGAAGCGCGCCTGATTTTTATGGGCGTGGAGCATACGCAGCCGGAAAAAGGCCGCAAGCTGGTGATTGATATCGGCGGTGGTTCCACGGAACTGGTGATTGGCGAAGACTTCGAGCCGCGTCTGGTGGAAAGCCGCCGTATGGGCTGCGTCAGCTTCGCGCAGATGTATTTCCCGGGCGGCGTCATCACCCGCGAAAACTTCCAGCGCGCGCGCATGGCCGCCGTACAAAAACTGGAAAATCTGGCCTGGCAATACCGTATTCAGGGCTGGAACGTGGCGCTGGGCGCATCGGGTTCGATTAAAGCGGCCCATGAAGTGCTGCTGGCAATGGGTGAAAAAGACGGCTTTATTACGCCTGAGCGCCTGGTGAAACTCACCGAAGAGGTGCTTAAGCATAAGAGCTTCGACGCCCTGAGTCTGCCGGGTCTGTCCGACGAACGTAAAGCCGTGTTCGTACCGGGGCTGGCGATCCTCTGCGGCGTGTTTGACGCGCTGGCGATCAAAGAGCTGCGCCTCTCTGACGGCGCCCTGCGTGAAGGCGTGCTGTATGAGATGGAAGGCCGTTTCCGTCATCAGGATATTCGCAGCCGCACCGCGCAGAGCCTGGCCAACCAGTACAACATTGACCGCGAACAGGCGAAACGGGTGCTCGAAACCACGGTTCAGATGTACGAGCAGTGGGAGGAGCAGAATCCGAAGCTGGCGCATCCGCAGCTGGCCGCGCTGTTGAAATGGGCCGCCATGTTGCACGAGGTGGGGCTGAACATTAACCACAGCGGAATGCATCGCCATTCAGCCTATATTCTGCAAAACAGCGATCTGCCTGGTTTCAACCAGGAGCAGCAAACCATGATGGCGACGCTGGTGCGCTATCACCGCAAAGCCATCAAGCTCGACGATCTGCCGCGCTTTACGTTATTTAAGAAAAAGCAGTTCCTGCCGCTCATTCAGCTGTTGCGCCTGGGCGTGTTGCTCAATAATCAGCGACAGGCAACCACCACGCCGCCGACGCTGAAGCTAAAAACGGATGACTATCACTGGACGCTGAGCTTCCCGCACGACTGGTTTAGCCAGAACGCGCTGGTGCTGCTGGATCTGGAAAAAGAGCAGCAGTATTGGGAAGCGGTCACCGGCTGGCTGTTGAAGATTGAAGAAGAGAGTTCTGAGGCGGCAGCGTAACGGCTCAGGCGCTCTCCTGAGAAGGCTGCGTGTTGAGCAACGTATCAAGCTCAGCCGGCAACCCAATCAAATAGCCCTGCACATAATCGATACCTAGCGCGTGCACCGCGCTACGTATCTCTTCCGTTTCCACATATTCCGCCACCACCAGCATTTTCTTCATCCGGGCCAGATGGCAAATGGAAGCCACAATCTGGTAATCCAGGCTGTTGCTGACAATATTGCGAATAAAACCGCCATCGATTTTGAGAATGTCTGCGTCCACGCTTTTTAACCGCGCATAGCTGGCGTAGCCCGTGCCAAAATCATCAATGGCGATCCGGATGCCCATTTTTTGTAATTTCCTGAGGGTCGACGCCGCCAGATCCGCATGACCAAAGGCGCTGCTTTCGGTCACTTCAAAGATCAGTTGCCACGCTTCAACGGCGTATTTGGCTAACAGGCGGCTCACTTCAAGCGGGAACTGCGCCCTGTAGGCGGTAGAAGGTGCGAGGTTGATCGCAAAGCGCTGGCCCGGCAAACGCTGGCGTTGCTGTGCCAGAAAACTCAACGTACGCTCCAGTACCCATAAATCAACACGCGACGATAACCCAAACTCCTGTGCAATGGGCAGGAACTGCTCGGGAAAGATCAGCGCCCCGTTATCATCACGCATTCGCAGCAGCACCTCGTGATAATAATCACCGCGCAGCCCGCGAACGGGCTGAACCAGCAGGGTAAAAGCGTCCTGCTCCAGCGCGGCCTGCAAACGACTCATCATCGCGACCTTATCTTTCAGGCTACGCTGCAAATGAACAGCCCCGCGCTGCTGAAGATTTTCCGGGTGGTTGGTAGAAAGGGAGAGATCGGCCACGATGCCCAGTTCCCCCAGCACCAGATAGAGATGATTGACGGGTGAGCGTACATAGCAATAGCTCACGCCGACCTGAGGCTGTACCGGCATACCATCCCAGATAAAAACAAACTGCTTGATATGCTCGTCCAGCGTTTCAATGCGCTGTTGATGCGACTCCGCCTCCAGACGCACCGCCATGTCATACCCGGTGAGGTGATAGACTCGCTCATTGGGCTGAAGGGTACCGTTTATCCATTGCGCCAGCTGCTGTTTATACTGGATCCGCAGCATCACGCCGTAATTGCGTCCCAGCACCTCCAGCTCGGGCACGCGCAGTAAACAGAGCGCTGACCACGGATGACTGGCCAGCTCGCGCGACAGCGCCCGCAGGTTGGGCATATGCACCACCGGATCGAGAAAAGCCTGACTGCGGGAGCGAATATTGATGGCCCGCTGACGTGTCGCCAGCATCGACATGTACGTCACAACGAAGGAAAAGACCAGATAGCTGGATGAGGTGATCGCCAGCTGAATGCCATACCCCTCTTGCACCGGAATGTAGTGATAAAAAAAGTGAATCGACACCAGCAGGACCGGCGTCCAGATGAGTGACATCAGCTTGTAGCCAAAGCGCATCGCCCCCCAGAGCATCACGGGCATCAGCAGGGACAAGGTGTAGTTGGTACTGAAAATGGAACTGTTTGCATTCATGGGCAGCAGCAGCATGACCAGCAACCCGCCCAGGGCTAAAAACCACACCACAAACTCAAAGGCCGTCACCTTTTTGTCTATTTGCGCGCGGAGCTGGGACATCAGTCCCTTGATATAGCGCGGATGACGTATCAGGCGGATCAGCAGGTAGCTTAGCGGCACGCCCGTCAGCCCGCTCACCAGCAGCCCCTGATAGTTAATAAGGGTCCGAATATTGAGGGGATTCAGTCCTGCGAGGCTCTGGCGGCTCTCATAGACGCCGAGATAGACCGCAAACTGAAACAGCAGCAGAAATAGCGTTGCCGGGCAAAACACCTGCCAGAAAATACGCTGCCCCATCAGGCGTATGTCACCGTAAGCGGTCATATTGCGCCGGGGCGCAAACACGCGATAACCGCCCCAGCTGAGCACCAGAGGAACGATAAAATGCAGAATGCCGGCCATGGCTTCAAATAACCCAACGGAGGGGTAATAACGTAAAAACAGCGACACCACCACCCCGGGGAGGGCTTCCAGGCCAAAGAATAACATCAGCGTCAGCAAAAAGGAGAGCGGGAGATAATAGAGCGCAACGATACCGTCGCCCAACTGCGTTAAGGTATTAGCCACACTAAGCACCGGGAGTAACACGACGGGTAAAATAAGAGGAAGTGCCCACCAGCGGTCTTTATTTTGCTTCAGGATGTGGTGAATATTCATAGATGCTCGTTTACAACCCTTGCGCTCCAGAGGGTAAATGAAGACAGGCATCCAACCTGACGTACACGTTGCCTGGAAAATTCCTGGCAAGCACAGTGGAGGAGGGATTTTAAATATCAACGACGGGATGCGGTTGACCTAAATCAAATTAATTTATCTGAATAAACCTTTCTTACGTTTTTTTTGAGTATTTTTCCTGTAATTATCAATGCGATAAATAAAATTGTTGTTTTTAATAACATAAATTAATGTAAGCATTGACGCTATTTTACATTTCGCCGAATTGACCCTGACTTGCGGCTGTGCCTTAATAGCCGTATCGCCCAAAAGGGTATACTCAGGAAAAGAAAGTGAGTCAGGCTACGCGTATGCGAAAACGACATCGATTTAACACCCGGATGACCCGCATCATACTGCTCATCAGTTTCCTGTTTTTCTTTGGCCGCTTTGTTTATTCCTCCATTGGCGCCTGGTATCACCATCAGGACAAAATTCAGTCGCAGCAATCAGGTCTTGTGGTGGATTCGCCCGAGCGCTAAAGCGTGTTCGCTCCCGGCAGACAAACTGTATCGCACTGTATCCCGAGCGCTACGCTGACAAACCGGTACAAAACGCCCGCAAAAGCAAACATCCCCGATACATAAAAATGGTCTTCTGTGTCCCTCGCTATAATGAACTAATGAGGAGACACAGATGATTCGTCGATATTTCCTGCTCCCTGTATTTGTGCTGACGTCATTTGCTGGCGCACTGGCCGCACCGTTGGATGGCCTGAGCGCCGCTGATGTCAACGGTCCAGCCGCCATCGCCCCGCCTGAACAACCCCAGCCGCGGGCAAAACTGATTGTCGATCCGCCGCTGGCGGGACCGCTAAGTAAAGGTGCGGTCTTTATTCAGTACCGTATCGAAAACCTGCGCATTGAACCTGTATTTGGACCCGACGCGCTGAAAGTCACTCCGCGTATCGGCCATATTCACGTTGTGGTGGATGACGCGCCCTGGCACTGGGCTGATACCAGCGGCGAGCCGGTGATCCTGGTCGGGCTGCCCGCAGGAAAGCACAAGGTGACGATCGTCGTTGCCGACCCGACGCATAAACCCATCGACCATAAAACCGTTGAATTCACCGTGCCGTCACACGCCGCGATCCATCACTTTTAAGGAGCCTGATATGAAAGTATTGTCTGTATTAACGGCGGCGCTACTGGCAATTTCCACCAGCGCGCTGGCCGGGACAAAAGCCAGCGTGGTGCTGGTGCATGGGGCGTTTGCCGACGGCAGCAGCTGGAATAAGGTGATTACCCGGCTACAAAAACACCATACCGAGGTTATCGCAGTTCAATTGCCCCTCACCTCGCTGAAAGATGATGTCGCCGCCACGCAGCGCGCTATCGCCCGGTCTCATGGGGATGTGGTACTGGTCGGGCACTCCTGGGGCGGGACGGTAATCAGCGAGGCGGGAAACAATGCCCGCGTGAAGTCACTGGTTTATGTCGCCGCTTTTGCGCCGGATTCCGGCCAGTCGACGGCAGACCTGGCAGACAGCTTCCCTGCTCCACCGGGGAGCGCCAGTCTCGCTAAAACCACAGAGGGGTATTTATATCTGCCGACAAAAGCGGTCAGCGAGAATTTTGCGCCTGACGTGAAGGACACCGAGCGCAATGTGATTGCCGCGACGCAGGGCCCCATTAAGGCCGATGCGTTTGGGGAGAAAATCGCGCATGCCGCCTGGCATGACAAACCGAGCTGGTATGTGGTCAGCAAAAATGACAGGATGATCGATCCTGAGCTTGAGCGTGCAATGGCGAAAAAAATCAACGCCAACACCACGGAGGTGACGGCAAGCCATGTATCGATGGTCAGCCAGCCGGACGTCGTTACCCGTACGATTGAACAGGCGTTATCGGGTCAACAGTGATAAAAAAAACCGCAGGATGAACGGTCCGACATCGGGCCACGCCATCCTGCGGGCTTTATGCACTTCCGGCTCCTGCAACGGGGTTATGTGCGGTTTTGTCACAAACGCGCCTTCCCCCTCACTGAACCATCAGAAGCTGTACGTCACCTTCAAACTTCCTCCAGGAAACGTTTTTCGCTGAACAATGGGGCTATCGCCAGCCTCTCCCGTCAGCTACGTAACCGGCAGGGTCAATCTGAGTACGTCAGCCGAAGGCGGTCTTATGGTGACCGTTGATTTCCCGAATCCGGCGTTCGCATGAACGTAAACGCGGCGCTACACGTCCTGACATGTGTCAGCACAGCGTTACTTCATGTATGCCGCAGATTGCTTCAATAAAATTACCGTATTTGTTATATTGTTACTTACTGATTATTCACCTCTGCGGTGCCAAAAAGAACAAGATTCACCGCAACCCAGGACAGAAAAATGTTAGATTACCGCTTCCCGACAGCTTTGCAGATGGTTCTCAGCGTAGCGATGGCGGAGCAATCGGGTGAACGTTCGACGAGTGCAATCCTGGCTTACGGCCTGGAAGCGAATCCGAGCTTTATCCGCAAATTAATGGTTCCTCTCGCCCGCGACGGCATTATCGTCTCCACGCTTGGCCGCAACGGCTCTATTCACCTTGGCCGCCCGGCGGAAGAGATTACCCTGCGTGATATCTACCTTTCCGTCACTGAAGATAAAAAGCTGTGGGCGTCCCGTCCTGACGTCCCGGCCCGCTGCGTGGTCAGCGCCAACGCCTGCTGGTACTTCAAATCAATCGCTGATGAAGCGGAGCAGGCTTCGTTAGCGGTTTTAGCGCGCCATACCGTCGCCAGCGCGCTGGAAGAGGTGAAAAAAGCCGATACCAGCGGGTGCGATCCGGTGCCGGAACTCTGCACACAGCATAAAAAAGCGCCCTAATCCTGACAGACTGCGAAAAAAAAGCCGCCTTCATTGTGAAGGCGGCTTTTTGCTATCTGCTACGTCCTACGCAGGCAACACCTCTCTTTCCGCTTTACCGCGCGTCACGAACTTACGCAGCGTCACGTAAAAGACCGGCGTCAGGAACAGACCAAACAGCGTCACACCCAGCATCCCGGCGAACACGGTGATCCCGGTGACGCCGCGCACTTCTGCCCCTGCCCCGTGACCAAGGATCAGTGGAATGGTCCCGGCAATAAAGGCGATAGAGGTCATTACAATCGGGCGTAGACGCAGGCGGCACGCTTCCAGCGCGGCCTCCATAATGCCTTTGCCCTGAATTTCCAGCTCGCGGGCAAACTCCACGATAAGAATCGCGTTTTTACAGGCCAGCCCCATCAGTACCACCAGCCCTACCTGCACGAAGACGTTGTTATCGCCCCCGGTCAGCCAGACGCCGAACAGCGCGGAGAGCATCGTCATCGGCACGATGAGGATCACCGCCAGGGGCAGCGTCCAGCTTTCATACAGCGCCGCCAGCACCAGGAACGCCAGCAGCACCGCGACCGGGAAGACGATCAGCGCCGTGTTGCCCTGGGTGGCCTGCTGGAAGCTCAGGTCCGTCCATTCAATATTCATCCCGTTCGGCAGGATCTGCTTAGACATACCGTCCAGCTGCGTCATCGCCTGCGCGGAAGAGAGCACGCGCGGGTCGGCATCGCCAATCAGATCCGCCGCCGGATAGCCGTTGTAGCGGATCACCGGGTCCGGACCGTAGGTGGTCGTGATTTTCACCATACTGCCAATCGGCACCATTTCACCCTGGCTATTACGGGTGCGTAAATTCGCGATATCTTCCACGCTGTCGCGGAACTGCCCGTCGGCCTGTGCCATTACGCGCCAGGTGCGACCGAACTGGTTGAAGTCATTCACATAAGACGAGCCCAGATAGGTTTGCAGCGTCCCGAAGAGATCGGTGAGCGACACGCCCTGCGCTTTCGCCTTATCACGGTCAACCTGTACATCCAGCTGCGGAACGTTTGCCTGGTAGGTTGAGATAGGGAAATGCATCCCCGGCGTCTGCATAATCGCCCCGGACATGGTGTTCACCGCGTTTTGCAGCGCGCCATAGCCCAGACCAGCACGATCCTGAATGTACAGCGAATAGCCCGATCCCTGGCCCAGACCTAAAATCGGCGGCGGCAGAATCGAGAAGCCAAAGCCCTGCTGGATTTGCGCGATTTTCGCGTTGATCTCCGCGTTTATTTCCGCCGCAGTATGTTTACGCTGGTCGAAAGGCTTCAGGCCAAAGAAGACCGTCCCGGTGTTCGGCGTATTGGTGAACTGGAGCGCATTCAGGCCAGGAAACGCGACCGCATAATCCACGCCTTCGGTATTCATCCCGATTTCGCTCATTTTGCGGATCACCGCATCGGTGCGCGCCAGCGACGAGCCTTCCGGCATTTTCACGCCGCCGATCAGGTACAGCTTATCCTGCGTCGGAATAAACCCGCCGGGAACGACTTTAAACATCACGCCCGCAGCGCAAAGCAGCAGCAAATAAACCACAAACACCGCCCCGCGTCGGCCGAGCGTTTTGCCCACCAGCCCCTGATAGCCAGTCGAGCTGCGGTGGAAAAAGCGGTTAAACGGACGGAAAATCCAGCCGAACAGACGATCGATAAGCCGGGTCGGGAAATCTTTCGGGGCGCCATGCGGCTTCAACAGCAGCGCGGCCAGCGCTGGCGAGAGCGTCAGCGAGTTGATCGCGGAGATCACCGTGGAAATGGCTATCGTTACCGCAAACTGCTTGTAGAACTGACCGGTCACGCCGGAGAGGAACGCCATCGGAACGAATACCGCACACAACACCAGCGCAATGGCAATAATCGGTCCGGACACTTCACGCATCGCCTGATGCGCTGCCGCAAGTGGGGCGAGCCCCTCTTCGATATTTCGTTCGACGTTTTCCACCACCACGATGGCATCGTCCACCACGATACCAATCGCCAGCACCAGCCCGAACAGGCTCAGGGTATTCAGCGAAAAGCCCAGCAGGTAGAGAATACTGAACGTGCCCACTACCGATACCGGCACCGCAATCAGCGGGATTATCGACGCGCGCCAGGTTTGCAGGAACAGGATCACCACCAGCACGACCAGCACCACCGCTTCCAGCAGCGTTTGCACCACCGCGCGGATCGAGTCGCGTACAAACACCGTCGGGTCGTAAGGCGCCGCCCATTTCATATCGTCCGGGAATCGTGTGGACAGTTCGTCCATTTTGGCGCGCACCGCGTTAGACAGATCGATGGCGTTTGCCCCCGGCGACTGGAAGATACCAATCCCGACCGCGTCTTTATTGTTCAGCTGGGAGCGCAGCGCGTAGCTGCCGGAACCCATCTCGATACGCGCCACGTCGCGCAGTCGGACGACCGTACCATCCTGCGTGGTTTTCAGGACAATGTTGCCGAACTCGTCTTCGGTATGCAGGCGGCCCTGGGCGTTAATGGAGATCAGGAAATCGCTCTCTTTCGGCAGCGGCTCGGCGCCAAGCTGCCCGGCGGACACCTGCACGTTCTGCTCCTGCATCGCCGTGACCACGTCCGAAGCGGTCAGCCCGCGGGCCGCGACCTTGTTCGGGTCCAGCCAGACGCGCATCGCGTATTCGCCCGAGCCGAAAATCTGAATCTGCCCCACGCCGGGCAGACGCGCCAGCTCATCCTTCACCTTCAGCGTGGCGTAGTTACGCATATACAGTGAATCGTACTTACCGCCAGGCGAAAACAGATGCACCACCAGCGTCAGCGTTGGCGACTGTTTCTGAGTCGTGATGCCCAGACGCCGCACGTCTTCCGGCAGACGCGCTTCGGCCTGCGCGACGCGGTTTTGCACCTGAACCTGCGCCTGATCCGGATCGGTGCCCGGGCGGAAGGTGACGGTAGTCACCAGCACGCCGTCGGAACCCGCGACGGATTTCATGTACATCATGTTTTCAACGCCGTTGATCGCCTCTTCCAGCGGCGTTGCCACGGTCTCAGCAATCACTTTCGGGTTGGCGCCCGGGTACTCGGCGCGCACCTGCACGCTTGGCGGCACGACGTCAGGGTATTCGCTCACCGGCAGCAGCGGGATGGCGATTAATCCTGTGATAAAAATCAGAATCGACAGTACGGCGGCAAAAATCGGCCTGTCGATGAAAAAACGGGAAAAGTCCATGGATTGGATTCTCAGGTAAGGGATCAGTTGAGGGCGGCGCTGGCGGTCATGGCAACGGTTTTCGCGTTAACCGGCATACCCGGCATAAACACTTTTTGTAAACCATCGACGATGACTTTATCCCCGGGATTCAGCCCCTGCTGTACGATACGTAAACCATCGGCCAGACGCCCCGGCGTAATGTCGCGGCGCTGCGCTTTCCCGTCTTTATCCACGATATAGACGTATTTACGATCCTGATCGGTCAGCACCGCCTTATCGTCAACAAGCGTGGCTTTAAATTCCGCACTGCCCGGCAGGCGCACGCGGGCAAAGAGTCCTGGGGTGAACTGACGCTGTGAGTTATCCAGCAGCGCGCGCATGCGGATTGTCCCGGTACTTGGCGTGAGCTGGTTATCCAGGAAATCCACTTTGCCCTGATGGGGATAGCCCTCCTCGCCCGTCAGGCCAATCTCCACCGGCAGCGCCGTGCGATCGCCGGACGCCCGTTGCCCGCTGCGGGCCAGGTTCTGATAGTGAAGGTAGGTTGACTCGTCCACGTCGAAGTAGACATAAACCGTCTTCTGCGAGACCAGGGTAGTGAGCACGCTGGCGCTGTCGCCCGCCGTCACCAGGTTACCGCTGGTGATCAGCGCCCGGCTGGCGCGACCGTCGATAGGCGCGGTCACTTTGGTGAAGTCGAGGTTAAGTTGCGCGGCGTCCACCGCCGCCTGCGCGGCGCGAATATCAGCCTGCGCCTGGGTAGCGGCGGAACGGCGCTGCTCCCACTCTTCACGGGATACCACGTTGGTATTGACTAATTTATCGGTACGGTTAGCCTCGCTTCGCGCCAGGCTGGCCTGCGTTTTGGCTCTCGCCAGGTTCGCCTGCGCCTGCTCCAGCGCGGCGCGATAGGTTCGGTCATCAATCGTGAACAGCACCTCGCCCTTTTTCACCTCCTGGCCGTCGGTGTAATTCACTTTCTCAATGTAGCCGGAGACGCGCGGACGCAGCTGAACGCTTTCCACCGCTTCAATGCGACCATTAAAGCTGTCCCACTGGCTAATGGATTTCACCACCACGTCAGCAGCGCTGACAACGGGCGCTTGCGGCGCGGCATTTTGCGCGACGCTGTCATCGCATCCGACGAGAAGCGCTGAGAGTAAAACTACCCCCATAACGCTCAGATGAAAGCTACCCCAGGTTTTTTGCAGGCTCATTATTTTTATTCCGGTTATTGTAGCCGCCGGGCAAGACGCAGCGGGAGGCGCCGCGCCACTTCCTTTGTCCGGTAGCTGGCTTAAGGCCATTTGTGTCGTTCATCGCCACAAAACTGTAACAGTTGCGAATACACTATCGCGGCGATTGTAGGAAGGCGCTTAATTAAGTGCAAGAATAATTGTTGCACTTTATGTGCTATTTGCGGCGAAGATAAATCACGCGTTTTGAGAAGGGATTTAAATGCAACAATAAAACTTGCAATTAATGTAAAAACGGGTCACCTTTAAGTGCAACAAACAAAGATGCTTTTTAATACGTGGCGTAGGGGGAAGCAAAATGAACACGGGTGCATTCATTCACGATTTACTCGACTGGATCGACAACAACCTCGATAGCCGTCTGGACATTGAAACCGTCTCCAGGCGAGCCGGCTATTCGAAATGGCACCTCCAGCGGCTTTTCAAAGAACATACCGGCTCCCCTCTCGCCGAATATATTCGCGCGCAAAAGCTGCAAAAATCGGTTGAGCGCCTGGCCCACAGCGATGAACCGATTCTGAACGTGGCGATCGCGCTGGGCTTTGACTCTCAGCAGTCCTTCAACCGCAGCTTTAAGCGTCAGTATGGTCAGGCCCCCGGGGCATGGCGACGCAGTATCGGCTGCCGTGAATCGCGGCAGATGAGGCAGTAGTTCACCGCCGGGCCGGATATCGGCCAAAAAGAAAAACCCTCTGTAAACAGAGGGTTTTATCAGTCTTACCTGCTTATAACTTCGCAGGAAAGGTTATGGGCTTACTCCCATTCGATCGTCGCCGGTGGCTTGCCGCTGATGTCATACACCACGCGGGAAATGCCGTTCACTTCGTTGATGATGCGGTTAGACACGCGGCCTAAGAAGTCATACGGCAGGTGCGCCCAGTGCGCGGTCATGAAGTCGATGGTTTCCACCGCACGCAGGGAGACTACCCAGTCGTACTTACGGCCATCGCCCATCACGCCGACCGAGCGCACCGGCAGGAACACGGTGAACGCCTGGCTCACTTTGTTGTACAGGTCAGCTTTGTGCAGCTCTTCGATGAAGATCGCGTCCGCGCGACGCAGCAGGTCGCAGTACTCTTTCTTCACTTCGCCCAGCACGCGTACGCCGAGACCCGGGCCCGGGAACGGGTGACGGTAGAGCATGTCGTACGGCAGACCCAGCTCCAGGCCGATCTTACGCACTTCGTCTTTGAACAGCTCACGCAGCGGTTCAACCAAGCCCATCTTCATCTCTTTCGGCAGGCCGCCCACGTTGTGGTGAGATTTGATGACGTGCGCTTTACCGGTGGCGGAGGCCGCAGACTCGATCACGTCAGGGTAGATGGTGCCCTGCGCCAGCCATTTCACATCTTCCAGCTTCAGCGCTTCTTCGTCGAACACTTCCACGAACACGCGACCGATGATTTTACGTTTCGCTTCCGGATCGTTCTCGCCTTTCAGCGCGTCCAGGAAGCGCTGCTCGCCTTCCACGTGAACGATGTTCAGACCGAAGTGGTCACCGAACATGTCCATTACCTGCCGGGCTTCGTTCAGACGCAGCAGACCGTTGTCCACGAAGACGCAGGTCAGGTTTTTACCGATGGCGCGGTGCAGCAGCATCGCGGTTACGGAGGAGTCCACGCCGCCGGAGAGGCCGAGGATTACTTTGTCATCACCAACCTGCTGGCGGATACGCTCCACGGCATCGTCGATGATTTTTGCCGGGGTCCACAGGGCTTCACACTGGCAGATGTCACGCACGAAGCGCTCCAGCATGCGCATACCCTGACGGGTGTGGGTCACTTCCGGGTGGAACTGCACGCCGTAGAAGCGTTTTTCTTCGTTCGCCATGATGGCGAACGGGCAGCTTTCAGTGCTGGCAACGGTCACGAAGTCGGACGGGATAGCGGTGACTTTGTCGCCGTGGCTCATCCACACGTCCAGCAGCGGTTTGCCGTCTGCGGTCAGGGAGTCTTCGATACCGCGCACCAGCGCGCTGTCGGTGACGACTTCAACCTGTGCGTAGCCGAACTCACGCTCGTTAGAGCCTTCTACGTGGCCGCCCAGCTGCATCGCCATGGTCTGCATGCCGTAGCAAACGCCGAACACCGGTACGCCCGCTTCGAACACGTACTGCGGCGCACGCGGGCTGTTCTCTTCGGTGGTGCTTTCCGGGCCGCCGGAAAGGATGATGCCGCTTGGATTGAACTCGCGAATCTGTGCTTCCGTGACATCCCACGCCCACAGTTCACAGTAAACGCCCAGCTCACGCACGCGGCGCGCCACCAGCTGAGTGTACTGAGAACCAAAGTCCAGGATGAGAATGCGATGTTTATGAATGTTTTCCGTCATTGACGCTAATTCCGAGGCAAGTGAAACAAAACAAAGCGCCCGGCATTGAGCCGGGCGCGGAAATTTATCAGGAGCCCAGACGGTAGTTCGGGGACTCTTTGGTGATCGTCACGTCGTGAACGTGGCTCTCCTGGATACCCGCACCGCTGATGCGTACGAATTCCGCTTTGGTACGCAGCAGGTCAATGGTACCACAGCCGGTCAGACCCATACAGGAGCGCAGGCCGCCCATCTGCTGGTGAATGATCTCTTTCAGGCGGCCTTTATACGCCACGCGGCCTTCAATACCTTCCGGCACCAGTTTGTCTGCGGCGTTATCGGTCTGGAAGTAACGGTCGGAGGAACCTTTGGACATCGCGCCCAGGGAGCCCATACCGCGGTAGGATTTATAAGAACGACCCTGGTAGAGTTCGATTTCACCCGGGGATTCTTCGGTACCGGCCAGCATAGAGCCCACCATCACGGCTGCGGCACCTGCGGCGATCGCTTTGGCAATGTCGCCAGAGAAGCGGATACCGCCATCCGCGATTACCGGAATACCGGTACCTTCCAGCGCTTCAACCGCGTCAGAAACTGCCGTGATCTGCGGCACGCCTACGCCGGTGACGATACGGGTGGTACAGATAGAACCAGGGCCGATACCCACTTTCACCGCGCTGCAACCCGCTTCCGCCAGCGCGCGAGCGCCTGCGCCGGTTGCTACGTTACCGCCGATGATCTGGAGATCCGGGTATTTAGCACGGGTTTCACGAATACGTTGCAGAACGCCTTCGGAGTGGCCGTGGGAGGAGTCAATCAGCAGCACGTCAACGCCCGCAGCAACCAGCGCGTCAACGCGCTCTTCGTTACCCGCACCTGCGCCAACCGCAGCGCCGACGCGCAGACGGCCATGCTCGTCTTTACAGGCGTTCGGTTTACGTTCTGCTTTCTGGAAATCTTTAACGGTGATCATGCCGCGCAGGTGGAAGTTCGCGTCCACAACCAGCGCTTTCTCAACGCGTTTTTCGTGCATTTTCGCCAGCACCACGTCGCGGGTTTCGCCTTCACGCACGGTCACCAGACGCTCTTTTGGCGTCATGTAGACGCTAACAGGCTGGTTCAGGTCAGTCACGAAACGCACGTCACGACCGGTAATGATACCCACCAGTTCGTTGTCTTCAGTGACTACCGGATAGCCTGCAAAGCCGTTACGCTCGGTCAGGGCTTTCACTTCGTGCAGCGTGGTGGTTGGCAGAACGGTCTGAGGATCGGACACGATACCGGATTCATGCTTCTTCACGCGGCGAACTTCTTCCGCCTGACGCTCGATAGACATGTTTTTGTGGATAAAGCCAATGCCGCCTTCCTGTGCCAGAGCGATAGCCAGACGCGCTTCAGTCACGGTGTCCATTGCTGCGGAGAGCATAGGAATGTTCAGACGAATGGTTTTCGTCAACTGCGTGCTGAGGTCGGCAGTATTCGGCAGAACGGTGGAGTGAGCGGGAACGAGGAGGACGTCGTCAAACGTCAGTGCTTCTTTAGCGATACGTAGCATGGGCAATATCTCTGACCTGGGTGGTTAAATATTGCCGTGGCATTATACAGAGCGTAACCGATTGCATCCACACTTTTTTGAAAAAAATGCTTGCGCTCACCTCTCAGCAGGTTACTATCGACTGAATAACTTGCTGATTTAGAATTTGATCCCGCTCACATGTTATCCTCTCAATCCCCCTCAATTTATACTGTCAGCCGCCTTAATCAGACGGTACGTTTGCTGCTTGAGCAGGAAATGGGACAAGTCTGGATCAGCGGTGAAATCTCTAACTTCACGCAGCCTGCTTCCGGTCACTGGTACTTTACGCTGAAAGACGACACCGCTCAGGTACGCTGCGCGATGTTCCGCAACAGCAACCGTCGCGTGACGTTCCGCCCTCAGCATGGCCAGCAGGTTCTGGTTCGCGCCAACATTACCCTGTATGAGCCGCGCGGCGATTATCAGATTATCGTCGAGAGCATGCAGCCCGCGGGCGAAGGCTTGCTGCAACAGAAGTATGAGCAGCTAAAAGCCATGCTTTCGGCTGAGGGATTGTTCGACCAGCAGTTTAAAAAGCCCCTGCCCTCACCCGCTCACTGCGTTGGGGTCATTACCTCGAAAACCGGTGCGGCCCTGCACGATATTTTGCACGTCCTGAAGCGCCGTGACCCTTCCCTGCCCGTCATTATTTACCCAACTGCCGTTCAGGGTGACGATGCGCCGGGGCAGATCGTGCGCGCGATTGAGCTGGCGAATGCGCGTCAGGAGTGTGATGTATTAATCGTTGGGCGCGGCGGCGGCTCGCTGGAGGACCTGTGGAGCTTTAACGACGAGCGCGTGGCGCGGGCAATCTTTGCCAGCCTTATCCCGGTGGTAAGCGCCGTCGGCCATGAAACAGATGTGACGATAGCGGATTTTGTCGCGGATTTACGCGCGCCCACGCCGTCCGCGGCGGCAGAGGTAGTCAGCCGTAACCAACAGGAGCTGCTGCGTCAGATCCAGAACGGGCAGCAGCGCCTGGAGATGGCGATGGACTACTTCCTCGCCAGCCGTACCCGCCGCTTTACCCAGCTTCACCATCGTCTGCAACAGCAGCATCCGCAATTGCGTCTGGCGCGTCAGCAAACCGTGCTGGAACGTCTGCGTCAGCGGATGAACTTCGCGCTGGATAACCAGCTTAAGCGGGCGGTATCTCGCCAGCAGCGCGTCACGCAGCGTCTGAACCAGCAAAACCCGCAGCCGAAGATTTATCGCGCACAAACGCGGATCCAGCAGCTTGAGTTCCGCCTCGCGGAAAATATCCGCTCACGCCTGAGCGCCACCCGCGAGCGTTTTGGCAATGCGGTCACCCATCTGGAAGCCGTCAGCCCGCTCTCCACGCTGGCTCGCGGCTATAGTGTGACCACCGCGACGGACGGCAAAGTGCTGAAACAAACGAAACAGGTTAAAGCCGGGGATGTGCTCACCACCCGGCTTTCTGACGGCTGGGTCGAGAGTGAGGTGAAAGAGATCAAACCGGTGAAAAAAACGCGCCAGCGTAAAAGCGGATAAATCTTCGCCGGTTACAAACTATACTGCTGCTATTGCCTTTTTTAATAAGGAGAGCAGCATGCCCCATCTTCATAGCGTCATCCCTCCGTATATTCTTCGCCGTATTATCGAAAGCGGTTCTGAGCCGCAGCAGCGCTGCGCCCGTCAGACCTTAACCCACGTCCAGACGCTGATGGCCCATATGCCGGGCAAACCCGCCGCGCCGCATGTGAATAAAGCCGGTCAGCTTGAGCGTGACATCTACGATGCGAAACAGACCCAGGAGCTGCCGGGTACCCAGGTGCGCTATGAAGGCCAGCCCTCCAACGGCGATGTGGCGGTGGATGAAGCGTACGATTATCTGGGTATCACCCATGATTTCTTCTGGAAAGAATATCAGCGCAATTCGCTCGATAACAAAGGGCTGATCCTAACCGGCACCGTGCACTATGGCCGGGAATATCAGAACGCCTTCTGGAACGGCCAGCAGATGGTCTTTGGCGACGGTGACGGAGAAATCTTCAACCGCTTCACCATTGCCATCGACGTGGTGGCGCATGAGCTGAGCCACGGCGTGACCGAGACCGAAGCCGGGCTGATTTATTTTGAACAGTCGGGCGCGCTAAACGAGTCGCTGTCAGACGTGTTTGGCTCGCTGGTGAAGCAATACCATCTTAAGCAAACCGCCGATCGGGCAGACTGGCTGATTGGCGAGGGTCTGCTGGCGGAGGGTATCAACGGGAAAGGGCTACGTTCCATGTCTGAACCCGGTACCGCCTACGACGATCCGCTGCTCGGCAAAGACCCGCAGCCCGCGCACATGAAAGACTTCATCAAAACGCGCGAGGATAACGGCGGCGTGCATCTTAACTCCGGCATCCCCAACCGCGCGTTTTACCTGGCCGCAACGGCGATCGGTGGCTACGCCTGGGAAAAAGCGGGTTATGCCTGGTACGACACGGTTTGCGATCGCAACCTGGCGCAGGATGCGGATTTTGATGCCTTTGCAAAACTGACGATCGCGCACGGCGAGAAACGCTCCGGTAGCGACGTTGGGGCGGCCATTAAACAAGCCTGGGAACAGGTGGGAGTACTGTAAATGCAGGTTCCGGAACTGACGGATGACGCCGTGGTTGAGCTGGCCCGGGAAGGCGGCGTCGCCTTTATCCCTAAGCTGAGCGGCCAGCGCACCATTGCGCTCTCCTCGCTTAATGAGGCCCAGCGCCAGCGCCTGGTGAGCATTCTTGAGCAGGCTTTCCCGCGCGGCCAGCCGCCCGGGCAAGCCTCTTCCCCCGGCAGCGGTGACCAGCGCTATTTCCGCATCCAGATTATCTGGACCGGCCAAAATCAGGCGCACTACGCCGATATCATCGTGCTGGTACCCGAGCAGGAAGCACCCGAGTCGCTGGTGGAACTGTGGCAGAAAGGTGAAGGCTGCGTGTGCGATTAACCTTCGGCCCGAACAAACTCCACGCGTTTTTTAGAGATAAGACCGTGGCCGTTCTGGCAAAAATAGTCCACCGCACCGCAGGCTTTTAGTACCTGGAGTGGCTGATGACACTCCGGGCAGCGGGCTTCGAGCGCGATATCTTTATTACAACTTTCGCAGTGCGCTACCCCGTTCAGGGGCTCCAGCGGTGTCTGGCAATCCGGGCAGGTAATCGTCATGGTGACTCCTTCAAAGCGTTCAGGTCTGCGATAATTTTACCACGTCGTGTTCAGTGCGGGCCACGCAACTGTTGCTGTAAGGTCAGCAGCAGCGTCACCTCCTCGACCCTGCGGCGCGTCGTGCGGCTCACCTCGTGCGGATCCCGTTCAAAGAGACTTTTTGCCCCCAGAATATGCTCCGCAAGGCAATGCCCGTAGATCGTACCGGGAATATGCCAGCGCTGAATTTCTTTACCCTTAATCAGCTCCAGCACATCTTCTGCGCCGCGTCGGTCGTGGCTGACGATGCGCCCGTCGCGCAAATAGAAGCGTAATCCCTTTTGCCCGCCCGCAGGCCCCGCGTATTTGTTAAGCCAGATGTCCACCGGCACGCCGCTGATGCTTCCCTGCAAATGCGCCTCGCCTTCCGCCGTGGTCAGATCGCCCGTTGCGATTTCGCGGCCCAGGCGGTCTTTTGCTGTCACCACCTGCAACGTCATATCGTCACTGCCGCCCAGGTAACGCACCGTTTCACGCAGCATCGCCAGCACGTGCGTACCGATATCCAGAATCACACCATCTGGATGGCGAAGCGTTCGCGCGTCTGGCTCGCCGGTGGCGAAGTTGAGCGCAATGGGCTCTCCTTCAGCGTTATACCCGCTTGGCTCCTGCAAAAAGCCTTCGATTTTGACGATGTCAGAAACATGAGCGACCAGTGATTGCTTTACGCTATCGAGACGCGCCATCCAGTGATCGAGCGCCAGCACGCGGTCGGCGGCTCCCGGTTGAGCCAGCAGCGCTTTCAGTTTTTCAATTTGGGGCAGCGTGGCGACAATCGGTTTTTCTACCACAATACGCGACGCGGGTGAGGCCAGCGCCTGCTCAAGCACCTCGAGATGGTACAGGGAGGAAGTGGCGATAAACAGGGTATCCAGCGGGTGGGAAAGAAGTTCACCGAGCGACGCGCAACGTGTGACCCCTTCAGGCTGCTTCTCGGGGTAAATATCAAAACCTAAACAGCGCGGAGTATCAGGAAAAAGATTTCGTATTGCCGGTAAGTAAGCCGTTTCAACCACAGCACCAAGCCCAACAAACCCTAACAGCATGTTCTTACCTCGTTAAGTCAATTGCCGGGGCATAACGCCACCCCGGCAAGGTCGAGGCTTATCAGGCGTTAGCGGCCGGTTTAGTCTGCGCATTTTCCAGCATGCGGCGCACCGGAACAATGAGGACGATCAGCACCGCAGCACAAATCAGCAGCGCAATGGAGCAACGGGCAAAGAGGTCTGGCAGCATATCCAGCTGGTCGGCCTTCACGTGACCACCAATCAGCCCCGCAGCCAGGTTACCCAGCGCACTGGCGCAGAACCACAGGCCCATCATCTGGCCGCGCATTCTCTCCGGCGCCAGCAGGGTCATGGTCGCCAGACCAATCGGGCTCAGGCACAGCTCGCCAAGGGTGAGCATCAGAATGCTGCCCACCAGCCAGAACGGCGACACGCCCGCCCCACCGTTGCTCAGCACGTTCTGCGCCGCCAGCATCATCAGGCCAAAGCCCGCCGCCGCGCACAGAATACCGATTACGAACTTGGTGATGCTGCTCGGACGAATGTTTTTGCTCGCCAGCTTCGGCCATGCCCAGCTAAATACCGGGGCCAGCAGAATGATGAACAGGGCATTAATCGACTGGAACCACACCGCCGGGATCTCAAAATCACCGATCATGCGGTTAGTGTAGTCGTTGGCGAACAGGTTGAAGGAGGTTGGCTTCTGCTCGAACGCGGACCAGAAGAACGCGGCGGAGACCAGCAGAATAAAGCACACCAGCAGCCTTGCGCGCTCTTTCCGGTTCAGCCCGGCGAAGATGAACAGATAAATGAAGTAGAGCGCGACGGAGGCGGCAATCACATACACCAGCACGCTGGCGACCGCGACCGGATTAATCACAATCACGCCCTGGGCAATCAACGTTACGATGATTGCAACACCCACAGCCAGCGCCAGCAGCCAGGCACCCACGCCGTTACGTTTCACTACCGGACTGTTCCAGGTGGAGTCCAGACCGACTTCACTGTCGTAGCGCTTCATGGCCGGAACGGCAAACACGCGGAAGATAATCAGGGCGACCAGCATCCCGATACCACCGATACCAAAGCCCCAGTGCCAGCCGTGGGTTTTAATCAGCCAGCCGGAAATCAGAGGGGCAATGAACGAGCCCATGTTGATGCCCATATAGAACAGCGAGAAACCGCCGTCACGACGCGCATCGCCTTTTTTATACAGGGTGCCGACCATGACCGAGATACAGGTCTTGAACAGGCCGGAGCCGAGCACGATAAACATCAGGCCGATGAAGAACAGGTTGTCGCCCATGATGGCCGACAGGGCGATCGACAGGTGCCCGAGCGCAATCAAAATCGAACCGTACCAGACGGCCCGCTGCTGGCCGAGCCAGTTATCCGCCAGCCAGCCGCCCGGCAGCGCAGCGAGGTACATGGTGCCGGCAAAGATGCCGACAATCGCCGAGGCGTTTTCACGCGCCAGGCCCATTCCGCCGTCATACACGGTGGCGGCCATAAACAGAATCAGTAGCGGGCGAATACCGTAAAACGAAAAACGCTCCCACATCTCGGTGAAGAACAGAGAACCGAGCGGATAAGGATGGCCGAAGAAGGTTCGGCTCTCTTTTTGATTAACAGAGGATTGCATAATTCTCCCGAAAAGGTATGTGTCGTGCTTGTAAACACCAGCATGTACGCCGAACGGTTACGTATCCGATCGATTTTTTACATGCGGCGAAATGTTGGTTAACCATTTGATAACCAGGCGCTAGTTTTGTCTAGTACCGAACCCTGGACTTTAAGACGAAAATTCGATGATTGTCTACTTTCTTAGATATAAACATGGTTAAAAGCGAATAGTGATTGACATCACACAGGGAAGGCAGGCCTTTTGAATGGGCGAAAAAAACCCGCGACAGGCGCGGGTTTTAGTGAGTTCGGTAAGAATTATTTGCTTTTCTTAATGTGCTTAATCAAACGCTTACGCTTACGCATCTGGTTCGGCGTCAGGGTGTTGCGTTTATTCGCAAACGGGTTCTCCCCTTCCTTGAACTGAATACGGATAGGCGTACCCATCACGTCCAGCGACTTGCGGAAGTAGTTCATCAGGTAGCGTTTGTAGGAGTCCGGCAGATCCTTCACCTGGTTACCGTGGATCACCACGATAGGCGGGTTATACCCCCCGGCGTGAGCATATTTCAGCTTCACGCGACGACCGCGCACCAGCGGCGGCTGGTGGTCTTCAGCAGCCATGTTCATGATACGGGTCAGCATCGCCGTGCTCTGACGGCGGGTAGAGCTGTCATAGGCTTCACGAACGGATTCGAACAGGTTGCCAACACCACTCCCGTGCAGGGCAGAGATGAAGTGAACGCGGGCAAAGTCGATAAAGCCCAGACGGAAGTCCAGCGTCTCTTTCACCTGCTCGCGCACTTCATTGCTCAAACCGTCCCACTTGTTGACGACGATAACCAGCGAGCGCCCACTATTGAGGATAAAGCCGAGCAGAGAGAGATCCTGATCGGAGATACCTTCACGTGCGTCGATGACCAGCAGCACCACGTTGGCGTCTTCAATCGCCTGAAGGGTTTTGATCACCGAGAATTTTTCCACCACATCGGTGATTTTCCCGCGCTTACGCACCCCTGCGGTGTCGATAAGTACGTACTCACGTTCATCGCGCTGCATTGGAATGTAAATGCTGTCACGCGTTGTGCCTGGCATGTCGTAAACCACCACGCGCTCTTCACCGAGAATACGGTTAGTAAGCGTAGACTTACCTACGTTTGGGCGACCCACGATAGCCAGCTTGATAGGCAGATCCTGCGGGTTGAAGTCGTCTTCCGGCTCTTCCTCGCCTTCCTCTCCGGCTTCAAACTGCGCCCAGTATTCAGCGTCCTCGTCCACCTCTTCCGGCGGGTTCACTTCATCTACCCACGGCAGCAGAACGGTTTCCAGCAGGCTGGTAACGCCACGACCATGCGAGGCCGCGATAGGATAAATATCGCCCAGGCCTAAAGACCAGAAATCCGCAACAGCCTGATCGGCATCGATGCCGTCAGTTTTGTTCGCCACCAGGAAGGTAGGCTTTTCGCGTGAACGCAGATGTTTAGCGATAGCAGAATCCGCGGGCATCAGGCCAGCGCGAGCATCCACCATAAACAGAACCACATCCGCTTCTTCGATAGCCAGCAGAGATTGCTCTGCCATGCGGGTTTCTACGCCGTCTTCCGTACCGTCAATACCCCCGGTATCGATACAGATGAACTCGCGTCCTTCCACCTCTGCACGACCGTACTTACGGTCACGCGTCAGCCCCGGGAAATCCGCAACCAGCGCATCACGGGTGCGTGTTAAACGGTTAAAAAGAGTGGATTTTCCAACGTTAGGGCGCCCGACAAGCGCGACCACAGGTACCATGTTTGAAGCCTCATAAAATTCAAAATAACGTCGCTTTCGCAGCGTTTTTAAAAATGTCAAAACGGCTCCTGAGTGAACAGGAGCCGTTTAGTATACTACAACCGCCGTGTAATTAACGCGTGATCGCGTACAGCGTGCCGTCTTTTGCCTGAATCAGCAGTTTGCCGTCAGCCACAACGGGCTCCGTCAGGAAGCCTGAGCTATCCACTTTCTGCTGTGCCACGAAGCGACCATTCTCTGGATCGATCCAGTGCATATAGCCTTCGCTGTCGCCCACCACCAGGCTGCCGTTATACAGTGCCGGTGCGGTCAGCAGACGGTGCAGCAGATCGCTCTGCGTCCACAGCGTCACGCCACCTTCGGTGCTCAGCGCCAGCAGACGGTCGTTCTGATCCACCATATAAATACGGTTGCCGTCGACGATGAAATCGTTCACGGAACCCAGCTCACGTTTCCACATGATCTGGCCGCTACGCAGGTCCAGCGCCGTCAGGTTGCCGTTGTACGCCAGCGCGTAAACCACACCGTCGACGATAACTGGCGTGGTGTCCACGTCACTCAGACGGTCAATTTCAGTTGAACCGGTCGCCTGGGAAATACGCTGCTGCCAGATCATCTGGCCCTGCTGCATCAGTACCGCGCTGACACGGCCGTTGTCACCGCCCACAATGGCGGCGCCAAAGGCGGTCGCCGGAGCAGATTCGCCACGCAGAGACAGCGCTGGCATATCCAGGTTAACCGTCCATTTTACCAGACCATCGGCTTCGTTCAGCGCCTGCAACTGGCCGTTGCTGGTATGGATCAGCACCAGGCCGTCGCTGACAACCGGACGCGACAAGGATTCACCGGCAACGGTGGTCTGCCATGCAACCGAACCGTCGCTGGCATTCAGCGCGTAAACCTGCGCTTTTTCGCTGCCCACATAGACATGACCGCCGGCAACGGTCAGGCCGCCAGAAAGCAGTGCAGGTTTACGGGAGAACCAGCCGTCTTTTTCCGCCAGGTTAATGGACCACACTTCTTTTCCGTCATCAGCGTTCAGCGCTTTAACGGTGCCTTTGCGATCGGCCGCATAGACAACGCCGTCAGCAAATGCCGGGTGCAGGTTGGAATAAAAATCGCCAATACCATCTCCCACGGAGGTGTCCCAGGCGGTGGATGGGGTGAACTGGTTTTCAACCGTCGGCAGCGGGGACATTTTAACAACGTCTTCTTCGCCACTGAACAGTGAACAACCACTCAATAACGTAACAGAAAGCAGTCCTGGCAGAAGTAATTTACGCAATTGCATTGGGTCCCTCTCAGACGGACAAATTATTTATTTTCATCTGCATCATTTCGCTCAGCGCAGGTGAAGCTTTACTATCCACGCCAGCTTGCCACGCTTTACGCGCGCCCGCTTTATCACCTTTACTCAGCAGTGCTTCACCGCGAAGATCGGCAACAATAGCGGCAAAGCCTTCGCCTTTGATGGTATCAAGCGTTTTCAGCGCGTCGTCGGCTTTTTTCTGCTGAACCTGGATACGCGCCAGACGCAGATTGATCACCGCTTTCAGATTTTCGTCACTGGCAGCAGCAAGCCCCTGAGACAGTTGCGCAGCGGCTTTGTCCAGTTCGTTTTTATCAACATACTGCTGAGCCACTTCCAGCGCAGCCAGCGCGCCGTAGGTGTTTTTGTTGTCAGCGGCAAATTTCTCCGCAGCCGTCAACGTTTGCGGCTGATCGGCACGGATTGCGCTAACGGTATTTTCGTAGTTCAGGGACGAACCGCGAGCAGAGTCAGCCTGATGATTGTTCCAGTAACGCCAGCCTACCAGCGCACCAACACCTAAAATAACCCCTACAACCAGTGCCTTGCCGTTTTCAGTAAAGAAGCGCTTAACCGCATCAACCTGGTCGTGTTCGTTCTCGTAAATTTCCACGCAGTCCTTCTCCTTAGCCCAATAGAGTGCGCAAGTGCGCCGCAACGCCATCCTGCGTTACCGTAGTTTGCTCACCAGAGCGCAGGTCTTTGACTACCACTTCGCCGTTGGCCACTTCGGACTCACCCAGCACCAGTGCGATACTTGCGCCCCACTTATCGGCACGAGCAAACTGTTTTTTAAAGTTGCCGCCGCCGTGGTTGGTCATCAGCTTAACGTCCGGCAGCGCATCGCGCACGCGTTCGGCAAGCTGCATCGCCGCAGACTGCGTATCCGCACCTGAGGCCACCAGGTATATATCGACAACAGGATCGGCTTTAAATTCCGGATTAACTGCCTGAACCAGCAAAACAAGTCGCTCAAGGCCCATCGCGAAGCCTACAGCCGGTGCTGCGCGACCACCCAGTTGTTCGACCAGACCGTCATAACGACCGCCGGCACAGACGGTGCCCTGCGAACCGAGGCTGGTGGTGACCCACTCAAATACGGTGCGGTTGTAGTAGTCCAGACCGCGCACCAGACGCTGGTTAACGGTATAAGCAATGCCCGCCGCTTCAAGCAGCTTGCACAGGCCGGCAAAGTGTTCGCGGGAATCCTCATCCAGGTAGTCACCCAGCGCTGGCGCATCGTTCAGCAGCGCCTGTACGTCAGGATTTTTGGAATCGAGTACGCGCAGCGGGTTGCTGTACATACGACGCTTACAGTCTTCGTCGAGCTTCTCTTTGTGCTGTTCCAGGAACGCCACCAGCGCATCGCGATAGTTCGCACGCGCTTCCAGAGAACCGATAGAGTTCAGCTCCAGGGAAACGTGCTCAGAAATACCGAGCGCACGCCACCAGCGGGCAGTAAGCATAATCAGTTCAGCATCGATATCTGGTCCTTGCAGACCAAACACTTCCACGCCAAGCTGGTTGAACTGACGGTAGCGGCCTTTTTGCGGACGTTCGTGGCGGAACATCGGGCCGATATACCACAGGCGCTGCTCCTGATTGTACAGGAGACCATGTTCGATGCCGGCGCGTACGCAACCCGCCGTCCCCTCAGGACGCAGGGTCAGGCTGTCGCCGTTGCGATCCTCAAAGGTGTACATCTCTTTTTCAACCACGTCGGTTACTTCGCCGATCGCGCGTTTGAATAACGGGGTCTGCTCTACAATCGGCAAACGAATTTCGCTGTAACCGTAGCTGCCGAGCACCTGCTTCAGTGTGCCTTCAATGCGCTGCCAGATGGCGGTTTCGCCAGGCAGATAATCGTTCATGCCGCGGATGGCTTGAATGTTTTTTGCCACGTTTATTCTCTTTCTATATACAAAAAAGAACCCAAAGAATGGGTTCAATCATACATGGGAAGCAGCCTGCTTCCCATCACGTTATTTTTCAACCTGCTGAACGCTGATGCGCTTCGCTTCGTCCATCATCGTCGCTTTCGCGCGAATCCGGGCTTCGAGCTGGTCGATCATATCACTATTATCCAGACGATCTTTACGAACGCCATCTTCATAGAGACCACTTTTCTTGTTACCGCCGGTCACGCCCAGCGTGGACACCAGCGCTTCACCCGGACCGTTCACCACGCAGCCGATGATGGAAACGTCCATCGGGGTAATGATGTCTTCCAGGCGCTGCTCCAGAGCATTCACGGTGCCGATCACGTCAAACTCCTGACGTGAACAGGTTGGGCAGGCAATGAAGTTGATCCCACGCGCGCGGATACGCAGTGATTTCAGGATGTCGAAACCGACTTTGATCTCTTCCACCGGATCGGCGGCCAGGGAGACGCGTAACGTGTCGCCGATGCCTTCAGAGAGCAGCAGGCCGAGACCAATCGCCGATTTTACCGAACCGCTGCGCAGACCGCCCGCCTCGGTGATCCCAAGGTGGAGCGGCTGATCGATCTGTTTTGCCAGCAGACGATACGATTCAACGGCCAGGAAGACGTCAGACGCTTTCACGCTCACTTTAAACTGATCGAAGTTAAGGCGATCCAGATGATCGACGTGACGCATTGCGGATTCGAGCAGCGCCTGCGGCGTCGGCTCACCGTACTTTTCCTGGAGATCTTTTTCCAGAGAGCCAGCGTTCACGCCGATACGGATTGGAATATTTTTGTCGCGGGCGCAGTCAACCACCATGCGAATGCGCTCTTCGTTGCCGATGTTGCCTGGGTTAATACGCAGGCAATCGACACCGTATTCAGCGACTTTCAGCGCGATACGGTAATCGAAGTGAATATCGGCTACCAGCGGAACGCTCACCTGCTGCTTGATCAGTTTGAACGCCTCGGCGGCATCCATGGTCGGTACAGAGACGCGAACAATGTCCGCGCCTACGCGTTCTAATGCTTTGATTTGATTGACCGTCGCTTCTACATCCGTAGTACGCGTATTGGTCATCGACTGGACGGCGATAGGCGCCCCATCGCCGACTGGCACGTTCCCAACGTAAATCCGTTTCGATTTTCTACGTTGAATAGGAGCCTGGTTATGCATGTAAAATCTCCCGCATTGCCCGTCTGTTACTGTGCTGCTGATTGTTCGGCATTAACGGTAAGACGCGCAACCTGGTTAGTTCTGATAAAGCGGCTCAGATCGACAGGTTTTCCTTGATACTGGATCTGTACCGCTGCCGGTGCGCCGATTTTAAGCTTGTAAGGTGCCTGGCCCGTTAGATTTAACGTGCCATCTTTACGTTGCAGGCCGCTGAACAGCTTTTTACCTGTCGCATCAGTCACTTCCAGCCAGCAATCCGCCGTGAAATTCATCACCAGCGCATTCGGGTCAACGGCAGGTGCCGCCGTACCCGCCGGGTCAGTTGGCAGTGACGCCGCGGTGTTATCTGCCGGTGCCGTTGCCGCAGGGGCGGTATCAACATTGGCCTGTGAAGGTGATACGACCGCGTTCTGATCCTGGGCCTGGGTGGCTGGTGCGGTATTCGCCGTCGCTTCTGGCGTCGTCGCTGGCTCGGTTGCAGGCGTGCTGCTTGCTGCCGCCTGAGGTTCGCTGGAGGTCGCAGCTCCTTCGGTGCTCAGCGGCACGCTTTGCGCGCCGTTATTACCAGACTGATTGAGCTCAGCGGAGGACTGATCGGCCATCGTCGTGATCTCTTCCTGCTGCGCTTTGTGGTTTTGCCACCACCATGCGCCCGTCAGGCCGACAACCACGAACAGGACCAGCCAGGTAAAGCTCATCAGCCAGCCATCGCGTTTTTTACGACGTTTACCCAGAGAGAAGCTCTGCATCGGCGCAACTTTTGCCGCACGCACAGGCGCCTGCTTCTCCATCATCGGCAGTAATTCGTCTTCAGGGATATGAACCAGTTTGGCGTAAGAACGGATATAACCGCGCAGAAATGTTGAAGCCAGATCGGCGGGTGCCTTATCTTCTTCAATATCGCGAACGGTGGAAACCTTCAGGCACAGGCGTTCTGCAACGGCTTGCTGGCTGAGTCCGAGTTGTTCACGGGCGTTGCGAAGACGAACGCCAGTGGAGAGTGCTGCATTTTGATCGTGAGTGGCTTCAGTATTCATTCGCTACAACTACTGGTACGTGAAAATAAGGGTTCAGGTGCCGGTGAGTCACAATGCCACCCGCACCGCGAAACTTTAGGTCAGTTAACCTGGAACAAACAGTATAAGACTGTCGGGCCGCAGATGACAGCGCTGGCAGGCCTTCACGCTAAACTGTTGTTACGTCGTTACATACTGCCCGAAAGTCGTATGAAACGCACCGTAATTATTAATCAGTCATAATGATTGTGACTGAATATTCAGTAAATTAATGCTTCACGGCGCAAAAAACGCGCCGTGTCTGCATAATAATCAAACGGATTTGACCGCGATTGACTCACCCTGCATGCGCTTACGCAGCGTACGTTTGGTACGGTCAATAACGTCACCCGCCAGCTGACCACAGGCTGCGTCGATATCATCGCCACGCGTTTTACGAACGATGGTGGTGAAACCATACTCCATCAGCACTTTTGAGAAGCGATCGATACGGCTGTTCGAGCTACGGCCATACGGCGCGCCCGGGAACGGGTTCCATGGGATCAGGTTGATCTTACATGGCGTATCTTTCAGCAGTTCAGCCAGCTCATGTGCATGTTCGGTTCCGTCGTTAACATGATCCAGCATCACGTATTCAATGGTCACGCGGCCCTGGTTGGCATTGGATTTCTCCAGGTAACGGCGCACGCCAGCCAGGAAGGTTTCGATATTGTACTTTTTGTTGATCGGCACAATTTCGTCACGGATGGCGTCGTTTGGCGCGTGAAGGGAGATGGCCAGCGCAACGTCAATCATGTCGCCCAGTTTGTCCAGCGCAGGCACAACGCCGGAAGTAGAGAGCGTAACGCGGCGCTTGGACAGACCAAAACCGAAATCGTCGAGCATAATTTCCATCGCCGGAACGACGTTGGTCAGGTTGAGCAGCGGTTCACCCATCCCCATCATCACCACGTTGGTGATTGGACGTGTACCGGTGACTTTCGCCGCGCCCACGATTTTCGCGGCACGCCAGACCTGGCCAATGATTTCCGACACGCGCAGGTTACGGTTAAAGCCCTGCTGCGCCGTAGAGCAGAATTTGCACTCCAACGCACAGCCCACCTGAGAAGAGACGCACAGCGTGGCGCGATCGTCTTCCGGGATATACACGGTTTCAACGCGCTGATCGCCAACGGCAATGGCCCACTTGATGGTGCCATCTGAAGAGCGCTGCTCTTCCACCACTTCCGGTGCGCGGATTTCCGCCACTTCTTTAAGCTTATTGCGCAGCACTTTGTTGATGTCCGTCATGTCATCAAAGTTGTCGCTGCAATAGTGGTACATCCATTTCATGACCTGATCGGCACGAAATGGCTTCTCGCCCATCTCTTTAAAGAACTCGCGCATCTGCTGACGGTTCAGGTCCAGCAGGTTAATTTTTCCATTTTTATTGGGAACCGCAGGAATGGCGACTTCGGAGGTATTCACTAATTCAGACATAATTTTTTCCGGCCTCGTTGTTACACGTTGTGGCCCTTGGTGGGTTGAAAAGAAACGCCCCGGTAAGCAGTCTGCTCGTCCGGGGCGTTGCATTGTACAAAGTCTGGCGCAGGGATGCCACGTTTGCACGCGGCATTTACGAAATTATTAGCGAGTGCGCGGGCACACTTCGCCTTCAGCGAAGAAGAACGCGATTTCGCGCGCAGCAGATTCAACAGAGTCGGAACCGTGGGTGCCGTTCTCGGTGAAGCTGTCTGCATAGTCGGCGCGCAGAGTACCTGCCAGCGCGTTGTCCGGGTTGGTTGCACCCAGCAGATCGCGGTGACGCTGTACCGCGTTTTCGCCTTCCAGTACGGATACCACGATTGGGCCAGAGGTCATGAACTCGACCAGACCATCAAAGAATGGGCGACCTTCGTGCTCAGCGTAAAAACCGCGAGCCTGCTCAACGGTCAGGTGCAGCATTTTGGTGCCAACGATCTTAAACCCTGCTGATTCAAAGCGAGCGAAGATGCTGCCAATAACGTTTTTTGCCACCGCGTTTGGTTTGATGATGGAAAAAGTACGTTCAATAGCCATTGATAACCTCTGTAAAATGTTCTGTTGTTTTTGCATACCTGAGTATGGTGTGGCGCGGATTATAAAGAGCAATAGCGCCATTGCCTATGGTTATGCATAACATTTTTTTAAAATGAGACGAAGATTAGCAACAGCTCGTATTTCGCATACCGTGTTGATGATGAAAACAGAGCGGACACTGCTTTTCATCAGACGTAAATGACCAGAAATGACGGTGGCACGTCAGGCAAACGGCTTCATATGCCGGTATGGTCACGCTTTTCCCTACCCCGTCTGTTTGCGTCACGTTTATCGCCGCATGCTGGCATACCGCTTCGCAGCCGCCGCACCCCGTACAGCGTCCGGTTTCCACGACCAGTTCAGCGTTCTCAAACCGAATCGCGTTTTCCGTACAACTCCGCCAGCACGCGCCGCACAGTACGCAGGATTCGGTATCGAGAGTTATCTCTGCCTCGCTAAACGCAGAAAACGCCCTGCGCAGTTCACGCTGACCGGGCACGACGCTACAGGCCTGGACATCCTCTCGGGGAACGTGCATCAGCACACGCCGGGCGGTATTAACCTCGTTGACGGGTATATATTTAAACGCCCACGCCGCTTCACCGCGTCGGCGAAGCGCCAGATTCAGCCGGGCAATCGCCAGCAACCAGTCAGGATTCTGCTCCGCGTCGATACTGATAAAACGAACGTGGTAATGCGCGTGCCACAGCAGAAGCTCATTCACCCCTGGCGCACGGTCAGTAAACGGCCCAACAAGCGTATCGCCACACAGAAAGCGTTTTCGCGGCGTGATGCCGGTGATGGCCTCAGCGGGGCAGACGAACAGGCAGTCACCGCATTCAATACAGCGGCTGTCATCAACCGAGACGCTTGAGTCGGTAAAAGAAAAAGCCTGCACAGGACAGACGTCCGCGCAGGCGAGGCAGGAAGCGTGGCGAAAACGGCGACGCACGCACGCATGCGTCACGTCCATCGCCGGGGCAAAGGTCAATCCGCCCATCAGCCAATACTGAAGAAAACGAAGCGCAGCATCAGCTCACCGACAATCAGCAATGCGCTTCCCAGCAGCATGGGAGATCGCGCCGCTTTCAGACCGCCCGCAGCAAAGCACAGCATACCCGCAACGGATACGCACCAGCTCAGCAGATGAACGGTTCGCAGTTGCTCCAGCATCTGTAGCGATGCGTGAGGGAACGTCACCACGGTGTTGTCCATAGCCGTAATATCTGCCAGCCAGACGGGCTGCATCACCAGACGCACAAGCACCACCAGCGTAATAATGACAACCGCCGCACGCACGGTAGTCTGGGAACGCGTCCCAACGGCCATGCAGGCTGAACCGATAATCCCCACCGAACCGAAAAACAGCACCAGCGTGTTAACGTGCTGCCATGTCACCACGGATGCGTGCATGTAGATCTGCGCCATGCAGAACACGTCGACTAAACCAACCAGACCTGCCACAACCAACAGTGGCTTCCAGCCTGGCTTTTTGACAAACATCAGCAGCGTTGCGAAGCCAAGCGCCGCAAGATAAAGACTGGCAAAGATAATCTCACGACTCAGCCAGGAGCTGGATACGTGGCGCAGCGCGTTAAGAGCATTAAGCGGATAGCCCATGTGCAGCGCGGAGGCGAGCAGCCCCAGACTCGCCAGCACAAACGCTCCGGCTGCCGGCAGCAGCGCGCTGCGTTGCGTGCTTCCGAACGCCAGCCACAGCGTAACGCCAACCGATCCTTGCAGGAACAGCGTAAAAATCAGCAGCGGTAACTCATGCATGACGTTTCCCCTCTTTCTCTGCGCCCTGATGCGCTTTGATCACCAGGTTTGGTTTGGTGATGGAGGAATCAGGCAGGCCTTTCACATCACAGACCGCACCATACTTCGCCCGCAGTTCATCAATCGGCCCGAATTTAATCGCTTCGAGTGGACAGGTTGCCACACAGACGGGCTGCTCTCCCTTCGCCTGGAGATCCACGCAGAAATCACATTTGGACATCTGCCCGGTCTGCTCGTTGAGCTGTGGCGCGCCGTAAGGGCAAGACCATGCGCAGTAGCCGCAGCCGACGCACTTATCAGTATCAACGCGCACAATGCCGTCCCCCGGACGCTTATGCATCGCGGTGGTTGGACAGTTTTTGGTGCAGACAGGGTCTGCGCAGTGGTTACAGGAAATAGAGAGCGTGTAGGCAAAAACGTTGTTGCTGACGCCGCCCTGCCCGGTCGGGATAAAACTCCCGCCGTTGACTTCATAAACGCGACGGAAACGACGTCCGACCTCAAGGTTGTTTTTATCTTTGCACGCCACCTGGCATGCCTTGCAGCCCGAGCAGCGAGAAGAGTCGATATAAAAACCCAGCTGTTTGTCGCTCACCGGTGCGTAATGTTTAAACTGACTCATGCTTTAGCTACCTCCACCAGCATGGTTTGATGGGAATTCCCTTTCGCAAGCGCGGTAATACGGGCGGAACTGAGCACGTTCGCGCAGCCGCCTTTATCGATACCCTGCGCGTCCGGCTGCCACCAGGCGCCTGCCTGCATGGCCACCACGCCTGGAATGATGCGCGGCGTGACCTCCGCCGGGATCTCACAAATGCCGCGCGCGTTATGAATACGCACGGTATCCCCCTGCGCAATGCCGCGCTTTTGCGCATCCTGCGGGTTGATCCACAGCTTTTGCTGCTGCGCCTCAATTAACCACGGGTTGGCGTACTGGGTGGAGTTAGCGCGGTTTTTCCCTTTCCAGGTGATCAGCTGGAGCGGGAAGGTTTTGACCAGCTCGTCTTCCGGCCCTTCATGGGCAGGCACGTAGTGCGACAGCGCCGGGATTTCCGGGTGCTGCATGTCGTACAGACGCTTCGAGAAGATCTCAATTTTTCCGGACGGCGTCGGGAACGGATGATTCTGCGGATCGCGAATGTTGTCTTCAAAGGCAACGTACGGCGCGCTTTTGAAAAGATGCTGACGCGTCTTCTGTAGCGTCGCGAAGTCCGGCAGGTTTTCATCCGGCATGGACAGCCGCGTCTGCTCCCAGATGTGCTCAATCCACGCTTTTTCGTCACGGCCCTCGCTGAACGCTGGCTCGACGCCAAGCTTAGCAGCGACCTCCCGCAGCCAGTCGTAGTCTGAACGGCGTTCAAATTCAGGTTCAATCAGCTTCTCTGACAGGATCAGATAGCTTGCCGTGCCCCAGGTTTCGCCGATATTCCAGCGTTCCATGAAGCTGGTTTCCGGCAAAAGCAGGTCGGCGTATCTGGCGCTCGGCGTCATAAACAGATCGCTTGCGACGATAAACTCGATTTTCGACTCGTCTTCCAGGACACGGGTTGCCTGATGAAGGTCCGGGTTCTGGTTAGCCAGATAATTGCCCGCCAGCGAGAACAGGATGCGGATATTGCTGTCCAGCTTCTCAGCGTCTTTCAGGCCATCTTCCGCGGTTACCTTAGAAGCATCATCCGCGGCCTGCACCCAGTTCATGACCGAAATTTTGGCGTTGACCGGGTTGTCCGGCATCTCTGGCCCGGCCGCAAATTTGCGGTTTGCGCAGCCGCCATAGCCTGCTGCCCAGCCGCCTTTCACCCCGACGTTACCCGTTAGCGTGGCCAGTATTGTCGAGCCGCGCGCGGTGCGCTCGCCGCAGTTGTGACGCTGCGGTCCCCAGCCCTGGATCAGCGCGGCGGGTTTGGTGGTTGCGTAGTCACGCGCCAGCTGACGAATAGTTTGTGCAGGCACGTGGGTGATTTTCTCTGCCCACTCAGGCGTTTTCGCCACGCCATCCTTTGCACCGCTCAGGTAAGCCATCAGGGATTCATTGGCCGGAACGCCCTCTGGCATGGCGTCTTCGTCAAAGCCCAGGGTGTAGCGTTGAATAAAGTCGCGATCGTGCAGATTCTCCGTGACGATCACATACATCATCGCGTCCATCAGGGCGTTGTCCGTGGCAGGAAGCAATGGGATCCACTGATCGGCAAGGGAGGAAACCGTATCGGAATAGCGTGGGTCGACAACAATGAAGCGCGTGCCGTTTTGCTTCATCTTCTGGTAGAAGTGGTTGCTGTGCCCGAAGATTGTTTCCGTCGGGTTATGCCCCCAGAGAATGACCAGTTTGGTGTCCAGTAGCGTGTCCAGAGAGCTGCCGCTGGCGGCGGTGCCATAGGTATACGGCGTTGCCGCCGCCGTGTTACCCATACTGACCGAGTGATAGCTTTCGAGATAGCCGCCGGTTAAGTTGAGCAGACGACGAACCATTTTATCGCCAGAAAAGGTCCCGCCGGACACCGCGGTGCCCACATGAACATAGCGTGACGCAGCACCGTATTTTTGCGTAATAGTTTTTAATTGATTCGCAATGAGGGTGGTGGCTTCATCCCAGGTAATACGCTCGAATTTTCCTTCGCCACGTTTACCTACGCGTTTCATTGGATATTTCAGTCGATCGGGGTGATAAACAAATTTCCGATAAGCCCGACCACGAACGCAGGCGCGCATTACTGGCATCTGCGGATCCAGCGCGTTATCCGGACGCGTTGAAATTCGGGTCACAACGCCATCACTGACGTGAGCACGAATATCACACTTCCCGCCGCAGTCAAACGTACTACAGGTTTGCACCACTTTTTCTTCAGGCGTAGCGTCTGAAACCGCCGCGCCCTGTGCCTGTACTTTGCCGGTTTTGACGACAAACGGCAGGGCGGCGAGCGCCGACCCTGCCTGAATAAACTGACGCCGGGATATGGCGGGAATAAGCCCTTCTCCCTGATGTTTATTTTTTTTCATTGCTCGTTCCTTCAAATAAAAACGCATTCTCGTTTTTTTTCAGGAACGAATATTGATAATTATCAAGCTAATTCTTGAGGGGTAATACTTAGCGATCTAATTCAAAATTCACTGTCGCCGTTTGTCCTGTTTCATCTAATACAATTAATTGATATTTACCCGGCAAATATAATTGCAGTGAATAATTCTTCTGATGCCCGTCCAGCGGTTCGCCATTCAAAAACCACCATCGTTGTCCCTCCCCGCCGCTGGTTGAAACGTTGAGGGTCATATTTTTCTCACCCGGAAGACGTTTAATTACCGCCCCTTCTCTGACGCCTGACAACATCATCGGCGCCGCATTATGGTTATCCAGCGGAGGGCAAACCGCTGAACGGGCGGGGAGACGAGCAGCCCGTTTTTCAGCAGCAGGCAGCCAGGGCTCCAGCGGCAGCGGCCAGACATCCAGCACTTTCTCTGTCGCATCAGGACAATCCGCCGCAACGCGCTTGCCTTCTTTATCCAGCCAGACCGGGAAACGGATCCCGCGAATACCTTCCTGTTCCGGCAGCAGTAGCGTAGGCGGTTCACTGCCTTCCAGCAGCCAGGTTGACAGCCGACGCCGACAGTTTTCGCTCCCTTCAGGCAGGGACTGGCCCCCCGGCCAGCAAATCACGCCCCGTCCTACGCTTGCAGGACGCGGATCGCGCGGCAGGCGCGCTTCATCCACCATCGAGCGGGACTGAAGCATGTTATTGACCTGATTCAGGAGCGGTACCGCGCTGGCGAAACCAAACTGCCCGGCAACGGGCGTGCCGTCCGGGCGTCCGGTCCAGATTCCAATGACATACCGGGCGTTCAGGCCGATGGCCCAGGCATCCCGGTAGCCATAGCTGGTGCCCGTTTTCCACGCCAGCGGCGCAACCTGGGGCAACGCACTGTCCGGCAGGGGCTGTGCTTCATTTGCGAGAATGCGACGAATGATCCACGCCGCCCCCTGCGATAACAGCGGACGTTCGATCAGCGGATCGCCCGGCTGTAAACGCAGCCGGCCCGCCTTACCCTGACGCGCAAAGGCGCTATAGGCGGCAGCGATATCAGCCAGGCGTGCGCCTGCGCCCCCCAGGATCAGAGAGAGGTTGGGCTGTGCCCCCGCAGGCAGAATGAGCGGTAATCCCGCGTTGCTCAGCATTCCGGCAAAACGTTTTGGGCCGTACGCTTCCAGAACCTGCACCGCAGGCAGGTTGAGGGAACGCACCAGGGCTTCGCTCATACTGACCGGCCCATGGAAGCCGCTGTCAAAGTTGCCGGGACGATAATCCCCCGTTTTTCTTGGCACATCCTGTAATAACGAAGCGGGATGGATCAGACCATCGTCCAGCGCCATGCCATAGATGAATGGCTTGAGGACCGATCCCGGCGATCGGATCGCATTGACCATATCCACGTGGCTGAAACGGCTGTCATCATTGATATCTACCGAGCCTACCCAGCCACGCACTTTCATGGATGTATGATCCACGACGATCATCGCCAGCGAACTGCGGGCGGGCAGGCGTGATTTCCAGTTCATTGCCAGCTCTTCAAGCTGTCGTTGCAAAGCTGCATCCAGCGTGGTGACTATTTTTGTGTCACGACTTTTACTCAGCATCATGCGGGAAAAGAGCGGCGCCAGCTGCGGCATCTGCCGGGGAGCCAGCCAGACCGGCTCTTCACGGGACTCTTTCACCTGCTTCTCAGACCAAACGCCCTGAGTCAGCATACGGTCGAGCACTTTGTTCCGCGCCGCTTCGGCACGTTCCGGCCAGCGATCCGGGCGCAAACGGCTGGGTGCCTGCGGCAGCACTGCCAGCAGCGCCGCGTCGGAATAGCTCAGCTGAGACGGCGGTTTGCCAAGGTAAGTCCAGCTTGCCGCGCCCACGCCCTGCAACGTGCCGCCAAACGGGGCACGGTTAAGATACAGCGTCAGGATTTCACGCTTGGAGAGATGCCACTCCAGCTGCATCGCCCGCCACAGCTGACGAATTTTACCGCCAAAGGTACGCGGATGCGGATCCAGCAGGCGCGCCACCTGCATGGTAAGCGTGCTCCCGCCGGAAACCACTCTCCCGGAGGTGAGATCCTGCCAGGCGGCACGCAGTACAGAAAGCGGATTGACGCCCGGGTGATCCCAGAACCAGCGATCTTCATACTGGATCAGCGCCTCAAGATAGCGTGGGGAAACCTCTTCAATGGTAACCGGATAGCGCCAGATGCCTTCGCTGTCGGCAAAACGCCACAGCGGAACACCCTGCTCATCCACCACCACTCGCGCTGGGTTGACCTCTTTCAGGGGCAACGGCCACACGCGGTCAGCGACGACAATCAGCCCCCCTGAAACGAGAAGCGCTCCCGCCAGCCACAGCCAGCGGGAGCGAATCAGGCGTGCTATCCGCATCTTACGGAACAACGATCAGCGGGCCACTGGCCGCCCCCGTTGCCCGCCACTGCGGAACGTACATGGACTCGACCATCGGAACAGGCACCTGGTAGGTTCCCGGCGTAACGGCACGGGCCAGGTAAACCAGCGTGACCGGCTGACCTTCATTGACCGGCACCGCGGCCACAAAGCGATCGTCGCGGAATTCCATGTGCTGAATATCAGACTGTTGCATCTGATTCAGCAGGTTTTGCACTTCACTGCCGCTGTCCTGCAAGCTGGCGCTGCTGCTCGCCAGATTCTGGTTTTCCAGCTCCAGACCTGCCGGGAGCAGATCCACCACCAGCGCATCCGGCACGTTCTGGCTGGCCTTCACCTCCAGCCACACCAGAACCAGCTCACCGCTCTTCAGAGAAGAGAGCGACTTGCTGCTGCCGTCTGTCGCCAGGATATGACGTTCAATCTGCAAGACATTAGAGGATGGCTGAGGCGCATACTCCGGATAGCCAGTCGTGTCCAGTCGTACCCACAGCGGCGTAGTGCCGGAATTTGTCACCTGCAACGCACCAAGCTGATCGCCGTTCAGGTTTTCTACCTGCGCTTTATCACTGCTCTGGGTCTGTTCAGAGAGGCTGGTCGTTGCCTGCCACGCGCCTGACAAGGTTTGCAGTGAACGTCCAGCCAGGAACAGCGCATTGCTCTCCTGGGTAGACAGCCAGCGCTGGCTGAACGCGTCTTCAGATAACGCGTTCAGCAGCCTGTTTTGCGCATCCGGCAGCAGCTTGTACTCTTCCAGCAGGGAGAGCATCAGGGCATTATCACGCAGCTGGCTGCCGTAATCCGCCATCCAGTTTCGGCTGTCGTTACGGGGAGTTTTGAGAGCCAGATCCTGCGCCTGCTGGCTGCGCGGTGCATCCCCCATCAGTTTGAGTGCCATGCCCAGCTGCATCAACGGAAGCCCGGAAGCAGCCTGAGCGTGGCGCTCCCAGATTTCACGCAGCGCACCGAGCGGCGCTTTTTGCTGACGAGCCAGCACCAGCGAAGCGTACGCCTGAACAGCAAATTTGCTGGCCTGGGTGTCGTCGCTGTAGCGGATGGACATCATCCCCGGATCCTGTAAATAGCGCAACAGTCGGCTGTTGGCGTTATTCACTGCCTCGGAAGGCACGCTGTAACCCTGCTCCCCTGCCCGCACCAGGAAGTCCGTGACATAGGCGGTCAGCCAGTACTCTTCCGGGCCTTTTTTATCCCACAAGGCAAAACCGCCATCGTCACGCTGCATTTGCAGCAGACGGGAGATCCCGATATCAATGGCCGCACGGCGTTTATCGTCGGTAGCGCCCTTAATACCCAGTGCCTTAAGTTGTGCCGCGTTGGTGTAAAGCGACGGGAACAGGCCGCTGGTGGTCTGCTCAAGACATCCGTATGGATAAGCCTGAAGTTCACGAATGTAGCGCGCCAGATTTAAAGGTGGTTTACCACTGAGCAATAGTTGCCCTTGTAGCGTGGCAGGCGAGAAACCGTTGATATGCTGTGCTGGGGCACTCCAGGATTCGCCAGGGTTCAGCATCGTGCCCGTATTCACCGTTTGCGCCGGGAATGCGGGACGCACGCCAATTTTCCAGCTCTTCTGCTGCGGCGCAAACGTCTCACCAGGGAGCTGAAGCCCCGACACCTGAGCAGTCACTTCACCATCACCATAGCCTTCCAGGGCGCGCACCGGAATAAACAGGGTGCTACGTGCGCCAGGCGGCAGCTTAACCGGCTCTGGCTGAGCACCTTCGAGCGACAACTTACCGGTTGCGGTTAACGCAATGTTCAGCGTTTGCGGCTGGTCCGTCAGGTTAGTCAGGTCCAGCGTCAGGCGGGAGGTATCGCCACTTGCGAGGAATCGCGGCGTAATAAGCTCGGTGATAATCGGAGCCGCCACAATGATTTTGCTTTCGCTGCTGCCGAAATCGTCTTCCGTCCAGGCCTGCGCCATCAGACGCAGTTCGCCGTTGAAATCGCCAATCGGCAGCGTGATGGTGCCTTCGCCGTTGGCATCAAGCGTAACCGGCTGCGCCTGCTGGGCAATTATGGTGACATGGTTCACCGGTGGCTTACCGCCGCGTTTCAGTTCATCGCCGTCTCCGCCAAAGCGCATTGCGGCCAGACGTCCCTGACCTTCAATCACCTGGCCGTAAACATCATAGATGTCCGCGCCATAGCGCTTCTGGCCGAAGAAAGCTTCCCACGGATCCGGTGTGACGTAGTCGGTAATGTTCAGCACGCCGCTATCGACAGCCGAGACCAGCACGTTCACCTTCTGTGGCACAGCCCCCTCTTTTACGCTGGCTTTCACTTTCACAGAAAGCGTCTGGTTCGGACGCATTTTTTGCGGGTTATCCAGTGCGATGTTCAGGCGACGATTTTCGTCCCCCATTGGCAGATGCAGCAGGCCAACCGCCCGTTTTGGCGTGGCGGATTTGGATTTATCGCCAGGACGAACCACCAGCGTGCTGAGGTAGAGATCGTGACGTTTCCAGTCCTTATCCACCGGAATGGCGAGATCCAGACCGTTTGCTGGCACGTCGATCTCTTTCCACCACAGCGGTCCTTCGCTGGATTCGATCATTGCATAGCCCTTGCCTGCGGCCGGCGCTGCAATATGCAGGTTGATGGTATCGCCTGGCTGATAGGATGGCTTGTCCAGTTTCAGCGTCACACGATCCGGGCGAGCAGCGCCCGTGCCATCGCTGTTATCCTGCCAGCTGTACCCCGCCCAGAAGCGCACGCTGCTGACCATGTCATCAGGGGCTTTCACTTCCAGACGGTATGAGCCCCACTCCACCGGGAAGGTGACTTTACCGGTTTCATCGGCCTTGAGGTTTAGCTCCTGCTCGCCCTCAACCAGATCTTTTTGATCAAACTGAGACTGCCAGCCCTCACTCTCGGACCAGTTCCAGAAGTAGTCGCGACGCTCACGGATCAGACGCACCTGCAAACCAGATACCGCTTTTTTCGTCCCGCTGGCATCGGCATAGACGATGTCAAAGCTGGCGTTGCCGTTTTCATCGACAATCGGCTGATTGACGGTGGTATCGGTACGGTAGTCGTAAACGGCCTTGCTGGCGAACTGTGGGCGGATCCCCGGAAGTTCAGCCGCAGGCCAGATAGCCTGCTCGGCGCGTCGCGTTACCGGACGCCCACCTGATTCCAGCAGGCTGGCCTGCAAAATCAGTTGCAGCGGCGAGTGCGCCTCTTTCCACTGGCTTTCGGTGGTAACCTGCCCACGCCCCTGTTCGTCCAGCGTAAGCTGCACTTCATCCAGGCTGCGGCTCAGGTTCTCCTCGGCAATATCACCGAACTGGAAGCCAGGCAGCGCAGGCACCGCGTCACGTAGCGGACGCAGGAAAAGCTGGCCTTGCAGAGAATTGCCGTTAGCCGGCGCGCCATACAGGTAATAGCCAGCAACGTTAAAGTCGACATTATCCTGCGGGGAAACCGGCGTTTTTTGCCCGGTCAGATTCAGCGCCATACGCTCAGGCATAAAATCTTCGACGTGGAAATCCCACATGCGCTGCTGGTTATCGCCCGTATTAGCGCGAATATGCCACATGCCGGTCTGGGCGCCGCTATCGAGCGGATAGTTGAAGCGATAAAGGCCTTTCTCAGGTTGCACAACGACCGTACGCGCCACCTGTCCGTCCGGGCGCAGCACGTCAAGTTTTACCGGTTGATCGGGAAGCGGTTTGCCATCGCTGTCGCGAAGCAGGCCGTTCAGGATCACCGTTTCACCCGGACGATAGAGATCGCGCGGGCCAAACATAAAGAACTGTTTGCTGTAACCCGGGTTACCGGCGATATCAAACTCCGCCAGATCGAGCGCCGGAAGTTTGAGGTCGAGAAGCGTCGTCTGGCCATCTTTACTGGCCAGGATCAGCGCGGCTTCTTTATCGGTTTCCAGTTTCGCATGACCATCGGCGTCGCTGTTCGCCTCGGCCAGGGTCTGCCCTTTATCGTTCAGAAGGGTAATGGTCACGCCTGACTGCGCCGCACCGTTTTCAAGACTCTGGGTGAAGATGTCCAGGCGGTTATGATAGCGGTGAGCGGAGAGCCCGATATCGCTCAGGGTAAAGAGCGTCGCGGCGTTACTGTAGTTATAGTGACCAGCCTGGTTCATCACGGCGATATAGACGCCAGACTGCTGGAGCGGCTTAATATCTTTGAGCGGCAGGAGCAATTTTTCACGCGTATTGCGCGCCGGGTTGAGGTCGAAACGGCCGGTGTAAACCAGTTCCGCCATCTTCAGCAGGTTGTCAGATTCCCAGTTGGTCAGCGAGTTACGGTACTCCCACTGGCTGACAAACGAGGCCAGCGACTCCGACTTCACGCGATAGAAGTTCACGTCCACATTGTTGACGTTGAGCGCCATCACCGGCAACCCTTCCACCACTTTACCCGGCAGCAGCGATCCGCGGCTGGCGAATCCGACCGTCGGTTCAACATCCCGGGTGGTGATTGCTTTTTCATAGTCAATGCCGAATGTCGCTTTGTTCAGCGCCAGCAAATTACGTTCGACGGTGACGACCAGATTACGATTCGGCTCCAGATGGCGCAGGCGCAGCTCTTTCAGATTGGGGGCCAGTTCCCAGGCGCCGTCCACTTTGCCGCTTTTTTTATCCACCACATGCACCGTTTTCGCAAAATTCTGGCTGGGATCCAGCGGTACAGAGAAGGTCAGAACCAGCGTCGCAGCGCCGTCGAGTTGCACTTCAGAGGCATCCAGCAGCGTCAACGCCTTGCCCTGACTCTGCGCGGCCAGCTTAGCCAGCTTTTCAGGATCCGGTTTTGCCGGGGTTTTCTGTTCTGATGCAGTAGACGCTGCGGGGGCAGCGGCCTGAGGTTTGTCGTCGCTGTTATCACAGCCGACAAGCGTAAAGGTGGTGAGCAGCGCGAGAGAGATCGCAGCTAAGCGAAACGGTTTCATCCTGTGTCCCTGGCCTGAGGGGCCTGTTGGTCATCGTCCGGTTAAGTATTATCCGCAAGTTTCGTTAATACAAAAAGTCCAATTTTATAATCTGGAAAGCACCTCGCAGAATGGCATCACGCAGCCACACCGTGATGGAACGGCGATCACAGCGCATAACGTAACATGTTACCTTTCGCGTCATTTGTTTTTAAAACAAGAAGATAGCTGGATAAGCTCGCATCAGGCCTGCTAGTTTTATGACCATGACGCACCCCGAGTGCGCGGTTCAATAAGAGAGAAAGCCATGAAACGAGCCGTGAACGCCCTACAAAATTTCGGAAAATCACTTTACGGACCTGTACTTATCTTACCCATCGTCGGCCTGTTTATCGCCTTCGGGAATATACTGGGTAACGGCAATCTGGCCGAGTACCTGCCGTTTCTCGGCCATCCGCTGATCCAGAGTGTCGGCCAGCTGATCGCCAAATCTGCCGTGTCGGTGCTGGTCAACCTGGCGCTGGTGTTTGCCGTCGGGATCCCCATTGGACTGGCAACACGAGACAAAGGCTACGCGGCGTTGATTGGGCTGGTGACCTTTATCGTATTCATTAACGCGATGAACGTGACGTTACAGCTTCAGGGAGAACTGGCCCCTGCGGAACAGATGAAAGCCGCCGGACAAAGCATGGTGCTGGGCGTCCAGGTGCTGGAGATGGGCGTTTTCGCCGGGATCCTGACCGGGGCGCTCTCCGGTTATCTGTACAACAAATATTCCGGGGTCCAGTTTAACGGCGCGATGGCGATTTACTCCGGCCACTGCTTTGTCGCGATTGTGATGCTGCCTGTCTCTATGCTGCTCGGCGTGGTCATGAGCGAACTCTGGCCGTACGCACAGCATGGAATAAGCGCCCTGGCGCTGGCGATCAAAGGGTCCGGTCCGTTTGGCGTGGCGATCTACGGTTTCCTTGAACGCATTCTGGTGCCGACGGGCCTGCATCATCTGGTCTATACGCCGTTCCTGTATACCGAACTGGGCGGTACGCAGGAGGTGTGCGGTACAGCTTACCAGGGCGCGCGCAATATCTACTTCGCCGAAATGGCCTGCCCGGACGTGAAGCAGCTCAGCAGTACCGTGGTGTGGGATGCGCGCGGCATCAGCAAGATGTTCGGCCTTCCTGCCGCCGCGCTGGCGATGTACATGACCGCGAAGCCAGAGCGTAAAGCGATTGCGAAAGCCATTCTGATCCCGGCGGCGCTGACCTCGCTGCTGGTCGGCGTAACCGAGCCAATTGAGTTCTCCTTCCTGTTTGTCGCCCCGCTGCTGTTCGTGGTGCATGCGGTGCTGACCGGTATCGGCATGATGCTGTTCTCGCTGTTTGGCGTTCACGCCATCGGCGCCAACGGGATTATCGATTTCATCCTCTACAACCTGCCGCTCGGCACGGAGAAGTCCAACTGGCCCATGTACATCGTGGTCGGGCTGATCATGTTCGCCCTTTATTTCGTGGTATTCCGCTTACTGATCCTGCGCTTCAACATGAAAACGCCGGGGCGTGAAGATGAGGACCAGGAGACACGCCTTTACAGCAAGCAGGAGTACCAGGCGAAGGGCAATAACGACGGGCTGGGCGAATCGATCGTCGTTGGTCTGGGCGGTCGGGAAAATATTGAGGTAGTGGATAACTGCTACACCCGCTTACGCGTTACGGTGAAGGACGTCGCCATCATCGACGAACCGCGCCTGAAAGCGACCGGCGCGAAAGGGGTTATCAAACAAGGTAACAACGTTCAGGTGGTCTACGGGCTGCATGTCAAAAAAATGCGAGAAGCCGTTGAGACGTTTCTCTGAAAGGAGCTAAAGATGTTTACACCCCCATTTATTCTGTCGATTGCCGGCGGCGGTAGCACCTACACGCCAGGTATTGTGAAAAGCCTGATGGTACGTCTGCATGATTTCCCTCTGGCAGAGATCCGCCTGTATGACATTGACGAGGCGCGCCAGAACACCATTGCGCCCGTGGTGGAGAAGGTTATTCGAGACCACAGCCAGAGCATCAAATTCACCGTCACCAGCGATCCGGAAGTGGCCTTCAGCGGCGCGCATTTTGTTTTTGCTCAGATGCGCGTCGGACAGTACAAAATGCGCGAGCAGGATGAAAAGATCCCGCTGCGCCACGGGGTGGTCGGCCAGGAAACCTGCGGACCCGGCGGGCTGGCATATGGCCTGCGTACGATCCTGCCGATGGTAGAGCTGATCGATCGGGTGGAACGCTACGCGCACGAAAAGGCGTGGATCGTGAACTACTCCAACCCGGCGGCGATTGTCGCTGAGGGCGTGCGTCGCCTGCGCCCCAACGCCCGCGTGCTGAACATCTGCGATATGCCTGTCGCCGCGATGCGCAATATGGGCGCCATTCTGGGCGTGGATCGCCATAAACTCGAGGTGGACTATTTTGGCCTCAATCACTTTGGCTGGTTTACCCGCGTGCGGGTGGACGGCGAGGACAAGCTGCCGGAGCTGCGTAAACATATCGCGAAGTTTGGCCTGCTGACGGAAGATGCCGCGAAAACCGACCCGCAGCACTCGGATCCGTCGTGGGTGAAAACCTGGCGCAACATCAAGCCGATTATGGATAACTTCCCGGAGTACCTGCCGAACCCGTATCTACAGTACTACCTGATGCCTAACCAGATTGTGGAGCATCAGAACCCTGACTATACCCGCGCCAACGAAGTGATGAACGGGCGTGAGAAAAAGCTGTTTGCCGCCGCCGAAGAGTACCAGCGCAGCGGGATCTTACCGGACGCCTTCCACGTAGGTGTTCACGGCGAATTTATCGTCGATGTCGCCTGCTCGCTGGCGTTCAACCTGCGCCAACGCCATCTGGTGATGGTGGAAAACCGCGGGGCGATTACCAACTTACCGTACGATGCGGTGGTGGAAGTGCCTGCCTATATCACCTCCGAAGGGCCGGAGCCTGTCCGCGTGGGTCAGGTGCCGCTGTTCCACCAGACGCTCCTGCAACAGCAGCTCGCCTCTGAACAGCTGCTGGTTGAGGCAACCATCGAAGGCAGCTACGAGAAAGCGTTGCAGGCGTTCACTCTGAACCGCACCGTGCCGACCATGGAGCACGCGAAAGCGATTCTGGATGAGATGATCGAAGCCAACCGCGACTACTGGCCTGCGCTGCAAAAGGCCTGGCAGGACGGTGAAGCGGTGAAAAAATAGGGGCTTGCTCGCGAGTTGAACGTGGTTAGCTTGTCGGTGTCAGAAAAAACACCGACAATCCTTTTTTACGGAAAAGAATGGAGGCAACCATGTCCACCTCATATTTTGTCGCTGCCGACTGGCTGATTGAGCACGGCGACGACCCGGAAGTTCAGATTATCGACGCGCGCATGGCCCCTCCGGGCCAGGAACATCGTGACGTTCCCGCTGAATACCGTGCAGGGCACCTGCCTGGCGCGGTATTTTTTGATATCGAAGCCCTCTCCGATCACACCTCTCCCCTGCCGCACATGCTGCCTCGCCCGGAAGCGTTTTCCGTGGCGATGCGCGAGCTGGGCATCAGCAAAGATAAACATCTTGTTGTTTACGATGAAGGTAATCTGTTTTCCGCGCCGCGAGCGTGGTGGATGCTGAAAAACTTCGGCGTGGAAAAGGTATCGATTCTGGCGGGCGGACTTGCAGGCTGGAAGCGCGACGAACTACCGCTTCAGCAGGGTGACGTCACGCTGCCGGAAGGGGAATTTGATGCCACGTTTGACGCTAACGTGGTCAAGCGCCTGACCGACGTGCTGGTCGTGAGCCACGAAAACACGGCGCAAATCGTCGATGCGCGTCCCGCTCCACGTTTCAACGCAGAAGCGGACGAGCCGCGTCCGGGACTGAAACGCGGACATATCCCGGGGGCGCTGAACGTACCGTGGGGCGATCTGGTGTTTGAAGGCGAGCTGAAAACCACCGATGAATTGCGTGCCATTTTTGAACGTCAGGGCGTGGATTTGCATCGTCCGGTTATTGCCAGCTGCGGCTCCGGCGTGACGGCCTGCGTGGTGATCCTGGCGCTGGCAACCCTTGGCGCGAATGACGTGACTCTGTACGACGGCGCCTGGAGTGAATGGGGTGCACGGGACGATCTGCCGGTTGAACCGGCGAAATAATGGATAACCGCCTGGCAACGCTGTTAACGCGCGGGTCGTCGCTGACCCGCGCGGAGTATCGCGTCCTCGCCCACCTCACTGAGCATCCATTGCTGGTGGGCAACATCACGGTGCGCGAGCTGGCGCAGGCGACATTTGTCTCTACCGCGACGATTATGCGGCTGTGTCAGAAGCTGGGGTTTAGCGGCTTTAGCGAGTTTATCTGGCACTGCAAGCAGCTGCTTTCTGACACGCCGCATATTGCCGTACAGCCTGAGCAACATGCGGAAATGCCCGCGCTTTTTACCCGGTTCGTTGCCAACTATCAGCAGACCCTCCAGTGGGTCACTCAGGACAAACGCCAGCAGTTTGCCAGCCTGCTGCGCCAGAAAGAGAGCTTCTTTCTCTACGGCGCCGGGTTTTCGTACCTTTTTGCCGAGTACCTGACCAAGAAGTTGCAGGTGCTGGGAAAAACGGCGTTCATCTCCGGGCCGGGAGACAGCCGGAATATTTTTCTCAGCAACGCCGCGCGCTATCAGGTGTTTATTGCCGTTTCACGCAGCGGCGAAACGGAGCAGGTACTGGATAAAGCGCGGATCGCCAAAAACGTCGGCATGACGATCGTCGCGTTTACCCGCGCGTCGGCCAATACGCTGGCGGGTATGGCGGACGTGCATTTTGCCCTCTATGACGAAGCGGTACATTTCGCCGCCGAAGCCGCAGGGGTAACGTCGTTTGAGTCGAATCTGGTGCTGCTGATGGATTTACTGCTGCTGGAAGCAACGGGGTGAAGGTCACCCCGCCGTAATCAGATAATGCGGTTGGTCTTGAGATCGCGCAGGAAGCCGCCCCAGCGACGCTCGTAGAACGGGGTGATGTGCTCGGTAATAAAGTGGCTGATCCCCTTCTCACCTTTCTTCACCTGACAGATATCAATCGGCTCATCGCCCGGCAGGGTGTCGGTTGCCACGCTTCCCGCTGCCTGGATGATCTCGTCGATATCGCCGTCGGCCTCAATCCCTATCAGCAGAACAGGCTTTTCGTCAGCGCTCTCTTTGATGGAGCAGAGAAACGCGCGTTTTACCGGCTTGATGGTTTTAAACAGCGTGGTCAGGGAGTCAATCATCTGCGCGGGCGGCTCGGCCACTTCAGACAGCAGCAGCGTTTCGCCCCCTTCCAGCACTTCCTGGGTGCTGAGCGGGTTGCCCTCTTCACCCAACAGGTGGCTGATTTCGCGCGGAGTAAACTCTTTCCCGGTCGGCAGTTTGGCGTTGAGGAACAGCGTCTGCCCCAGCGTCATTTCGAACAACGTGCGCACCGGCATCACCACGAACGCCTGCTCATCTTCTACCGCTTCCTGCAAGGCCCCGAGCGAGGTAAAGAACGGGATCACCGACGTGCCGTCGTCTTTCTCCCAGTGCAGCAGATCCAGCGCGCTGTCTTCGACAACCTGCTCCCCTTCCGCCGCGGTGCCCGGCACCCAGACGGTGGATTCCAGCAGCGTGCGGAAAAAGGCCGGACGGTGGGCGGGCTCGGTCGCCGCCTGCCCCAGCAGGGTTTCTAATTCGTTTTTGGTTTCTGACATAGTTTGGCTACTTCAAAAAACGCCGGGTGGCGCTTCGCTTACCCGGCCTACAAAACCGTAGGCCCGTGCAAGCGCAGCGCCGCCGGGCAATACGATGACTCCGAAGGCGCGCGTAAGCGTAGCGCTACCCGGCAAAAAAGATCACTCAGCCGTCAGCAGGTTCGCCACGGTACGCACGCCCAGACCGGTCGCACCCGCAGACCACTGCTCAACCGCCGCTTTACGGTAGGTTGCGGAGCAGTCAATGTGCAGCCAGCCTTCATGGTAGTTCTCAACGAAGTGAGACAGGAAGCCTGCTGCGGTGCTTGCACCCGCCGGGTAAGCCGCGCTCGCGGTGTTGTTCAGCTCGGCGAAGTTAGACGGCAGCTGGCTGCGGTGGAACTCGGCCAGCGGCAGACGCCAGAACGGTTCGTTTTCCGCCGCCGCGCTGGCCAGCAGGCGAGCGGCCAGCTTGTCGTCGAAGCTGAACAGGGCGTGATAGTCGTTACCCAGCGCCGTTTTCGCCGCGCCGGTCAGGGTTGCCATGTCGATAATCAGCTCCGGCTTCTGCGCAGAGGCGTCGATCAGGCCATCGGCCAGCACCAGACGGCCTTCGGCGTCGGTGTTCATCACCTCAACGTTTTTACCGTTGCGGTAGCGAATGATGTCGCCCAGCTTGAAGGCGTTGCCGCTCACCATGTTGTCCGCGCAGCACAGGTAGAGCTTCACGCGCTTGTTCAGGCCACGGGTGATGGCGAAGGCCAGCGCGCCGGTAATGGTCGCCGCGCCGCCCATGTCGGACTTCATGGAGTCCATGAATGCGCTCTGCTTCAGGCTGTAGCCGCCGGTGTCGAAGGTAATGCCTTTGCCCACCAGGCAGGCAAAGACCGGCGCCTCTTTATCCCCGGTTGGGTTGTAATCCAGCGCCAGCAGGACCGGAGGACGCTCTGAACCACGGCCCACGGTGTGGATACCCATGTAGTTCTGCTCGCGCAGATCTTCACCTTTGGTGATGCGGTAAGACATCTTGTCGCCCGCCACGCCGCACAGCAGGTCAACCGCGCGCTGCGCCAGCTGCTCAGGGCCTAACTCTTCCGCCGGGGCGTTGATGGTGTCGCGCACCCAGTCGATGATCTTCAGGCGGCTTTCCAGCTCTTTCTGACCGGCTTCATCGAGGTTCGCCCACTCGATTTTGCGGGTGCCTTTCGGGCCTTTGTAGCCTGCCCAGAACGCCCAGCTGCGGTCGGTGTCCCAGCCTTCGCCTTCCAGAGACACATGCTTAATGCCCAGGCCGTCAATTTTACGCGCGGCGCGCTGGATCAGGCCCAAATCATCGTTGCCCGTCAGGTGCAGGGTAATACCGTCGTTGTTAATGCTGTAGGTGGCTTTCTCGCCCCAGCGCGCGTCAGCAGGCTGATTCGAGAGCGTAATCTTCATCGCTTCGGTCATTTTATTTTTCCTTATTAGCAACTAGCAAACGGGCCGCCTGAAGGCAGCCCGTTTATGTTATCTATTCTGCTTCATCTAACCAGACTAACAGAATCGCCTCCAGAATTTTTTCATTGGATGCGTTTGGATCGTCGTCAAAATCCTCTAAATCGCAGATCCACTGGTGCATGTCGGTGAATCGTACGGTCTTCGGATCGAGATCCGGGTTCGCGTCGTAGAGCGCTTCGCCGATTTCGCGGCTGTCTGTCCACTTCAGTCCCATATTAGTGCTCGCGTGCGTGGTTGATGGTGTAGCGTGGGAATTCCACGACCAGATCTTCATCGGTCACCGCGGCCTGGCAGCTTAAGCGGCTGTCGGGCTCCAGACCCCATGCTTTGTCCAGCATGTCGTCTTCGTCTTCGGTGCTCTCTGCGAGAGAGTCGAAACCTTCACGCACGATGCAGTGGCACGTTGTGCAGGCACAGGATTTTTCACAGGCGTGTTCCACTTCGATACCTGCACGCAGGGCTACATCGAGAATGGTTTCACCGGTCTTCGCTTCCAGAACAGCGCCATCCGGACAGAGGTCCGCATGAGGCAAAATTACAATCTTTGGCATATTAAACCTCGTCCACGGACTGGCCTTTCAGCGCGACGCGGACAGATTTGTCCATGCGGCGAGCAGCGAAGTCCTGGGTTTGTTTATCAACGTTTTTAATGGCTTCTTCTATTGCGTCAGCGTCATTGCCTTCGGCGACTGCGCTTAAGCGCGCGGCAGCGTCGTCAATCACCTGGCGCTCAGCGGCGCTTAACAGCGCGGCATCGGCAGCGAGTGCGCCGTTCAGGCTTTCCAGCACGCGGGCGGCTTCCACTTTTTGTTCAGCCAGCATACGCGCCTTCACATCCTGCTCGGCGTAGCTCATTGAGTCCTGAATCATGGAGGCGATTTCGCCATCGGTCAGGCCGTAGGACGGCTTCACCTGGATGGACGATTCCACGCCGGTCGATTTTTCCATCGCCGTGACGCTCAGCAGGCCGTCCGCATCCACCTGGAAGGTGACGCGAATATGCGCCCCGCCCGCCGGCAGCGCCGGAATTCCGCGCAGCGCAAAGCGCGCCAGAGAGCGGCAGTCCTGCACCAGCTCGCGTTCGCCCTGCATCACGTGGATGGACATCGCGGTCTGACCGTCTTTGAAGGTGGTAAACTCCTGCGCGCGCGCCACCGGAATGGTGGTGTTACGCGGAATGACTTTCTCCACCAGGCCGCCCATGGTTTCTAAACCCAGAGACAGCGGGATGACGTCCAGCAGCAGCATTTCGCTGTCCGGCTTGTTGCCGACCAGGATATCGGCCTGGATAGCGGCGCCCACGGCAACCACTTTGTCCGGGTCGATAGACGTCAGCGGCGTGCGGCCAAAGAATTCGCCCACGCGTTCGCGCACCAGCGGCACGCGGGTTGAGCCGCCAACCATGACCACTTCCAGCACCTCGCTGGCCTCCACGGCCGCATCTTTCAATGCGCGACGGCAGGCCAGCAGGGTACGCTTAACCAGAGGCGCAATCAGTTCGCTGAACTGATTGCGGGTGATCTCACCCTGCCAGCCCGCAACGTTAACCGTGACCGACTGCGCGTCGCTCAGGGCGATTTTGGCGTCGATGGCCGCATCCAGCAGTTCACGCTGTACGCGCGCATCGCTGCGATCGCTGATGCCCGCCTGCTCGCGGATGTAGTCTGCCAGCAGATGGTCGAAGTCATCGCCGCCGAGCGCGGAATCCCCGCCGGTCGCCAGCACTTCGAACACGCCGCGGCTCAGGCGCAGGATTGAGATATCAAACGTCCCGCCGCCGAGATCGTAAACCGCAATCACCCCTTCCTGACCGGAATCGAGGCCGTAGGCAATGGCTGCCGCCGTCGGTTCGTTCAGCAGACGCAGCACGTGCAGGCCCGCCAGACGCGCGGCGTCTTTGGTGCCCTGACGCTGTGCATCGTCGAAGTAGGCCGGAACGGTGATTACCACGCCGTCGAGATCGCCGCCGAGCGTCGCCGTGGCGCGCGCCGCCAGCGCTTTGAGGATGTCAGCGGAAACGCGAATCGGGTTCAGCAGACCGGCAGACGTCGCGATCATCGGCAGGCCGTTTTCGCTGGCCTGTAGCTGATACGGCAGATGCGGGTAACGGGTCTGGATATCAGCCAGCGAGCGGCCCATCATGCGCTTAACCGAGCTGATGGTGTTGGCCGGATCGCGCGCGGCGTTGGTGCGGGCATCAAACCCGACCGCGTGACCCTGCTGCTGGTAGTGGACCACGGAAGGCAGCAGATGGCGGCCCTGCTCGTCAGCCAGCGTTTCCGCCTGGCCGCTGCGCACGGTCGCCACGAGGGAATTGGTGGTGCCCAGATCAATACCCACCGCCAGACGACGCTGGTGCGGTGCGGCACTTAAGCCAGGCTCACTAATTTGTAATAAGGCCATAATTGCTTCCGAAATTAAAAATCGAGCAGCTTTTCTTCGAGTTGTTCAGCACTGCTTCGCAGTTTATCGAGAAAACGGAGTTTGCGCACAGTGTCTGCCGCCACGTCCCAGGTCTCGTTGTTCAGTTGCTCCACCATCTGCTGATGGCGGGTATCGAACATGCCCTTTACGCGCGTGATAAAGCTTTCCAGGCGCGCTTCGTCTTTAGCCTGTTCAATTTCATCCAGCTCTTCGCGCAGCTCCAGCTGTTCCATCAGAAAGGCGGTGTCGCGCACGGTATGCTGTTCGCTCGCCAGATCGAAACCGTGGAGCGAGAGCAGATATTCTGCACGCGCCAGCGGATGACGCAGCGTTTGCCAGGCCTGGTTGATGGTTGCGGAGTGTGACACCGCAGCCAGCTGCTCTGCCTGCGTCCCGCTGGCGAATTTATCCGGATGGTACTGACGTTGGAGATCCTGAAAACGGACCGTCAGCGCCTGGAGATCGATCGGGTATTGAGCGGGTAGTCCGAAGAGAGTGAAGTAATCCATAACAATCTCAGGGGTAGCCTGTTAGAACAAACCCCACGCGTAGCAAAGCCACGGTGGGGTTTCGGATGACGCGCGGTTAAACGTGGAAGCTTTCGCCGCAACCACACTCGTCTTTGACGTTCGGATTCGTGAATTTGAACCCTTCGTTCAGGCCTTCTTTTACGAAGTCCAGCTGAGTGCCGTTGAGGAATTGCAGGCTTTTGCCATCGACCACCACCTTCACGCCCTTGTCTTCAAACACGGTGTCATCAGACGCCGGTTCGTCAACAAACTCCAGTACGTAAGCCATACCAGAACAGCCGGAGGTACGTACGCCCAGTCGCAGGCCAAAGCCTTTACCACGGTTCGCCAGAAAAGAGCTTACTCGCGCGGCAGCGCTGTCGCTAAGGGTAATCGACATACTCAAACCTCAATTATTTTGCTTCACGTTTGCTTTTGTAATCCGCAATGGCGGCTTTGATCGCGTCTTCTGCCAGAATTGAGCAGTGAATTTTCACCGGCGGCAGTTCGAGTTCTTCAGCAATATCCGTGTTCTTGATTGCCTGTGCTTCGTCCAGAGACTTGCCCTTCACCCATTCGGTGACCAGGGAGCTGGAAGCGATAGCAGAACCGCAGCCGTAGGTCTTGAAGCGCGCGTCTTCAATGATACCTTCATTGTTGACTTTAATCTGCAACTTCATCACGTCGCCACACGCTGGCGCGCCAACCATACCGCTACCGACAGATTCATCGCTGTTGTCAAAAGAGCCAACGTTGCGCGGGTTCTCGTAATGATCGATAACTTTTTCGCTGTATGCCATGATTGAATTCTCCTTATGTACCGATTAGTGATGTGACCATTCAATGCTGTTCAGATCCACGCCCTGCTTGAACATTTCCCACAGTGGAGAAAGGTCGCGCAGACGGCCAATGGAGTTACGAACCAGTTTGATGGTGTAGTCAATCTCTTCTTCGGTAGTAAAACGACCTAAAGAGAAACGGATAGAGCTGTGTGCCAGCTCGTCAGTCATACCCAGCGCGCGCAGCACGTAGGATGGCTCCAGGCTTGCAGACGTACAGGCAGAACCGGAAGAAACCGCCAGGTCTTTCAGCGCCATGATCAGCGACTCGCCTTCAACATAGTTGAAGCTGACGTTGAGGATGTTTGGCGCGCCCTGCTCGAGATCGCCGTTCAGATACACTTCTTCCATATCTTTCACGCCGTCCCACAGACGGTTACGCAGCGTACGCAGGCGTGCCATCTCGGTTTCCATCTCTTCTTTCGCGATGCGATACGCTTCGCCCATGCCCACGATCTGGTGAACAGGCAGCGTACCGGAACGCATGCCGCGCTCGTGACCACCGCCGTGCATCTGTGCTTCGATGCGGATACGTGGCTTACGACGAACGTACAGCGCGCCGATACCTTTCGGACCATAGATTTTGTGACCGGAGAAGGACATCAGGTCCACTTTCAGCTGGCTCAGGTCGATAGGCAGTTTGCCCACGCTCTGGGTCGCATCCACGTGGTAGATGATGCCGCGCGCACGGCACATTTCGCCGATGGTTGCGATGTCCTGCACAACGCCGATTTCGTTGTTAACGTGCATGATGGAAACCAGAATGGTGTCATCACGCATGGCCGCTTCGAGCTCTTTCAGGTCGATGATCCCGTTGCTCTGCGGCGCCAGGTAAGTCACTTCGAACCCTTCACGCTCCAGCTGACGGCAGGTGTCCAGCACGGCTTTGTGTTCGGTTTTGCTGGTGATAATGTGCTTGCCTTTTTTCTGATAAAAGTTGGCAGCACCTTTGATCGCCAGGTTGTCGGATTCGGTCGCACCGGAGGTGAAAACAATTTCACGCGGGTCGGCACCGACCAGGTCAGCAATCTGATTACGGGCGATATCAACCGCCTCTTCAGCATGCCAGCCAAAACGGTGAGAACGGGAAGCTGGGTTACCAAAGTTTCCGTCCAGGGTCAGACACTGCATCATTTTCTCGGCAACACGCGGGTCCACCGGCGTGGTTGCGGAGTAATCGAGATAAATCGGTAATTTCATTGCTCTATAAACTCCGTACATCGCTTCAATGCAAGGAATCAGGCAACCGGCTGGATGTACGACCGAGTACACGGGGCGAGCTAACGCCCCGGCCTGATTCTGAAATACTTATCTTTTTATTACGCGCGCAGTTTAACGTCGATGGCGTCCTGCGAACGGGTGCTGCGCTGTGATTCATGGCTTTGCTGACGACCCGACACGTCCAGAACTTCCTGGTTATTCACCAGTTCACCCAGGGTGATGTTGTTCAGGAAGCCGGTCAGACGGTCGCTCAGATCGCGCCACAGCGCGTGGGTCAGGCACTTATCGCCGCCCTGGCAGCCGCCTTTACCCTGGCAACGGGTCGCGTCGACGGATTCGTCAACGGCGCTAATCACTTCGCCAACCGCAATACTGCCTGCGTCTTTACCCAGCAGATAACCGCCGCCCGGGCCACGAACGCTGGACACCAGTCCATTTTTACGCAGTCTGGAGAACAGCTGTTCCAGGTAAGAGAGGGAGATCCCTTGTCGTTCAGAAATATCAGCCAACGGAACCGGGCCCGCTTCGGAGTTGAGCGCAACGTCCAGCATCGCGGTCACGGCATAACGCCCTTTAGATGTCAGTCTCATGTCTTACTTAACCTCAAACTCGCCCCTGCCCGGGGTTTTTTATTGTAAAATGGGGGTATTGCATAGCAGGGCCAAGTCTGACATTCCTGACTAAATTGGTCAACTATTTACTTGACTGTTTTAGTCAGGTATTTAACCTTCTGTGCCGTATTTTGCCCGGCGGCGCTGCGCTTGCACGGGCCTACGGGCTTTGTAGGCCGGGTAAGCGCAGCGCCACCCGGCGAACACACTGCACTACTCTTTATTCTTCTGCTCAATCGACGCCAGAATCCCGCGCAGGATGTTCAGCTCCTGGCTTTCCGGACGCGCGCGGGTGAACATACGGCGCAGCTTGTTCATCACCTGGCCCGGGTGGCCTTCACGGATAAAGCCGGTAGCGAGCAGCGTCTGCTCCAGATGACCGTAGAAGCGCTCGAGGTCGTCCACCAGCGGGTAGGCCGTCTCTTCTTTAGGTTCGACCGGTTTCTCCTGCGTCGCCAGCCATGCCATGCGCACTTCATAGGCAATCACCTGCACCGCCATCGCCAGATTCAGCGAGCTGTATTCCGGGTTGGCGGCAATCGCCACGTGATAGTGGCACTTCTGTAATTCCTCGTTGGTCAGGCCAACACGTTCACGGCCAAACACCAGCGCAACCGGCGCCTGTTCCGCTTCTGAGATGCTTTTCAGGCCGCATTCGCGCGGGTCCAGCATCGGCCAGGGCAGCGTACGGGAGCGCGCGCTGGTCCCCACCACCAGGCTGCAACCGGCCAGGGCTTCATCCAGGGTGTCCACGATCTGCGCATTCCCGATCACGTCGCTGGCGCCGGCCGCCAGAGCAATAGCCTGAGAGTCTGGTTTCACCAGCGGATTCACCAGCCACAGGTTCGTTAAGCCCATGGTTTTCATAGCGCGGGCCACAGAGCCCATGTTGCCGGTGTGCGATGTTTCGACCAGCACGATTCGAATGTTTTGCAGCATAATTTTTAAATGTCTGGATTCAGTGTCTGAAGAATATTCGGGCATATTATCATAAACGAGAGACATAATCCGATCCCGCTGCTATACTCTGCGCCGATTTTCCTGTTCTTTAACATCCAGTGAGAGAGACCGATGCATCCGATGCTGACCATCGCCGTGCGCGCAGCGCGCAAGGCGGGTAATGTAATTGCCAAACACTACGAAACCCCAGACTCCGTAGAAACCAGCCAGAAAGGCAGCAATGATTTCGTGACGAACGTAGATAAAGCCGCAGAAGCGATTATTATCGAAACGATCCGCAAATCTTACCCGCAGCACACCATCATCACCGAAGAAAGCGGTGAACATGAAGGTACCGATCAGGATGTTCAATGGGTTATCGATCCACTGGATGGCACCACCAACTTCGTCAAACGCCTGCCACACTTCTCTGTGTCTATCGCAGTACGCATCAAAGGCCGTACTGAAGTCGCCGTTGTTTACGATCCAATGCGTAACGAACTGTTCACCGCGACCCGCGGTCAGGGCGCGCAGCTGAACGGCTACCGTCTGCGTTGCAGCAATGCACGCGATCTGGACGGCACGATTCTGGCGACCGGCTTCCCGTTCAAGGCGAAGCAGCACGCAACCACTTATATGAATATCCTGGGCAAGCTGTTCACCGAATGCGCGGACTTCCGTCGCACCGGCTCTGCTGCACTGGATCTGGCCTACGTCGCGACCGGCCGCGTTGACGGTTACTTTGAGCTGTCTCTGAAGCCGTGGGACTTCGCGGCGGGCGAGCTGATCGCACGTGAAGCTGGCGCGATTGTTTGCGACTTCACCGGCGGCCATAACTATATGTCTACCGGCAACATCGTTGCAGGTAACCCGCGCGTTGTTAAAGCCATGCTGGCAAACATGCGTGATGAACTGAGCGATGCGCTGAAGCGTTAATTCAGTCTGTTAAGCCCGGTGGCGCCACGCTTACCGGGCCTACAACACGCCTCAGATACGGCTAGAAAGGCCGCAACCCCCTACCCACCGGCACCGCACTCATCCACATTGTCACCGCAGCCACCAGCAGAATCATCCCGCCCGCCAGCGCCAGAGTCGTCCAGCCAACCTGTCGCCACAATACCGGCGTTTTATTGCCGCTGAGTTTTACCGCCAGCTGACGGAAGCTGTGCACCAGCAGGGCTAACGAAGAGATCGTCAGAGACGTTCCCGCCGCCATCGCCAGCGCCGAGAGCATGCCCCAGCCAAATACGCCTGTCACTTTGCTGAACAACAGCACCATGATTGCGCCCGAGCATGGACGCATCCCCATTGAGAGAACAATCATCAGGCGCGCACGCCAGTCCTCACTGTTCTGTAATTGTTCCTGCGTCGGCAGATGCTGATGCCCGCACCCGCAGTTTTCATGGTGAACGTGATGCGGTGTAAAGGCTTTGAATTTGGGCTTTAGCAGTAACGCGCGCAATTTTTTCAGCGCCCGCCAGCAGAGGATCAGCCCCAGCACGCCTACCAGCGCGTAACTCCCCTTCTCCAGCCAGAAGCTGCTCATATGCAGCTGGCGGGCCGGCAGCTGTAGCAGCGAAAGGACGACCACGACCAGCGCAATCGCCACACCGCCCTGAAGTAAAGAAGAAGCCAGCGTCAGGCCGATACTCGATTTCAGCTTCGACGGATGCGTGGCAAGCCAGGTCGTGATGACGATTTTGCCGTGCCCCGGCCCCAGGGCATGCAGCACGCCATAGATAAAGCTGAACGCCAGAAGAGCGCCGCCCGCTTTGGTCGGATTTTCCGCCACGGCTTTCAGCAGACCGCTCATCTGCTGATTAACTTCCCGCTGCCAGAGGATGCTTTTCATCATCACCTGCGGCCATGCCTGCCACAGCCAGAGCGCACCGCCAACTGCAAACAACAAAAAGAGCGCCAGAGGCCAGAGGTGCAGCCAGCGACGCGGCTTACTGACGGGAGAGGAGATCACTGACATTGTAACGTCACCTCCTGCGCAAACTGTTTACCTAACTCCATGTCTTCGGGGGGCGCATCCTCTTTATCAAGAGAAACGGCAAAGTTCAGCATCTCTTCGCTGGGTTTCGGGGTGTGCACGGCAATTTTGCAGCTTTTTTGCAGCGCGTCCGGCAGCCGTACGTCGCTGTCATTGTCATAGCGCATATCGACATAGTAGGTTGGGTCAAACGTGGAAAACCTGTACTTCTGCCCGGCCAGCGGTTGAGGGTGCGCCAGCGGAAGGATAAAGGTCAGCACCGCCTGATGTCCGTCGCGGGTCATACCGTACACCGTGGGACGGTTGAGAAATTTCACCTTTTGTCCGTTGTGCCAGAACTCGGTGAAGTAGTGCTGACCCAGCACGTTGGCCATCACTTCCGCCGCCAGCTTTTTCCAGATCTCATCGCCGGGCTTTGCGTTTCCGGCATCGTACAGCAGGTCGGCGGAGGTGATTTCATCCATCGTCCAGCGCATTTTCAGGCCGCTGAGCTGCGTGCCGTCCGTCACCAGTTCGGTTTTCAGGCTGATAAAACTGTGAGGATGTGCACCGGCGGCAAAAGTGAAAACCGCCAAAAATAACGCTACCGCGCTTTGTTTAACTATTTGCATCTGTTCCTCACGTCAAAAATTCTGTGATGTTCGCCAGCAATCCTGAGTGAAAGGCCTGCCGGTGCGCTTTTCAGCGCCCATCCTTTAGCTATTCTTATCAAACATTCACACTGGATACCCGACAGATGATGACGACGCTTGAAATTCCATCTGTGCTTTCCAGTTCGCAGCGCCGCTGCCAGGTGCTTTTGATGCTTTACCTGCCCGATGCTGCCGTCACCGCACAGAGCATAATCGCTGCCAACGGCGTGGACGACGTCATGGCACGGCAAGATATAGCCGAGACGCGCGATGAAATCCAGCGCTATCATCGCCTTGATATCGTCACGCACCATGATGGCTGCTACCGAATTGAGGGTTCCGCCCTGAATCAACGTTTGTGCCTGCTGCACTGGCTGCGCAGGGCGCTTCGGCTCTGTCCACATTTTGTTGCCCAACAGTTTACCCCTGCCTTAAAAACCGCGCTTAAACAGCACGGCATTGCCCGCCCGCTTTATGACGATGCGAACCTTCGGGCGCTTATCAACTTTTGTGCGCGCAAGCTTCAGCGCCAGTTTGAGTCCCGCGACGTACAGTTTTTACAGCTTTATCTGCAATATTGTCTGATTCAGCATCATCTGGGCAATACGCCAGAGTTTTCGCCCGTTCAGCGCAGCTGGACGCAGTCCCGAGGGGAATACTTTACGGCGCAGGAAATTGTCCGCCACTGGAAACGGCGCGTCCCGCAGGGAACGCATAGCGATGAACAGCTGTTCCTGGCGCTGCTGTTTATGATGCTTCGCACACCCGACCCGGTGATGGATAAACACCAGCAGGATCAGCGCCTGCGTCGCGCCATCGTGCGTATGGTTGCCCGTTTCCGGGCGCAAACCGGGATGAACTTCAGCGATGAGCAAGGGCTGACCGATCAGCTTTATATTCATCTGGCTCAGGCGCTGGACCGCGCATTATTTGACATCGGCATCGACAACAGTCTGCCGGAAGAGATCCACCGTTTATACCCCCGGCTGCTGCGCACCACTAAAGAGGCGCTGTTTGAGCTGGAAGCCGAATTTGGTCTGCGATTCTCCGGTGAAGAGATGGCTCTGGTGGCGGTGATTTTTGGTGCCTGGCTGATGCAGGAGACCGACCTGCATGAAAAACAGGTGGTCCTGTTAACGGGGGAAGATAAAGCCTGCGAAGCGTTAATTGAGCAGCAGCTTCGCGAGCTGACGCTGCTGCCGCTCAATATTCGTTATCTTAGCCTGGAGGCGTTTAAGAAGGAGGGCGCCCCCCGCGAGGCGGCGCTGGTCATTACGCCTTATCCAACCGCCCTGCCGCTGTTCTCGCCGCCGCTCATTCATGCCGTTGAGGCCCTGAACACGCAGCAGCAGGAACATATTCGCGTTATGCTCGAATCATAGTTACGAGCGAGCAGCCACCTTTGGGCGGATGACGATGGCAGGTAAAGCGACCAGCGCCATCACCCAGAACACACCGTGCCCCAGGTGCTGATAGAGGAAACCGGCAAATACGGTCATCACCGCAATACTGCCGCCCATCGCCACCGCTGAATAGACCGCCTGAAGACGAATAACGTCCCCACCCTCTCGCGCCGCGATGTAGCGCATCGCCGCCAGATGGCACACGGTGAAGGTTCCGCAGTGCAGAATTTGCGCCACAATCAGCCACGGCAGCTCAGTCGTCCAGCCCATGATGCCCCAGCGCACCACGCCGCAAACGGCGGAAAGCAGCAGCAGGTCACGCGCCCCGAAACGACGGAAAAGTTTTTGGCTCAGCGCGAAGATAATGACCTCCGCCACCACGCCGAGCGACCACAGGTAGCCTACCGCAGAAGCCGAGTAGCCCGCCCCCTGCCAGTAGATGGCGCTGAAGCCGTAATAGGCCGCATGTGCCCCCTGGAGCAGACAGACGCAGGCCAGGAAACGCCAGCTTTGCGCCACCAGCGAGCGCCAGGCGGGCCAGCCGGCGCTCTCCTGATGGCGGCTTTCGCCCTGCGGCATTACCGACGGACGCAGCAACATACCGAGAAGCATCGAGGCGATGCCGAGCGTTAACAGCGCCAGAATGGCACGATAGTCATAGAGGCTGACCAGTTTCCCGACCAGCGCAGAGCCGATCACGAAGGCAATCGATCCCCACAAGCGCACGCGGCCATAGTCCATGGTGATCTGCTTTTGCCAGGTGTTCGCCAGGGCATCCGTCAGCGGCACCAGCGGGGAGAAGAACAGATTAAAGCCAACCATTACCACCATCAGCCAGGCAAACTGATGGCTGACCCAGAAACAGGCCGCAAAGACCAGCGTCAGCAGGGCCAGAATTCGCACCGCTTTAATCAGTAAGGAGGGATCGCTGACGCGGGGCGCAATCAGCAGGCTACCCAGGAAACGTGCCACCAGCCCCGCGCCCAGCAGGATGCCAATGGTCTCAGGCGTCAGACCAATTCCCTTGAGCCAGACGCTCCAGAAAGGCAAAAAAATACCGTAACTAAAGAAATAGGTGAAATAGCTGAGCGCCAGCCAGCGCGTGGAATGCAAGACCATGAATCCCTCCTGAAATGGAGGCGATAGTCTGGCGTTAATCCCTGACTTTAGCAAGTCGTTAGCGCGCTATAAATTAACGATAAATTAACATCATGGACAGCCGGTCGGCGTATGGCGAGAGCGGCAAAATTGTATTACGTTTAAAGAACATCGCCTGAAGAGGTCGTTTGCCATGAACAACTTACGTTATTTCGATTTCGGCTCCTCTCGTTCTTTCCTGCTTTTAATTGCCCGCATTGCTATTGTGGTCCTGTTTATTATTTTCGGTTATTCCAAGCTGACGGGGTTTAGCGGCACCGTTCAGTATATGACGTCGCTCGGCGCCCCCATGCCCATGCTCGCCGCCATTATTGCGGTGGTGATGGAAGTCCCCGCCGCGATTCTGATCGTGCTGGGCTTTTTCACCCGCCCCCTCGCGGTGATCTTTGTCTTCTATACGCTGGGAACGGCGGTGATTGGTCACCACTACTGGGATATGACGGGCGATGCGGTCCTGCCAAATATGATTAACTTCTACAAAAATGTGAGTATCGCTGGCGCCTTTATTTTGCTGGCGATTACCGGGCCGGGGGCCATCTCCCTCGACCGACGTTAGCCCATAAAAAAAGGCCGCATGAGCGGCCTTTTTCAGTTCTGCGACGTAAAGAATTATGCGTACACCGGGAAGCGTGCGCAGATGTCCAGAACTTTACCTTTAACGCGCTCGATAACCGCGTCGTCATTGATGTTGTCCAGAACATCACACATCCAGCCCGCCAGCTCTTTCACTTCCGCTTCTTTAAAGCCACGGCGAGTTACGGCCGGAGAACCGATACGGATACCGGAAGTCACGAACGGGCTCTTCGGATCGTTTGGCACGCTATTTTTGTTGACGGTAATGTTGGCGCGGCCGAGGGCTGCGTCAGCTTCTTTACCGGTCAGGTTCTTATCAACCAGGTCCAGCAGGAACAGGTGGTTTTCAGTCCCGCCAGAGACCACTTTGTAGCCACGGTTCAGGAACACTTCCACCATCGCTTTGGCGTTTTTAGCAACCTGCTGCTGATAAACCTTGAACTCTGGCTCCATCGCTTCTTTCAGCGCGACGGCTTTCGCGGCGATAACGTGCATCAGCGGGCCGCCCTGGGCGCTTGGGAACACGGCGGAGTTCAGCTTTTTGTACAGCTCTTCGTCACCGCCTTTCGCCAGGATCAGGCCACCGCGTGGACCCGCCAGGGTTTTGTGGGTGGTGGTGGTCACAACGTGCGCATGTGGAACCGGGTTCGGATAAACGCCTGCCGCAATCAGACCGGCAACGTGCGCCATGTCGACGAACAGGTACGCGCCGATGCTGTCAGCGATTTCACGCATTTTTGCCCAGTCAACGATGCCGGAGTAAGCAGAGAAACCACCGATGATCATCTTCGGCTTGTGCTCTTTGGCCTGCTTCGCCATGTCTTCGTAGTCAATTTTACCGGACTCATCAATACCGTAAGGGATGATGTTGTACAGTTTGCCAGAGAAGTTAACCGGGGAGCCGTGAGTCAGGTGGCCGCCCTGCGCCAGGTTCATACCCAGAACGGTATCGCCCGGCTGCAACAGCGCGGTGTAAACAGCGAAGTTAGCCTGAGAGCCAGAGTGCGGCTGGACGTTCGCGTAGTCAGCGCCAAAGAGTTCTTTCGCACGGTCAATCGCCAGCTGCTCAACGATATCAACGTATTCGCAACCGCCGTAGTAGCGCTTGCCCGGATAACCTTCAGCATATTTGTTGGTCAGCTGAGAACCCTGCGCCTGCATCACGCGCGGGCTGGTGTAGTTTTCGGAGGCGATCAGTTCGATGTGCTCTTCCTGACGTACTTTTTCCTGCTCCATAGCCTGCCACAGTTCGGCATCATAATCGGCAATGTTCATTTCACGCTTTAACATCCGCATCTCCTGACTCAGCTAACAAGTAAATTTTTGCCTGAAAAGGCAGTCCTGTTGGACGACGGGCAACAGTATAACTGAATAGTTCTGCGATAACAGGTCTTGACAAACGATTTTACGCAAACGTTTACCTCCACGCCACGCAAGGGTTTGAGCAATAAAGCTCTCGCCATTTTCAACGGATTTCTTTTCAGCTTTGTGATGCATATTTTTCACGATGCAAAGAACCATTTACATTGCATGGGTATTTTTATAAGATGCATCTAAAATACATCATTAAAGTAACATCAGAAGGAAGCTGCTATGCTCGACGCCCAAACCATCGCTACCGTGAAAGCCACAATCCCCCTGCTGGTTGAAACGGGTCCTAAACTGACCGCCCATTTCTACGATCGCATGTTCGCGCATAACCCGGAGCTCAAAGAGATTTTCAACATGAGCAACCAGCGTAACGGCGATCAGCGCGAAGCGCTGTTTAACGCTATTGCCGCCTATGCCAGCAACATCGAAAACCTGCCGGCTCTGCTGCCTGCGGTGGAAAAAATCGCCCAGAAGCACACCAGCTTCCAGATCAAACCTGAGCAGTACAACATCGTCGGCAGTCACCTGCTGGCAACCCTGGACGAAATGTTCAGCCCGGGCCAGGAAGTACTGGATGCCTGGGGTAAGGCCTATGGCGTACTGGCAAACGTATTCATCAACCGTGAAGCGCAGATCTACAGCGAAAACGCCAGCAAGAATGGCGGCTGGGAAGGCACGCGCGCCTTCCGCATCGTCGAGAAAACCCCGCGCAGCGCACTGATCACCAGCTTTGAATTTGAGCCAGTGGACGGTCAGCCGGTTGCCGATTACCAGCCGGGCCAGTATCTGGGCGTCTGGCTGAAGCCTGAAGGCTTCCCGCACCAGGAGATTCGCCAGTACTCCCTGACCCGCAAGCCAGACGGCAAAGGCTATCGCATTGCGGTTAAACGTGAGGAAGGCGGTCAGGTATCCAACTGGCTGCATAACGAAGCCAGCGTGGGCGACGTGGTCCATCTGGCGGCACCGGCGGGCGATTTCTTTATGGCCGTTGAAACGAATACCCCGGTGACGCTGATCTCCGCAGGCGTAGGTCAGACGCCAATGCTGGCGATGCTGGATACGCTGGCGAAAGCAAACCACAGCGCGCAGGTTAACTGGTTCCACGCGGCGGAGAACGGTGATGTGCACGCCTTTGCGGATGAAGTCAAAGCGCTCGGAGCGACCCTGCCGCGTTTCACCGCGCATACCTGGTATCGCCTGCCGACGGAGGCAGACCGCGCAGCGGCTCGTTTCGACAGCGAAGGCCTGATGAATTTAGGGCAGCATGAAGGGGCGTTCAGCGCACCGGGGATGCAGTTCTACGTTTGTGGGCCAGTAGCGTTTATGCAGTATGCCGCGAAGCAGCTGGTAGACCTGGGCGTGAATAAAGACAACATTCATTACGAATGTTTCGGCCCGCATAAAGTGCTGTAATCGCCCGGCGGCGCTGCGCTTGCACGGGCCTACGAAGGGTTTTGTAGGCCGGGTACGCGCAGCGCCACCCGGCAAGAATGTTAAATCGCCGCGTCGTCTTCTTCGCCGGTACGGATACGGATCACGCGCGCCACGTCAAAGACGAAGATTTTCCCGTCGCCAATTTTACCGGTCTGCGCCGTGCGGATGATGGTATCCACACAGGTATCGACGATATCATCGCTCACCACGATCTCGATTTTCACTTTCGGCAGAAAGTCCACCATGTACTCTGCGCCACGGTATAACTCGGTGTGGCCCTTCTGACGACCAAAACCTTTCACTTCAGTTACGGTCATCCCGGTGATGCCTACTTCTGCCAGCGCTTCACGTACATCATCCAGTTTGAAAGGTTTAATAATCGCATCAATCTTTTTCATGGTGGGTCCTTAAACTCTTGCCAGTAAGCAGCCTCGTAATCGGTTGCTCACAGTATCATATTCAGGCGAATTTTGCGGTATTACTCTTTAAAATCGTTCGCTTCCAGCTCGTGGCGTGAGAGCAATTTATAAAACTCGGTACGGTTACGCCCGGCCATGCGCGCCGCGTGGGTCACGTTGCCTTTGGTGATTTGCAGCAGCTTGCGCAGATAGTTCAGCTCGAACTGGTTTCGCGCTTCCGCAAACGTCGGTAAGGCCGTGTTTTCCCCCTCGAGGGCCTGCTCCACCAGCGCATCGCTGATCACTGGCGATGACGTCAGCGCCACGCACTGCTCAATCACGTTCACCAGCTGGCGTACGTTGCCCGGCCAGCTTGCGGTCATCAGGCGTTTCATCGCATCGGTGGAGAACGCGCGCACAAATGGTTTGTGGCGGTCAGCGGCCTGGCGCAAAAGGTGATTTGCCAGCAGCGGGATATCTTCCGCACGCTCGGCCAGCGCCGGGATTTTCAGGTTGACGACATTCAGTCGATAGTAAAGATCTTCACGGAACTCGTTGCGCGCCATCACCTTGGGTAAATCGCGATGGGTAGCGGAAATAATACGCACGTTGATATCGATATCGCGGTTGCTGCCAAGCGGACGCACTTTTCGCTCCTGCAACACGCGCAGCAGTTTGACCTGCAACGGCGCGGGCATATCGCCAATTTCATCAAGAAACAGCGTGCCCCCCTCAGCCGCCTGGAACAGCCCTTCACGGCTGCTCACCGCGCCGGTAAAGGCGCCGCGGGCATGGCCGAAGAGCTCAGACTCAAGCAGCTGTTCCGGCAGCGCGCCACAGTTGATGGCAATAAAGGCATTTTTACTGCGCGGGCTGGCGTTGTGGATCGCCTGGGCCAGGATCTCTTTCCCGGTCCCGCTCTGGCCGTTGATCAGCACGCTAACGTCGGATTGCGCCACCATCCGCGCCTGTTCCAGCAGGCGCAGCATCACAGGGCTACGCGTCACGATGGATTCACGCCAGGCGTCGTCGCCGGATGGCGCCGCATGCTCAAGGGCGCTGTCGATTGCTTTATAGAGGGCGTCTTTATCCACTGGTTTGGTGAGGAAGCTGAATACCCCCTGCTGCGTCGCGGCCACCGCATCAGGAATAGAGCCGTGAGCGGTGAGGATAATCACCGGCATCCCGGGCTGCTGCTTCTGGATCTCCGTGAACAGTTGCAGGCCATCCATTTCATCCATGCGCAAATCACTGATCACCAGATCGATTTTCTCGCGGCTGAGCACTTTCAGCCCCTCCTGCCCGCTTTCAGCGGTGACCACGCTGTAGCCTTCGCTGACCAGACGCATTCCCAGCAGCTTTAACAGCCCGGGATCGTCATCCACCAGTAACAGATGGGCAGGTTTACGGCTTGTCATGGCTTCACATCCTCTTGTTTCGGCGTCTCACTGTCTGGCGTCGTGGCAGAGTTGCCTTTCGACCCATCGGGCAGATAGCTGCCTGCCGGCTTACGCGTCGAGAGCTGTCTTTCGATATCGGTCAGATTTTCGAGCTTGCGGGTGGTGGTTTCCAGCTGCTCGCGCAGCGACTCCTGCTGCTGGCGAAGCGCATCAAGCTCGCTGTCGCTCGACTGCTGCAATTTGCTGTAGCGGAAACGCTCTTCAGACAGCTGTAATTGCAGGGTTTGTCCATCCCGCCAGAGCTGATAGACCGGGCGCACCTGCGGGGGAATATTGATCACGTAAGTATCCAGCCGCGTCACGTTGGCGCGGCGTTCGACAGGCGTGATTCTGGCATCCGCCATCACGATCCCACGTTTAAACGCGTCCTGCCAGGTATCGTCCACCAGCATCGCCGCCTGGGCACGGGCCTCGGCGGGCGCCAGCCGCTGGGCGCAGTCTATTCCGCGCAGCCAGAACAGCGGATTGGATTCAACATCACGCCCCGACAGGTTCCAGATATCATCGCAACGTGTTGAAAGGAAATCGGCCAGCTGTTTTTGCGGCCATTTATCTTCCTGTTTGTGGCTAATTGCACTCTTCGGCGCATGGGTTACACAGCCGGCCAGCAGTAAGCAGGGCAGGCTCAGGCGCACATTTTTGCTGGAAAACACCGCGCGCAGTGCGCGGTAAAAGACGTGTGACATACTCACCAGGTTGTTATTCATTTCATTGATTTTTCCGGCTCAAGAGGCAGTTCGATACGAAAACAGACATCGGCGCGTTCATCACTCACGATGTTAAGCTCACCCTGCATGCGTCGTATGCAGTCGCGGGCAATACTCAGCCCCAGACCACTTCCTTTTACCGCGCCTTTTCGCTGATGACCCCCCTGGAAGAAGGGCTCAAAGATCATCGTTTTTTCATCATCCGGAATCGGGCTTCCCGTATTCGCTACGTCAATAAATACCCGCGAACCGTTGTTATTGCTTCTGATATAAATGGTACCGGATTCAGTACCATAGTGCACCGCATTGGAATAAAGATTATCCAGTACGCTCATTAACAGCATCGGCTCTGCCAGGCAGGAAGGCGCATTGAGATCCACCTGGGTATGCATCATTTTAGCTCTTGCTGGCAGGCTATGGGCGGAGATCACCATGTCCACCAACGGTTCAATCTCAACGCTTTCAAGCACCACAGCACCATCCGCCAGCTTGCGGTTATAGTCCAGCAGTTGTTCAATAAGTTTTTGTAAATTGCGGCTACTGGCATCCAGAATCGCCACGATCTCTTTTTGCTCAGGGGTTAACGGCCCCGCTACTTCGTCTGCCAGCAGCTCCGTGCCTTCACGCATACTGGCCAGCGGTGTTTTGAGTTCGTGTGAGATATGGCGCAGGAACTGATGACGCTGCGATTCCAGCCACGCCAGGCGTTCAGAAAGCCAGATGATACGCTGACCGACCGAGCGCAGCTCGCGCGGGCCTTTAAAAACAACCGTATCCCCGAGAGATTTGCCCTCCCCCAGGCGGTTAATCATCCGCTGGATCCCCTTTACGGGGCCGATGATCATGCGGGTAAAGAGCAGTACCAGCCCAAGGCTGACGAGGAACAGCACCAGCGCCTGCCAGCCGAAGAACTGGCCGCGCTCGGCAATCTCCTGCTGGAGTTGCTGCCCACGGGAAAAGATAACCGTACGGGTGGACTGCACCATCTCCGTATTGGCGTTCGCGAAGGCTTCAAGTCGGGCGGCGGCGGCAGCATCAGGACCGCTGTTTTTGCACTGGAGCTGCGCCAGATCGTTCAGATCCTGACGCAGCGCCTGATAGAGTTTGTCATCCGGCAAGACCCCGGCATGGGCATCCAGCATTTCGCTGTAGCGTTTACGCTGGTTCTGATAGACCCTCTCCAGCGTGCGGTCGTCCAGCACGCAGTACTGGCGATAGCTACGCTCCATCTCCAGCGCGGCGTTGGTCATTGCCTCGCTACGGCGGGCATCAATAAGCGTGGTGCGGTTAGTCAGGGCCGCCTGGGCACTTAACGCATTCAGGCTTTGCCATGCCTGCCACGCCAGAACCAGCAAAGGTAGCAGGATCAGCAGGAAGGCCATCATAACGAGCTGTCGCAGGGAGCGAGGGAAAGCGGGCCAGCGTTTCAACACATTACTCTCATCATCCGGGTTTGAGGAGAGCGTAACTGAGTCTGCCCTTCAGATACAACAAAGCCGGGTAAAAACCCGGCTTTGTCATGGAATAAGGCGGTGCCTAACTCGACGTTTCGCCCTGGCCTGATAAAGCATTGCAATAATCAGTAGTTGGACGGCAGGCACCTTTTTGTGCGTCATTCGAAGTTTATGTAGCACGTCCCGAAGGGGCTGACATAAGAAGGTGAATGAGCCACTGGTTACTATTATGCAACGCGCGTGCCAGATTGCAAAAATTGATACTATCCTTATGATTAATAATCGTTTTATTATTAAAATGCATTGATTGTCAGGTGAATGATTTCCAGGCTAAGTGTCGCTATTAAGCAACACCTTAACGGGAACCCGTCCTGACATAGATAAATCAATAAGTTAAATGTCTCTTATTGGAGACACTCAACCCAGAGGATTGTCGCGATTTTGCGACAGGTACAAAAAAGCCCGGTGGCGCTCGCGCTTACCGGGCCTACAGTCAGGGCGTTGAAACTTAACCCAGTTGTTTACGCGCGTTGCGGAAAATGCGCATCCACGGGCTGTCCTCGCCCCAGTTTTCCGGGTGCCAGGAGTTGCTCACGGTACGGAAGACACGCTCCGGGTGCGGCATCATGATCGTCACCCGACCGCTTTCGCTGGTGACGGCGGTAATGCCATTTGCCGAACCGTTCGGGTTAGCCGGATAGGTTTCGGTGACCTTGCCGAAGTTATCAACAAAGCGCAGCGCCACCAGTCCTTTGCTTTCAAGCTGAGCCAGGTGCGCCGCATCACGCACTTCAACCTGACCTTCACCGTGCGAAACCGCGATTGGCATCTGTGAACCGACCATTCCCTGCAACAGCAGAGACGGGCTTTGGGTCACTTCTACCAGGCTGAAGCGCGCTTCGAAGCGGTCAGACTGGTTACGCACAAAGCGCGGCCAGGCTTCGCTGCCCGGGATCAGCTCGCGCAGGTTAGACATCATCTGACAGCCGTTACACACGCCCAGCGCCAGCGTCTGCGGACGGTGGAAGAAGGTTTCGAACTCGTCACGCACGCGGCTGTTGAACAGGATGGACTTCGCCCAACCTTCGCCCGCGCCCAGCACGTCGCCGTAGGAGAAACCGCCGCACGCCACCAGCGCCTGGAAATCATCCAGCCCGGTACGCCCGGCCAGCAGGTCGCTCATGTGGACGTCGATGGCGTCAAAGCCCGCCCGGTGGAAGGCCGCCGCCATCTCAACGTGGGAGTTAACGCCCTGCTCGCGCAGCACGGCTACTTTCGGACGCGCACCGGTCGCAATGTACGGCGCGGCAATGTCTTCGTTAATGTCGAAGCTGAGCTTCACGTTCAGGCCAGGATCGTTGTCGTTCGCCTTCGCGTTGTGTTCCTGATCGGCGCATTCCGGATTGTCACGCAGGCGCTGCATCTGCCAGGTGGTTTCCGCCCACCACATGCGCAGCGTGGTGCGGCTTTCGCTGAACACCGCGTGACCGTCTGCTTCAATGACGAAGCGGTCGCCCTGAACGGCTTTACCCAGATAGTGCACGCAGTCTGCCAGACCGTGCTGCGCCAGGAGGGCTTCCACCGCGTTGCGATCTTCAGCGCGTACCTGAATGACGGCACCCAGCTCTTCGTTAAACAGCGCAGCCAGACGGTCATCGCCAAGCGTGGCAATGTTCGCTTCCACGCCGCAGTGGCCGGTGAAGGCCATCTCTGCCAGCGTCACCAGCAGGCCACCATCGGAACGGTCGTGGTAGGCCAGCAGCTTACGCTGCGCCACCAGCGCCTGGATGGCATCGTAGAAGCCTTTCAGCTGGGCAACGTCGCGCACGTCGGCCGGCTTGTCGCCGAGCTGGCGATAAACCTGCGCCAGCGCGGTGGCGCCCAGCGCGTTGTGGCCTTTGCCGAGGTCAATCAACAGCAGGGCGTTATCTTCAGTGGAAAGCTGCGGCGTAACGGTATGACGTACGTCTTCCACACGCGCAAACGCGGTGATCACCAGCGACAGCGGAGAGGTCATCTCGCGCTGCTCGTTACCTTCCTGCCAGCGGGTTTTCATCGACATGGAGTCTTTACCCACCGGGATGGTCAGGCCGAGCGCAGGACACAGCTCTTCACCCACCGCTTTCACCGCTTCGTACAGGCCGGCATCTTCGCCCGGGTGACCGGCAGCGGCCATCCAGTTCGCGGAGAGCTTAATACGTTTGATATTGCCAATCTGCGTCGCGGCGATGTTGGTCAGCGCTTCACCGACCGCCAGACGGGCAGAAGCGGCGAAGTCCAGCAGCGCCACTGGCGTGCGTTCGCCCAGCGCCATCGCTTCGCCGTAGTAGCTGTCGAGGCTCGCGGTGGTCACGGCGCAGTTAGCGACCGGGATCTGCCACGGGCCGACCATCTGATCGCGCGACACCATACCGGTCACGGTACGGTCGCCGATGGTCACCAGGAAGGTTTTCTCTGCCACGGCAGGCAGGTGCAGCACGCGGTTAACCGCTTCTGCCACGGTGATGCCCTGGCGATCCAGCGCTTTGCCCGCCGCTTTGCGAGTCTGCACGTCGCGGGTCATCTTCGGCGTTTTGCCGAGCAGCACGTCCAGCGGCAGATCGATCGGCTGGTTGTCAAAGTGGGTGTCGCTTAAGGAAAGGTGCTGCTCTTCGGTCGCTTCACCGATGACGGCATACGGCGCGCGCTCGCGGCGGCACAGCTCGTCAAACAGCGGCAGCTGATCGGCGGCAACCGCCAGCACGTAGCGCTCCTGGGATTCGTTACACCAGATTTCCAGCGGGCTCATGCCCGGCTCATCGCTCAGGATATCGCGCAGGTTGAAGCGTCCGCCGCGACCGCCGTCGCTCACCAGCTCAGGCATGGCGTTAGAGAGTCCACCCGCGCCGACGTCGTGGATGAACAGAATCGGGTTGGCATCGCCGAGCTGCCAGCAGCGGTCGATCACTTCCTGACAACGGCGCTCCATTTCCGGGTTGTCGCGCTGCACAGACGCGAAGTCGAGATCCGCATCAGACTGGCCGGAAGCCATAGACGAGGCTGCCCCGCCGCCCAGACCGATGTTCATTGCCGGGCCGCCGAGCACGATCAGCTTCGCGCCGACGACGATCTCGCCTTTCTGCACATGATCGGCGCGAATGTTGCCGATCCCGCCCGCCAGCATGATCGGTTTGTGGTAGCCGCGCAGCTCTTCGCCGTTGTGGCTGTCCACTTTCTCTTCGTAGGTACGGAAGTAACCGTTCAGCGCCGGACGACCAAATTCGTTGTTGAACGCCGCGCCGCCCAGCGGGCCTTCGGTCATGATATCCAGCGCGGTGACAATGCGCTCTGGCTTGCCGAAGTCTTCTTCCCACGGCTGCTCAAAGCCCGGAATACGCAGGTTGGAAACGGAGAAACCGACCAGACCCGCTTTTGGTTTCGCGCCGCGACCGGTCGCACCTTCGTCACGGATTTCACCGCCGGAGCCGGTCGCTGCACCCGGCCACGGGGAGATCGCCGTCGGGTGGTTGTGGGTTTCCACTTTCATCAGGATATGCGCAGGCTCCTGGTGGAAGTCATAGCGCCCCGCTTCGCGGTCGGCGAAGAAGCGGCCCACCTCGGAACCTTCCATCACCGCGGCGTTGTCTTTATAGGCAGACAGCACGTGGTCAGGGGTTTGCTCCATGGTGTTTTTGATCATTTTGAACAGCGACTTCGGCTGCTGTTCGCCGTCGATAATCCAGTCGGCGTTGAAAATCTTGTGGCGGCAGTGCTCGGAGTTGGCCTGCGCGAACATATACAGTTCGATGTCGTTCGGGTTGCGATTCAGCTTAACGAATGCATCCTGAAGGTAGTCGATTTCATCTTCTGCGAGCGCCAGACCAAGACGCAGGTTTGCGTCGATCAACGCCTGACGCCCCTGCCCAAGCAGATCCACGCTCTGTACCGGCGCAGGCTGATGGTGGGAGAACAGTTTCTGCGCATCATCCAGAGAATCAAACACGCTCTCCATCATGCGGTCGTGCAGCTCTGCGGCAACCACCTGCCACTGCGCGTCGCTCAGGGTTGACGCTTCCACATAGTACGCCACACCGCGCTCCAGACGGTTAATCTGGCTCAGGCCGCAGTTGTGAGCGATGTCGGTGGCTTTGGAAGACCAGGGGGAGATGGTGCCAGGGCGTGGCGTGGCGAGGATTAATTTGCCGGTCGGCGTATGGCTGCTCAGGCTTGGGCCATATTTAAGCAGGCGTTCCAGCTGTACGCGCTCCTCTGCATCCAGGGGGGCATTCAGGTCAGCAAAATGGACATACTCAGCGTAAATATTGCTTACCGGAAGGTCGGCCGCCTGAAAACGTGCCAGCAGTTTGTTAATACGGAAGGCAGACAGTGCAGGCGAACCACGCAGAATTTCCATCATAAGTCTCTCGTCTTCGAAGCGCCGGGGCGCTTACAGTGTGCGCAAGGGGGGAAAACGGGCGTCATTATAGAGAATCCTGAGCGCCGACGAAACCGTTTGCGTCGAAATAAAATCATCCTAATGTTTAACAATAGATGTGACCTGTCTCTCTAATTGGTTGCCAACTGGCGCTACTTTGCGCAAAATGCCGCTCAATCAATGGCAAACTCTACTCTTAACATGACTACAGCACACTGAGGCAACCGGCGTCGCAGAGAATTAACTAATTGAAAAAATTAAAGATTAATTATCTGCTCATCGGCATTGTTACGTTGCTGCTGGCAGTGGCCCTCTGGCCGTCTATCCCCTGGTTCAGCAAGGCCGAAAACCGTATCGCCGCCATTCAGGAGCGGGGGGAGTTGCGCGTCAGTACCCTCTCCTCCCCGCTTATTTACGACGATATCAACGGTAAAACCATCGGTCTTGATTACGAACTGGCACAGCTGTTTGCGGACTATCTGGGCGTGAAGCTGAAAGTTACCGTGCGGCAGAACATCAACCAGCTGTTTGATGATTTGGACCATGACCGTGCCGATATTCTCGCCGCAGGTCTGGTGTACAACAGCGAACGCAGCAAAAACTATCAACCGGGCCCGACCTATTACTCCGTGTCGCAGCAGGTGGTTTATCGTGTGGGTAGCCTGCGCCCACGCTCACTGGCCGACATCACCGACCAGCAATTGACCATTGCGCCAGGCCATGTGGTGATTGACGATCTGCGGGCGTTGAAAGAGAAAAAATACCCGAACCTCAGCTGGACGGTCGATCCTAAACTCGGCACGACCGAATTACTGGAGCAGGTAAAAGATAAAAAGCTGGCCTATACCATTGCTGATTCGGTGGCGATCAGCCTTTTCCAGCGCGTTCATCCTGAAATCGCCGTGGCGCTGGATGTGACCGACGAACAGCCGGTGACCTGGTTTACCCAGCTAGACGACGATCAAACCGTCTCTGCGGCTATGCTCGATTTCTTTAATTCCATCAATGAAGACGGCACCCTGGCGCGCCTGGAAGAGAAATATCTCGGTCACGGGGACGATTTTGATTACGTTGACACCCGCACTTTCCTGCGCGCGGTGGACAGCGTGCTGCCGGACCTGCAACCGCTGTTTGAGAAGTACGCCGAGGAGATTGACTGGAAGCTGCTGGCGGCAATTTCCTACCAGGAATCGCACTGGGATGCTCAGGCCACCTCCCCCACGGGCGTGCGCGGGTTGATGATGCTGACCAAAAATACCGCCCAGAGCCTCGGCATCAGCGACCGGACCGATGCGGAACAGAGCATCAGCGGCGGCGCGCAGTATTTACAGGATATGATGGCGAAAGTGCCGGAGACGGTCCCGGAAGGGGAGCGTATCTGGTTTGCGCTGGCCGCCTATAACATGGGTTATGCACATATGCTCGACGCGCGGGCGCTGACGGCGAAAACTAAAGGTAATCCGGACAGCTGGTCAGATGTAAAACAGCGCCTGCCGCTGCTTAGCCAGAAACAGTGGTACCAGAAGCTGACGTACGGCTATGCGCGCGGGCATGAAGCGTATGCCTACGTGGAAAATATTCGTAAGTATCAGATAAGCCTGGTGGGATACCTGCTGGAGAAAGAAAAAGAGGCGACCGAGGCGCAACAGCTGGCTGAAAGCTATCCGGTGGTCGCACCGGACGAGCTTAATCATCCTGCGGTTTCAATTCTGCCTTTTGTTGCTTTTTCTGCTGCCGACGCATTCGAAAAAAGTCACTTAACAGACCCGAACATTCTGGTGCAAGTACCCCGCCGATAGTTTTCACCTGGTGGTTCATCCCCGGATGCCCAAGTACGTCCATCAGTGAACCAGCAGCGCCCGTCTTTTCATCCCGCGCGCCAAACACCAGCGTACCGATTCGGCTGTGCACCATCGCCCCGGAGCACATTACGCACGGCTCAAGGGTGACATACAGGGTGGTATCAAGCAGACGATAGTTTTGCAGCACCAGTCCGCCCTGACGCAGCGCCATAATTTCAGCATGCGCGGTAGGATCGTGACGGCCAATCGGACGGTTCCACCCTTCCCCAATCACCTGATTGTTATGGACCAGTACCGCGCCCACGGGCACTTCGCCCTCTTCCCAGGCGCGCTGAGCCAGCGCCAGCGCATGGCGCATCCAGTATTCATGATTGTGTTCAGGGTTGGACAAGGGCTGATACTCCAGTCGAAAAGCGGGCGGCATTATACACAGCCGGTACAGATAAGACTATTCGAGTTGCTGAAGTTCGCCCAGAGGCGTGACGCGCCAGCGGTGCTGGCAAAAATAGAGCAGCGGGTTGTCCTGCTTGCTGTCGCTGTAGCCGCTGTACAGACGCAGCGGCGTACCGATGCGTTTCTCCAGCTGCACCACTTTTTCATGTCCGAGGCAGCGCATAGTCAGCACCCAGCCGCCGTAGCCGCGCGCGATCTGCGTGGCGATAAGATTCACGCGCGGCAGCCAGGGCGTATCAAAATAGACTTGCTCCACCAGCGTCTGCGGGGAGCCGGTAATCAGCCAGATATCGGCATCGTTGGCGTCGAGATAGCTGGTCAGGCGCGCCTGTACCACGGGAAACGCGGCGACGTGCCCGCGAAACCAGTGCGCAAAATCCTGTTCGAGCTGCTTAAGGCGCGCTTCGCTATGACCAAACGTGCATCCCCAGAGCAGCAGGCTCATCGGCCAGCGCGCTGCACGGCCTTTCACCAGCAGCGCGATACCAATAACGGGTAACAGGGGTAATACCAGCAACGCGTTAAGGGGCTGGCGCCGCAGCAGGTAGCGCATAAAGGTGCCGAACATATCCTGCTGATGCAGCGTTCCATCCAGATCAAAAAAGACAACGCGACGCTCGTGACTGGCCAAACCTTACTCCTCTGGGTCGTTGAATCCTAACAGCCAGGTAAACAGGAACCCGGCGATCACCGCTACCAGATAGCCTAACAGATAGAGCATCACTTTTCCGGTTACGATGGTTAATGCCAGCGGTAAACCGGAGATCCCGAAGGTAATGACGGTCGCCACTTTCCAGTAGCTGATTAACGCCCCGCCCACCGCGCCACCGAGACAGGCGGCCAGGAACGGCTTACCCAGCGGCAAGGTCACGCCGAAAATCAGCGGCTCGCCGATACCGAGTAACCCGACCGGCAGCGCCCCTTTAATAACCTTTTTCAGACGCGCGTTGCGGGTTTTCATCAGCACCGCGATGGCCGCGCCGACCTGCCCAACGCCCGCCATCGACAGGATCGGCAGCAGTGCGTTATAGCCGTGCGCCTGTACCAGTTCGACATGGATCGGCACCAGCCCCTGATGCAGACCGGTCAGCACTAACGGCAGGAAGGTCCCGGACAGCACGGCCCCCACCAGCAGCCCGCCGCGATCGATCGCCAGAGACGCGCCGTGGGCGATGGCTTCAGAGATCGCGCCGCCTAACGGTTGTAGCGCCACAATCGCCACGCTCCCGGTAATCAATGTGGTCAGCAGCGGGTTGAGGATCAGCTCAATCGAGCCTGGCAGCAACGCGCGCAGCTTTTTCTCGATCCAGCACATCAGAATGACCACCAGCAGCACGGCAATCACCCCACCGCGGCCAGGCTGAAGCGCCTCGCCAAACAGCGTAATCTGCGCCAGCTGCGGGCTGGAAAGGATACCCGCCATTACGCCGCCCATCGCCAGCGAGCCGCCGAACACTTTGGCCGTGTTTACCCCCACCAGAATGTTCATGATGGCAAACACCGCGCTGCCGAAAATCGCCAGAATACCCAGCAGGTTCGGATACTGGGTAGCGAAATTCCCGACAATATCCGGACGCTTGAGGATATTGATAATCCCGGTGATCAGCCCCGATGCGATAAACGCCGGGATAAGAGGAATAAAGACGTTTGCCAGCTGGCGCAGCGCATCGCTCATGGGGGCTTTGTATTTGGCTTTCGCCTGCGCTTTGGTGCGTTCCGCGTCGTCAAAGGCGGGAGCCGTTTCACTGCCCGTCATCAGGGCGCGCATGGCATCAACCACCTGCGCCGCTTTGCCCGGACCGACAATCAGCTGGTGCTGTTGCCCCTGTTTAACGTACCCGCTCACGCCGGGGAGCTGCTTCAGGCGCGTTAAATCAAGCTTTTCGTCGTTGTGCACCTCGACGCGTACACGCGTCATGCAGTTTTCCAGACGCTGAATATTTTTTTCCCCACCGATCCCAAGCAGGATGTCGCTGGCGAGCGCTGCTGTTTTGTCCATACACGCCTCTTATTGGTGTTCTAATGCCGCCCGTAAAAACCCGTGATGGGCTTCGAGCCTGGCTCTGGCCGCGGCTGCATCCAGCCCGGTTAATATCATCAGAATGGCGGGTTTGACGTCGTAATCGGTCTGTTTGAGTACCGCTTCCGCCTCTTCCCGACCTGCCCCTGTCGCCTCTATCACCATGCGGCAGGCTCTGTCCACCAGCTTGACGTTGGTGGCCTGCATATCCACCATCAGGTTTTGGTAGACCTTGCCGAATTTCACCATCGCGCCGGTGGAGATCATATTGAGCACCAGCTTCTGCGCGGTTCCCGATTTCAGGCGCGTGGAGCCGGTGAGCGCTTCCGGCCCGACGACCGGAGAGATGGCAATGGCGGCCACCTGCGCAATCGGCGAACCCGGGTTACAGGAGATGGCCACCGTGGTACATCCCGTCTGTCTGGCGTATTCCAGCCCACCAATGACGTACGGCGTACGACCAGAAGCCGCCAGCCCGACGACCAGATCCTGCGCGGTCAGGTTCAGCGCCCTGAGATCGTCTTCCCCAAGCTGTTTATTGTCTTCTGCCCCTTCCACCGCTTTCAGCAGCGCGCCGGGGCCACCGGCAATCAGGCCAACGACCAGACCATGCGGAACGCCAAAGGTCGGGGGACATTCTGAGGCATCCAGCACACCGAGGCGCCCACTGGTACCCGCCCCCATGTAAATAATGCGTCCTCCTGCTTTCAGAGCGTCGGCAGCGGCGTCTACGGCTTTCGCCACCTCGGGCAATGTCTCTTTGACTGCCAGCGCGACGAGGGTATCCTGTTGATTAAAGCGGTTTACCAGCTCCAGCGTGGACAGTGCATCAAGATCCATGGTTTGCGGGTTACGCGTTTCAGAAACAAGAGAGCCTAGATTCATGTTATTTACCTCTGGAATTTTTAATTCATAATAAACGCACTATAATGGAATATAAAATTCATTCAGGCGAGCAAAATTCGTATTTGCGCGGGTAATCACATTTTCGCCAGGAGACCGTATGAACTGTTTAATTCGTATTCGCCAGCGCTACGCAGGGTTTGCCCAGAGTGACAAAAAGCTGGCGGATTATTTACTTTCCCAGCCCGATCGCGCGCGACACCTCAGCTCCCAGCAGCTGGCAGGCGAAGCCGGGGTGAGCCAGTCGAGCGTGGTGAAATTTGCCCAGAAGATAGGCTATAAAGGCTTTCCGGCGCTAAAACTGGCGATCAGTGAAGCACTGGTAAGCAACCCTAATCCGCAGTCAATGCCGGTGCATAACCAGATCCGCGGCGACGATCCGATGCGTCTGGTCGGCGAAAAGCTGATCAAAGAGAACGTGGCGGCAATGCATGCCACGCTGGATGTGAACACGGAAGAGAAGCTGCTGGAAAGCGTAGCCATGCTTCGCGACGCGCGGCGTATTGTGTTGACCGGGATCGGCGCCTCCGGACTGGTTGCGCGTAACTTTGGCTGGAAGCTGACAAAAATCGGCTATAACGCCATCGTTGAACAGGATATGCACGCGCTGCTGGCGACCGTGCAGGCCATGGATCCTGACGATTTACTGCTGGCCATCTCCTATTCCGGCGAGCGCCGTGAAATTAATATGGCTACCGACGAAGCCCTGCGCGTAGGAGGAAAAATTCTGGCGATTACTGGCTTCAGCCCGAATGCGCTCCAGCAGCGGGCCACCCGCTGTCTGTATACCATCGCCGAGGAACAGGCCACTCGCAGTGCGGCGATTTCGTCGACGAGTGCGCAGATGATGCTGACGGACCTGCTGTTTATGGCGCTGGTTCAGCAGGATCTGGAGCGTGCGCCAGAGCGTATTCGTCACAGCGAAGAGCTGGTAAAAAAACTGGTCTGAACAACGAATGAGCGTATAATGCCCGCCCTGTTTGTGATGTTTCTGAGAATTTCCTGATGGCGCTGTTAATCACCAAAAAATGCATCAACTGCGATATGTGCGAACCCGAATGCCCGAACGAGGCGATTTCGATGGGCGACAGCATTTATGAGATTAACAGCGACCGCTGCACCGAATGCATCGGCCACTATGAGACGCCGACCTGCCAGAAGGTGTGCCCCATTCCCAATACGATCTTAAAAGATCCGGCACACGTCGAGAACGAAGAACAGCTGTGGGATAAGTTTGTCCTGATGCACCATGCGGACAAAATTTAACTTTCGATAATCACCGTCGCACAGGCGTAGTGGCGTTCATCGGCAAGCGTTACGTGCATGTGCGCCACGCCCAGCTTTTCCGCCAGCTTAAGCGCCTCGCCCCATAAACGCAGACGTGGCTTACCCAGCTCATCGTTAAACACTTCAAACTGGTTAAACGCCAGGCCGTTACGAATGCCCGTGCCGAACGCTTTCGCCGCCGCCTCTTTTACCGCGAAACGCTTTGCCAGAAAGCGCACCGGCTGTTGATGCGCCTCCCAGATAGCCCATTCGTTATCGCTCAGCACGCGTCTTGCGAGGCGATCGCCGCTCCGGGCGATCACCGCTTCAATGCGGGCTATTTCAACGATGTCGGTGCCTAAGCCCAGAATAGCCATTACTGACGCGCTTCCAGCATCAGGCGCTTCATCTCGGAAACCGCTTCTTTCAGACCGCTCATCACCGCGCGGCCAATGATGGCGTGGCCGATGTTCAGCTCGTGCATTTCCGGCAGGGCAGCGATGGCTTTTACGTTGTGATAGGTCAGGCCGTGACCGGCGTTAACCTTCAGTCCCAGGCTCGCGGCGTAGGTTGCCGCTTTGGCGATTCGCTCCAGCTCTTTCGCCTGCGCTGCATCGTTTTCGGCATCGGCATAGCAGCCGGTGTGAATTTCAATATACGGCGCACCCACGTCGGCAGCGGCTTTAATCTGGGTGAAATCGGCGTCGATAAACAGAGAAACCAGGATACCGGCATCCGCCAGGCGTTTGCAGGCATCGCGCATTTTGTCGAGCTGCCCGGCCACATCCAGACCGCCTTCGGTGGTCACTTCCTGACGCTTTTCCGGCACCAGGCAGCAGAAATGCGGTTTGGTCTCGCAGGCAATCGCCAGCATCTCTTCGGTGACCGCCATCTCCAGATTCATGCGGGTGTCCAGCGTCTGACGCAGGATGCGCACGTCCCGGTCGGTGATGTGGCGACGATCTTCACGCAGGTGAACGGTAATGCCGTCGGCGCCAGCCTGTTCAGCGATAAACGCCGCCTGAACCGGATCGGGATACGCGGTACCGCGTGCATTACGTAACGTGGCGATGTGATCGATGTTGACGCCTAACAGTAATTCAGCCATGACAATCCTCGGTATTTTTGTTCATTTACCTTCTCCCTCTCCCTCCGGGAGAGGGCTGGGGTGAGGGGTAAAACATTAGCGTTTCGGCATAAACTGCCTGAATAATTCGCGGCTCTTTAAAGGTTTGCCCCCAAGATACGGCTTGAGCGCAATTCGGGTAAAGCGTTTTGCCGCACGCAGAGTGTCGGCGTCCGGGAACTCGCGTTCATACAGTGCTCTGAGCTGGCGCCCGGTAAAGGTGCTGTTATCGACGACGACACTGGCAATAAAGCCCTTTTCCTCACGATAGCGATAGGTCATGGTATCTTCTACCTCGTCGCCGCTTCCCGCACAGTGCAGAAAATCGACGCCGTAACCAAGGTGCCCGAGCAGCGCCAGTTCGAAACGACGCAGAACAGGCTCAGGGGTGCCGGTTGCGCCAGCAAGTGCCTGAATACAGTGCAGGTAATCAAAGAAAAGTTCAGAGAAGCGGGTCTCATGTTCAAGAACCCGTGAGATGAGTTCGTTAACATACAAACCGCTGTAGAGCGTGATACCAGAAAGAGGAAGCGCCAGGGAGACGGCTTCAGCACTGCGCAGGGTTTTGACTTCCCCTCGCCCGCCAAAGCGGACCAGCAGCGGGGTGAAAGGCTGCAAGGCACCTTTCAGATTAGAACGTCTGGAACGTGCGCCTTTGGCAACAAGGCGCACGCGACCGGACTCTTCCGTGAAGACGTCCAGCATCAGGCTGGTTTCGCTCCAGGGACGACTATGCAGGACAAAGGCACGCTGCCATCCATCCATATGCTCGTCGTCTTAGGTTACTGATCTTCGCCGTAACCGAGGCTGCGCAGCGCACGCTCATCATCGGCCCAGCCAGATTTCACTTTCACCCACAGTTCCAGGTGAACCGGTGCTTCAAACATGTCCTGCATATCTTTACGGGCTTCGATTCCGATAGTTTTGATCTTGGCGCCTTTATTGCCGATCACCATCTTCTTCTGCCCTTCACGCTCAACGAGGATCAGACCGTTAATATCGTAGCCGCCGCGCTCGTTGCTCTGGAAACGCTCGATCTCCACCGTCACAGAGTACGGCAGTTCAGCGCCCAGGAAACGCATCAGCTTCTCACGGATGATTTCAGACGCCATAAAACGCTGAGAGCGATCGGTGATGTAGTCTTCCGGGAAGTGATGAGTCGCTTCCGGCAGATGCTTGCGCACGATACCCGCGATGGTATCAACGTTCAGACCCGTTTCCGCAGACAGCGGGACGATGTCCAGGAAGTTCATCTGGCTGCCCAGCCATTGCAGGTGCGGCAGCAGATCGGCTTTTTCCTGCACGTTGTCCACTTTATTGACTGCGAGGATCACCGGCGTTTTGCCGTCGCGCAGCTTGTTCAGGACCATTTCGTCGTCCGGCGTCCAGCGGGTGCCTTCCACAACGAAAATCACCAGCTCTACGTCGCCAATGGAGCTGCTCGCCGCCTTGTTCATCAGACGGTTGATGGCGCGCTTCTCTTCCATGTGCAGGCCCGGTGTATCGACGTAGATCGCCTGATACGCGCCTTCAGTATGGATACCGACGATGCGGTGACGCGTGGTCTGCGCCTTACGCGAGGTGATAGAAATCTTCTGCCCAAGCAGATTATTCAGCAGGGTGGATTTGCCAACGTTCGGACGTCCGACGATGGCAATAAATCCGCAATAGGTTTTGTCGATGCTCATTCCAGCTCCAGCATTTTTAACGCCTGTTCGGCGGCAGCCTGTTCAGCCTTACGACGGCTTGAACCCGTGCCGACCACCGGTTCACTCAGGCCACTGACCTGGCAATGGATGGTAAATTCCTGATCGTGGGCTTCGCCACGCACCTGCACCACCAGATAGGATGGCAGCGGCAGATGACGACCCTGCAAATATTCTTGCAGACGCGTTTTAGGATCTTTTTGTTTATCGCCCGGGCTGATTTCGTCCAGGCGGGTCTGATACCAGTTAAGGATCAGCTTTTCTACGGTCTGGATATCGCTGTCCAGGAACACGCCACCGATCAATGCCTCGACCGTATCGGCAAGGATGGATTCACGACGGAAACCACCACTTTTCAGCTCACCTGGCCCCAGACGCAGGCATTCACCCAGCTCAAATTCGCGTGCGATTTCAGCGAGGGTATTGCCGCGCACCAGCGTGGCGCGCATGCGGCTCATATCACCTTCGTCCACACGCGGAAAACGATGATAAAGCGCATTTGCAATCACGAAACTTAAAATAGAGTCGCCTAAAAACTCGAGACGCTCATTATGTTTGCTGCTGGCACTGCGATGGGTTAATGCCTGTTGCAACAACTCCTGATGATGAAAAGTGTAGCCCAGCTTCCGTTGAAGCCGATTAATTACGATGGGGTTCATGCGATACCAATAAATGAATGCGTCAAAAATGCAGCACACGAAACCGACCTGAGAAAACCAACGCGGTTTCGTGTGCCGTGGCACCCTTGCAGGGCCAACCTTAAACTTCGGGGGAATATTCTATACACAACGACAGGGGATGTCGTTAGTTCAAAGAGATTTATCGCTGAAATAATTCACGTAGCGGCGAATAAAAGCCGCTACGTGTTATTTTTGGCGAAAATTAATGAATTCCGCCAATGCGATTCAGGCGAACGCCGGTCGGCCACTCGCCTTCCTGCTTCTCAAAACTCATCCAGATAGCGGTTGCTTTACCGACCAGATTCGCTTCCGGCACAAAGCCCCAGTAACGGCTGTCCGCAGAGTTATCGCGGTTGTCACCCATCATGAAGTAGTGTCCCGGCGGCACAATCCAGGTCGCCAGCTGTTGGCCTGGCTGCTGGTAGTACATTGCCAGCTGATCCTGTGCGATGGGCACGGTCAGAATGCGGTGAGTAACATCGCCCAGCGTCTCTTTGCGTTCAACCAGACGAATGCCATTCTCTTTGGTTTCACCTTTTGGCACCTGGAAGAATCCGCTGGTCGCTTCACCGCCGTTACGGCGGGCGAAGGTCTGCACAAAATCAGCTGGCTCAACGTTGGAGTAAGTGACTGGCAGCGCATTTTCACATGCGGTGCCAGAGCTACAGCCTGGCTGAATGGTCACCTCTTTTGCCACCGGATCGTAGGTCACTTTATCGCCCGGCAGACCTACCGCGCGTTTAATATAATCCAGCCGCGGATCTTCCGGATATTTAAACACCACGATGTCGCCACGTTTCGGATGACCCGTTTCGATCAGCGTTTTCTGATAGATCGGATCTTTGATGCCATAGGCAAACTTCTCAACCAGAATGAAATCACCGATCAGCAGCGTTGGCATCATCGATCCTGACGGGATCTGGAACGGTTCATAGATAAATGAACGCACCACCAGCACAATCGCCAGCACCGGGAATACCGATGCCCCTGTTTCCAGCCAGCCCGGTTTTGGGCCGACTTTTTTCAGGGTTTTCGCGTCCAGCGCATCGCCCGTGGCTGCCTGCGCGGCAGCCTGACGTTCACGGCGTTTTGGGGCGAAGATAAACTTATCGAGGCACCACAACAGACCTGTCACCAGGGTAGCGATGACCAGGATCAGGGCAAACATGTTCGCCATGCCAACTCCTTAAGGTTATTTACCGTTACCGTCTTTACCAACATGAAGGATGGCAAGGAATGCTTCCTGCGGCAGCTCAACGTTACCGACCTGCTTCATACGCTTCTTACCTTCTTTCTGCTTCTGCAACAGCTTTTTCTTACGGCTGACGTCGCCGCCGTAACACTTAGCCAGAACGTTTTTACGCAGCTGCTTCACGGTTGAACGGGCAATGATGTGGTTACCAATGGCCGCCTGAATCGCAATGTCAAACTGCTGACGAGGGATCAGATCTTTCATCTTCTCAACCAGCTCACGACCACGGTACGGTGCGTTATCGTTGTGGGTGATCAGCGCCAGCGCATCCACACGCTCGCCGTTGATCAGCACGTCCACACGAACCATGTTCGAGGCCTGGAAGCGTTTGAAGTTGTAGTCCAGCGACGCATAGCCACGGGAGGTAGACTTCAGACGGTCGAAGAAGTCGAGCACCACTTCTGCCATCGGAATTTCATAGGTCAGCGCCACCTGGTTACCGTGGTAAACCATGTTGGTCTGCACGCCACGCTTCTCAATACACAGGGTGATCACGTTACCGAGGAACTCCTGCGGCAGCAGCATGTGACACTCTGCGATAGGCTCGCGCAGTTCCTGAATATTATTCAGCGGCGGGAGCTTGGACGGGCTGTCGACGTAGATCACCTCTTTCGATGTGGTTTCTACTTCGTAGACAACCGTCGGGGCGGTGGTGATCAGATCCAGATCGTATTCACGCTCCAGACGTTCCTGAATGATCTCCATGTGCAGCAGACCGAGGAAGCCACAGCGGAAGCCAAAGCCCAGCGCCGTTGAGCTTTCTGGCTCGTAGAACAGGGAGGCATCGTTGAGGCTCAGCTTTCCGAGCGCATCGCGGAAGTTTTCGTAATCGTCAGAGCTGACCGGGAACAGACCCGCATAAACCTGCGGTTTCACCTTTTTGAAGCCTGGCAGCGCTTTATCTGCCGGGTTACGTGCACCGGTCAGGGTATCGCCCACCGGCGCGCCGAGGATGTCTTTAATTGCACAGACCAGCCAGCCCACTTCGCCGCATTTCAGTTCGGTACGGTCAACCTGTTTTGGCGTGAAGATGCCCAGACGGTCAGCGTTGTAGACCTGGCCGGTGCTCATGACCTTGATTTTGTCGCCTTTACGCATGGTGCCGTTTTTAATACGCACCAGCGAGACAACGCCGAGGTAGTTATCGAACCAGGAGTCGATGATCAGCGCCTGTAGCGGCGCATCCGGGTCGCCTTCCGGCGGCGGAATATCACGCACCAGACGTTCCAGTACGTCCGGAACACCGACACCGGTTTTCGCCGAGCAGCGCACTGCATCGGTCGCATCAATACCGACGATGTCTTCAATCTCTTCCGCTACGCGCTCAGGATCGGCGGCTGGCAGGTCGATTTTATTCAGAACCGGCACCACTTCAAGATCCATTTCCATGGCGGTGTAGCAGTTTGCCAGCGTCTGGGCCTCTACGCCCTGCCCGGCATCCACCACCAGCAGCGCGCCTTCGCAGGCCGCCAGCGAGCGTGACACTTCATAAGAGAAGTCAACGTGCCCTGGGGTGTCGATAAAGTTCAGCTGATAGGTTTCACCATCGGAAGCTTTATAGTCGAGCGTCACGCTCTGCGCTTTGATGGTAATACCGCGTTCGCGTTCCAGGTCCATGGAGTCCAGAACCTGGGCTGCCATTTCACGATCAGACAGGCCACCGCAAATCTGGATAATACGGTCAGACAGCGTCGACTTACCGTGGTCAATGTGAGCAATGATCGAAAAGTTACGTATGTTCTTCATATAGTTAAATAATTATGCCTTACGAATTCCTGGAGGCCGCTGTTCTTAGCCTGACGTTTTTCAGTGCGAAAACGCAGCATTCTACACTACATCCTCGTCAGCTGGAAATGCACTTAGAGCCAGGTATAGCGCGAAGAGACGGCGTTTTCTTTATTGCGATGTAAATAATAATAAAGCCCGGCAGATTACCGGGCCTCAGAAGAGAGCGTCTCAACACGAAGTTGGTCGGGTGCCAGTGCAACGCTGAGGATAACGGGCTGCCACGCTTCCCGGGCGGCAAGCCTTGGGGAAACGCCTTTAGCAAGCCAGAACCCGCCCACGCCGCCCAAAGCGGCACCGCACATGGCGGCCAAATCTGTGCCGAACAGCATCTGGAAAACCCCACCCATCACGAACAGACCTGCCAGCGGAGAAAGGTAAACCAGCATGGCGGAAGTGAGCAGGCTACCTTCAGCGATGCCCAGCTCCACTTTTTGCCCTGCCACCAGCGGCTGATCGCTCGGCACAGCAATAGTGTGCGACGTTTGCGGCCCCAGCTTATTTAACACGCGGCTGCCGCAACCGGCTCGCGAAGCGCAGCTGCTGCATGATGCTTTAACGTCACAGCTGACAAGCGCTACGCCATCCTGCCAGGATACGACCGTGGCCCACTCTTTAATCATTGCGCAGCCCTGAATTTAATGCTGTCTGAAATACGTTTTGCCGTTGGCGGCGGTAATTCACCGACAATGGTAATTTCCGCATTATCGCGCACCGTCGTGCTGACCGTCCGGCGACCGGTACGGAGCATCTGTTCGGAACTGTTCGCCGTAGCGCGATTGATATTCACCGAGAAGCTAAACAGCCCATCGGAATAGAGTCGCGACTCAACTGGTGTTTCAATGGTTGGGAGCTGGCGACGGCTGCTGGAAACTTCGCTGAACCCTTGCGGGATCCAGGATGGTACCCAGTTAAAATTGACAGAATCGCCGGCAGGCACGGAAAGCAAAGGCGGCAGGCTGGCTTTGGCCAGATTCTGCATGCTGTTGCCAACCTGACTGTTCACATCGAAGGAGATCACGCGGAACTGCTCCAGCGTTTCACCGTCGCGATCGAGCAGATCAACGCGCATCGGCAGCTTCGTCTCTGCGTCAATCCAGACGATATAGCTGTAACGTGTCCCATCCCGCGCGACAACGCGGATCACTTCGCACAGCCTGTCGGCAATACGCGTTCGCCCCACCGAGATAAAATCATAGTAGGGGGCGAGACGTTTAAAATCGGTGTAAATGAGCGACGGCAGGGAGTCAACGATGTAGTCACCATTGAGCGTAAACGGCTCAAGGCCAGGCTCGAAATAGCTGATTTCATTCCCACGCTGGACCACTTCCCGACGCGGGCCATCCATCTGTAAAAGCTGGGCGAGCGGCTGGTTATCAAGGCGGGCGTGGCGATAGCGTAACGATTCGACACCCTGCTTATTGATGCTGATAAATGCCAACTCGTAATTGAGTGACTGGCTGGCCAGATTCATTTGCTGCAACAACGCCCCGGATGAAACATCAGCCGAGGCGTTAGCAGAGAAGAACAGGCTACCCGCCATCAAAGACATGGCGAACCAAAGTTGCTTCATTACTGCGATTGCGTTCCTAAAGTTTGGTTTCCTGGCACCTGCACAGCAGCCTGCTGGGTTTGGGCCTGCTCAAACTGAAGCTGCTCGGAGTGCAGACGACGCTGCAACTCGTAATCCTGCAACATCGCATTAATGCGACGGCGCTGCTCCTGTACCTGCTGTTGCTGTCCGCCGCTTGCGGAGGCATCTGCCGGTACGCCCAGGCTAACCGGGCTGGCTTTACCCATCATCGGCAGCGTATTGAACACTGGCGCTTCAGGCTGCTGATTGGCTTCAGACTGAGTATTATAGTGCTGGACCCCAACGATAACTGCAAGCGATACGCACGCAGCGACCCCCATTTGGGTGAGCTGGCTGGCCCATGGACGCACCTTGTGCCAGAACGGCATTTTCTGCCATTGGTGAGGTGCAGGCTGCGCTTCAGGAATCAGCGGCGTGGTCTGATGAACAGGTTCGTTCTCAATGGCCGCCATAACGCGTGCTGAGATATCGAAATGGAGAACCTCGCTGGTATCACCGCGCAGTGAGTCGCGGATAAGATGATAGCTCTCCCAGGTCTGTTGCATTTCGGGAGAATGAGACAACTCATCGAGCAGCTCATTATCCAGCGTTTCACCATCCATTAAAGCGGAAAGTTTTTCTTTCTGCATGCCTAATACCTTTTCCAGTATCCCGCTATCGTCAACGCCTGATAAGCGGTTGAACTTTATTATCAATGGCTTCTCGCGCACGGAAAATTCGTGAACGAACCGTGCCGACCGGACAATCCATGATGGCGGCTATCTCTTCATAGCTTAGGCCATCCAGCTCCCGTAACGTAATTGCCATGCGTAAATCTTCCGGGAGCGACTCGATCGTGCGAAAAACGATTTGTCTCAGTTCTTCTGACAACATTAAGTTCTCAGGGTTCGAAATTTCTTTCAGCGCGCCGCCACTTTCGAAGTTTTCTGCGTCGATAGCGTCAACGTCACTAGAAGGCGGACGACGGCCCTGAGCAACCAAATAATTCTTAGCCGTATTGACTGCAATACGATACAGCCAGGTATAAAAAGCACTATCCCCCCGGAATGAATCCAGCGCGCGATAGGCCTTAATAAAAGACTCTTGCACCACATCAGGAACATCGCCTGACGGTACATAGCGGGAAACCAGACTCGCTACCTTATGCTGGTAGCGCACCACCAGTAGGTTAAAAGCTTTCTGATCTCCCTTCTGGACCCGTTCAACCAGGACCTGGTCCGTTAACTGCTCGCTCATCCGAGGTAATGTCTCCCCAAACCAAATTCCACGCGTTATCGAAACGCCACTCTAACAACATTGCACTTTGAGCAAGCACCGAATTAGAGTGTCTGTTCTTCAATAAGTTCCGTAACGCCTTTGTTTTTGTTCATCGCGCCGCAGACCGTTCATTTTCTCTCATTATAAGTCTGTTCACGATACGCACCCGCTTTCTGACAAGAATCATCAACTTTATCGTCAGAAGAGTAACGCAACACAGGCTTTATTTCACCACAAAATCTGAAGCTAACGATCTGCTTCGCAAAATATTTCCGGCCATTTAGCGCAGATTTAACTTCTGGCCTTCCGTTTAGTCATTGCAACACACAACAAAAAAAACGTGCGATATCTCGCATCACAATGCTATTCTCCCCACACCATGTTTAGTAAATTAAACAAACATCATGAACACGACGCCTGAACTTCATTGTGATGTACTGATCATCGGCAGCGGTGCTGCCGGCCTATCCCTCGCACTGCGCCTGGCGGAACATCAGAACGTAATCGTGCTGAGTAAAGGGCCGATGAGCGAAGGTTCCACCTTCTATGCACAAGGCGGTATTGCCGCCGTGTTTGATGAAACGGATAGTATAGCCTCGCACGTAGAAGACACCCTGATTGCCGGCGCCGGGATCGTGGATGAGCATGCGGCAGAGTTTGTCGCCAGCAATGCCCGCCACTGCGTGCAATGGCTTATCGATCAGGGCGTGCTGTTTGATACGCATGTTCAGCCTAATGGTGAAGAGAGCTATCACCTGACCCGTGAAGGCGGGCACAGCCACCGCCGTATTCTGCACGCTGCTGATGCAACCGGAAAAGCGGTTGAAACCACGCTGGTCAGCAAAGCCCTCAGCCATCCTAATATTCGGGTGCTGGAGCGCAGCAACGCCGTCGACCTGATTATTTCCGATAAGATTGGCCTGCCCGGCACGCGCCGTGTTGTCGGCGCATGGGTGTGGAATCGGAATAAAGAGAAGGTGGAAACCTGCCAGGCAAAAGCCGTTGTGCTGGCGACTGGCGGCGCCTCCAAGGTTTACCAGTACACGACAAACCCGGATATCGCCTCCGGAGACGGTATCGCCATGGCCTGGCGCGCAGGCTGCCGCGTGGCGAATATGGAGTTTAATCAGTTCCATCCTACCGCCCTGTTCCACCCGCAGGCACGTAACTTCCTGTTAACTGAAGCGTTGCGCGGCGAAGGCGCGTATCTGAAGCGTCCGGACGGTTCCCGGTTTATGCCGGACTTCGACCCCCGAGGTGAACTTGCCCCGCGGGATATCGTGGCCCGCGCCATTGACCACGAGATGAAGCGGCTTGGCGTCGACTGTATGTATCTGGACATTAGCCATAAACCGAAAGACTTTATTCGCCAGCACTTCCCGATGATTTATGAAAAGCTGCTGAGTCTGGGTATTGATTTAACCCGCGATCCGGTGCCGATTGTACCTGCCGCACACTATACCTGTGGCGGGGTGATGGTTGACGATCATGGTCGTACCGACGTGGATGGTTTGTATGCGATCGGCGAGGTCAGCTACACCGGCCTGCATGGTGCGAATCGCATGGCCTCAAACTCGCTGCTGGAGTGTCTGGTGTATGGGTGGTCGGCTGCGGAAGATATTACCAAACGCATGCCCTATGCACGTCCGACAACACACTTGCCGGCATGGGATGAAAGTCGGGTAGAAAACCCGGACGAACTGGTGGTTATCCAGCATAACTGGCACGAGCTGCGGCTTTTCATGTGGGATTATGTCGGGATTGTACGCACAACGAAGCGTCTGGAACGCGCGTTACGCCGCATCATGATGTTGCAGCAGGAAATTGATGAATATTACGCCAACTTCCGCGTTTCTAATAATCTGCTGGAGCTGCGCAACCTTGTGCAGGTTGCCGAGCTGATTGTGCGCTGTGCGATGATGCGCAAAGAGAGCCGTGGCCTGCATTATACGCTGGACTATCCCGAACCGCTTGAAATGTCCGGCCCGTCGGTGTTGACGCCGCAGGTTCACATAAACAGATAAAAGGCCTGGGTCAGGGCAGTGTAATCTTCGGAATAACGCTGGTCTGGCCCACGAATGACCATCCTGTCGATAAAGCATTCCCCCTCTTTCGGCGAGAGCGCCAGCAACACGCGGTGCGGTAAGCGTCCTTCCGTATCCGAAATATCGGTACGAAGACGCAGATTCCAGCCGATCCCCCGTGCGATCTCAATGAAGGTATTACCCGTGCTTTCAGGCAAGACCACGCAGAAAAATCCCTCTTCCGAGATGAGCTCCGCCGCACTGGTCAGTAGCGCCTTGTGATCGAGCGAGCCGGTGTAACGTGCCTGCTCGCGTTCTGGCGTTCCACATTCCACGCCTGGCGTGAAATACGGCGGATTGCTGACAATCAAATCGTAACGCGCGGTTTGCTCCGGCGCCCAGGTCAGGACATCGGCGCATTCTACCCTGATGCGATCTGCCCACGGAGAGTCGGCAGCGTTTTCACTTGCCTGCCGGGACGCCTGAGGATCAAGCTCAACGGCGTCGATCGTGACGTGTTCTTCCGTTCGCTGCGCCAGCATCAGCGCCTGAAGTCCGCTGCCCGTACCAATATCCAGAATGCGTTTTACACCTGCGACAGGCGCCCATGCACCCAGTAAAATACCGTCTGTGCCGACTTTCATCGCACAACGATCGTGCGCCACAAAAAACTGTTTAAACGTAAAACCATCGCGGCGCAACTGCGCTTTGAGTTGAGACATGTCAGGACAACCTTCTGAGTGAAACTGGAGTAGCATAGGGGAAAGCGAAGTGGTCGAAAAGCGATATCCATACAAACAGATGAAGATTACAGCCGTAACGTCTATAATCAGCGCCCCACACAGAGGTAGAACATGACTGTAACGACTTTTTCCGAACTTGAACTCGATGAAAGCCTGCTCAATGCCCTTGAGAGCAAAGGCTTTACACGCCCGACCGCCATTCAGGCCGCGGCCATTCCGCCTGCGCTTGAGGGCCGCGATGTGCTCGGTTCTGCGCCAACCGGCACGGGGAAGACAGCAGCCTACTTGCTGCCTGTGTTGCAGCATTTGCTCGACTTTCCGCGTAAAAAATCAGGCCCGCCGCGCATTTTGATCCTGACCCCGACCCGTGAACTGGCGATGCAGGTTGCCGAACACGCGCGTGAGCTGGCGGCGAACACCCATCTGGATATCGCGACCATCACCGGCGGCGTAGCGTATATGAACCACGCCGAAGTGTTCAGCGAAAACCAGGATATCGTTGTCGCGACGACGGGCCGTCTGCTGCAATACATAAAAGAAGAGAACTTCGACTGCCGCGCGGTGGAAACGCTGATTCTCGATGAAGCTGACCGCATGCTGGACATGGGCTTTGCCCAGGATATCGAACACATCGCGGGTGAAACGCGCTGGCGTAATCAGACAATGCTGTTCTCGGCAACCCTTGAAGGGGATGCCATTAAAGATTTCGCCGAACGTCTGCTGGAAGATCCGGTGGAAGTGTCCGCTACGCCATCGACCCGTGAGCGTAAGAAGATCCACCAGTGGTACTACCGCGCAGATAACCTTGAGCATAAGGTTGAGTTGTTGAAACACCTGCTGAAGCAGGAAGAGGCAACCCGTACCATCGTCTTCGTACGCAAACGTGAGCGCGTACATGAGCTGGCAGAAATGCTGCGCAACGCCGGCATTAACAACTGCTATCTCGAAGGTGAAATGGCGCAGGTTAAGCGAACCGAAGGGATTAAGCGCCTGACCGATGGCCGCGTGAATGTGCTGGTTGCCACCGATGTTGCCGCGCGCGGGATCGACATCCCGGACGTGAGCCACGTAATCAACTTTGATATGCCGCGCAGCGGTGATACTTACCTGCACCGTATTGGTCGTACCGGCCGTGCGGGCCGCAAAGGTATTGCTATCTCTCTGGTAGAAGCGCACGACCATTTGCTGCTACAGAAAATTGGCCGCTACGTTGAGGAGCCGCTGAAAGCTCGCGTGATTGACGGGCTTCGTCCGACCACACGTGCGCCGAGTGAAAAAATGACGGGTAAACCGTCCAAGAAAGCGCTCGCGAAACGTGCTGAGAGAAAAGAGAAAGAAAAAGAGAAGCCGCGCGTTAAACAGCGCCACCGCGATACCAAAAATATTGGTAAGCGCCGTAAGCCAAGTTCTGCTGCGCCAGAGACAAAAACTGAAGAGTAAAAAAAAAGCCGGGACATTCCCGGCTTTTTTATTCCACCCCCGAAGCTGAACTTTACAGGCTTTCAGTAAAGGTACGCGCGATAACGTCGCGCTGCTGTTCCGGGGTCAGAGAGTTGAAACGCACCGCATAGCCAGACACACGGATGGTCAGCTGCGGGTATTTTTCCGGGTGCTCAACGGCATCCATCAGCGTTTCGCGACGCAGGACGTTAACGTTCAGGTGCTGACCACCTTCCACGCGTACTTCTGGTTGCACTTGCATTGGAATTTCACGGTATTCAATTTCGCCCAGTTTGCTCACCGGAACGATTTCGTCTTCCGCAAAACCTGCTTTCGCTACTACACAGCGCGCTTCGTTTTTCTCGCTGTCCAGCAGCCAGAAAGAGTTCAGCAGATCGTCATTTGCAGCTTTAGTAATCTGGATACCTGTAATCATGTGTTGCCTCCCTTAGGCTACATTAACTGATGCTGGCCTTTTGCGGCCAATTGGTAAAACCATTGTTTGTTGTGTGTATATATAACATTCAGACCCGGGTGATTTATTGATTTAAATCAACAAAACCACCAACCACACAAAGAGTGTGGTCTGTATTTTTTGTTTTAGATCAATTTTAAAGGTTTACCAATTCAACTTATCCTGCCTGGTTTTCAACATAAATTGAGACACTTAGCCTGCTTTTCCGCGGGTAATTTTGCTCATTGGGGTTTAGCAGGTAAGCTAGACACAGAATGAGATTCGCAGGAGAGCGAGATGACAACACCTCTAACCTGGCATGACGTGCTGGCAGAAGAGAAGCAGCAGCCCTATTTTATTAACACCCTCAGTACCGTTGCGGCTGAACGGCAGGCCGGCCAGACAATTTATCCGCCGCAGAAAGATGTGTTTAACGCCTTCCGCTACACCGAACTGAGTGATGTAAAGGTGGTTATCCTGGGGCAGGATCCGTACCACGGCCCCGGGCAGGCTCACGGACTGGCATTTTCCGTGCGTCCGGGCGTGGCCATCCCCCCTTCTCTGCTGAATATGTATAAAGAGCTGGAAGGAACGATTCCGGGTTTTACCCGCCCTAATCACGGTTATCTGGAAAGCTGGGCGCGCCAGGGCGTGCTGTTGCTGAATACCGTATTAACCGTCCGGGCGGGTCAGGCACACTCCCACGCCAGTCTGGGATGGGAAACCTTTACCGATAAGGTTATCAGCCTGATCAATGAGCATCGTGAAGGCGTCGTGTTTTTACTCTGGGGTTCGCATGCCCAAAAGAAAGGGGCGATTATCGATCGTCAGCGTCATTACGTGCTGAAGGCACCGCACCCGTCGCCGCTGTCTGCGCATCGCGGTTTCTTTGGCAGTAATCATTTTGTTCTGACGAATGAGTGGCTGGAAAAGCGTGGCGAAAAGCCGATTGACTGGATGCCTGTGTTACCGGCAGAGAGCGAGTAGGGTTTGAATGTGCCGGGTCAGGGCCCGGCACATAAAAGGCTTATGCCTTGTTCTGACGCCACCATTCCGCCAGCAGCACGCCGGTCGCAACGGATACGTTCAGGCTTTCAACGTTGCCAGTGCCGTCGATAGAGACGCTCAGGTCAGCGCTGGAGAGTGCCGCATCAGACAGACCATCACGCTCCTGACCTAACACCAGCACCATTTTGCGCGGCAACGTCGCTTTAAACAGCGGCGTAGCGGCACGGCTTGAGGTGGTGACAATGGTGTAGCCCGCTTTACGGAATTGCTCCAGGGCTTCCAGCACGCTGTCGCCGGTGATCGGCTGAACATGCTCTGCACCGCCTTCCGCAGTACGAATCGCCGCACCGGATTCCAGCAGCGCGGCATCCTGCAACAGAACGCCTTTCACGCCAAAGTGCGCGCAGCTACGCATCATAGCGCCCAGGTTATGCGGGTTACCCACATCTTCCAGCGCCAGCACGCAGTCATCGGCATCCGCCTGGCTGACCCACTGCTGCACGGTAGTGCCGTTACGTTTTTTGATCAGGAAGCAGACGCCGCCGTGGTGTTCAGTCCCGGACGCTTTTGTCAGCTCGGCATCGTCAACCACGTGATAGGCTTTACGGTTCGCCGCCATCCAGCGCAGCGCTTCTTTAAAGCGCGGGGTCACGCTCTGAATAAACCATGCACGAACGATACACTCCGGGCGGCTCTGGAACAGGGCCTGACAGGCGTTCTCACCGTAGACACGGGTCTCTTCCGCACGCTGACGACGCAGCACTTCCGGATCGATAAAGCTTTTTCCGCTGATACCGCCGTGATCGGCTTTTTCGGTCGCCTCTTCACCGGGCGCGCGAGAAACGGTACGCCATGGCGAGCCACCGTCACGGACAACATCATCGCGTTTGCGATCGTCACGCTTACGGTCATCACGTTTGCGGTCATCGCCGCGGTTATTTCTGTCATCGCGGGCGGGGCGACGGCCACCGTCTGCACGAGAAGACGCCGGACGCCCGCCACCTTTTCCGGTACGCGGATTTTGGGTGCGTTTATCAGAGTCATCATCACTGCGGACATACATCACTTTGACCTTGCCGCTTTTGTTTTTCATTTCGTCGTTCATGCTTTTCTCCACCAGCGCTGCGCGAAGCGCGCAGATTACCCGATGTGCAAGCTCATAGCCATAATTTCGTACAAAAGCCTGTGACTATTGTTCCCATTGAATAAAACGCATTGTCGTTTCATACAAGCTCACTGATAATATGTAACATATCAGAAACATTATCGGCGTTCTGCCGTTGTTCCACGGCTCTATCAGAGGTTAGTTATGAATACCGTATGTGCCAACTGTCAGGCTGTAAACCGCATTCCGGACGACCGGATGGATGACGGTGCGAAATGCGGGCGTTGTGGCCACGAATTATTTGATGGCGATGTCATTAACGCGACGGGTGCTACGCTGGACAAACTCCTCAAGGACGATCTGCCTGTTGTGGTCGATTTCTGGGCACCGTGGTGCGGCCCCTGCCGTAACTTTGCGCCCATCTTCGAAGACGTGGCTGAAGAGCGCAGCGGGAAAATGCGTTTTGTCAAAGTGAATACCGAAGTGGAACGTGAACTCAGCGCCCGTTTTCGCATTCGCAGCATTCCAACCATTATGATTTTCAAAAATGGTGAAGTGATCGATATGCTCAATGGTGCAGTACCGAAAGCGCCTTTCGACAGCTGGTTAAACGAATCCCTGTAACATTCACGGGGCATACCTTGTGCCCCGTTCGCTCCTCTGCGAAAATGAGGTTTTTCCTGCCTTTTCGCCCATGACTGATAACGCTGTACTTCAATTACGCGCCGAGCGCCTTGCGCGCGCCACCCGCCCTTTTCTGGCCCGAGGCAATCGTATTCGCCGCTGCCAGCGCTGCCTTTTACCGCTGAAAGTGTGTCTGTGCGAAACGCTTGCACCGAGCGAGGCGAAAAGCCGCTTTTGTCTGGTCATGTTCGATACCGAACCGATGAAGCCCAGCAACACGGGGCGTTTGATCGCCGATATTCTGCCCAACACCGCAGCGTTTCAGTGGTCGCGCACTGAGCCACCTCAGGCTCTGCTCGACCTGGTGGCAAGCCCGGACTATCAGCCCATGGTCGTTTTCCCGGCATCATATGCAGGCGAACAACGTCAGGTGCTTACGGTGCCACCATCCGGTAAGCCGCCGCTGTTTATTATGCTCGACGGCACCTGGACCGAAGCGAGAAAGATGTTTCGCAAAAGCCCTTACCTTGATGCGCTGCCGGTGATTTCCGTCGATCTGTCGCGCGTTACGGCCTATCGCTTGCGTGAAGCGCATGCCGACGGTCAATATTGCACCGCTGAAGTCGCTATTGCGCTACTGGATCTGGCGGGCGATACCCAGGCGGCCGGCGCGCTGGGCTCCCACTTCTCCTGCTTCCGTGAACGTTATCTTGCGGGAAAAACCGTTCATAAGGGTAGCGTCACAGCAACAGAGACAGAAAGCGTTTAAAATCATCAGGTCGCTTGCATTCACGGGAGGCCTGCATGAGCCAGAGAGGGTTAGAAGCGCTACTCCGTCCGAAATCCATTGCCGTTATTGGCGCCTCGATGAAACCGGACCGCGCAGGGTATCTGATGATGCGTAACCTGCTGGCTGGCGGGTTTAACGGCCCGGTCATGCCTGTTACGCCCGCTTATAAAGCGGTACAGGGAGTACTGGCGTGGCCGGATGTGCAGAGCCTGCCTTTCGTTCCCGACCTCGCCGTGCTCTGTACGCATGCGAAACGAAACCTCGAACTGCTTGAGTCGCTCGGTCAGAAAGGCTGTAAAACCTGCATTATTCTTTCCTCGCCTCCTGAACAGCAGCCCGAACTGCTGGCCTGCGCCAGCCGCTACCAGATGCGCATTCTAGGTCCAAACAGCCTCGGCCTGCTTGCGCCCTGGCAAGGGCTGAATGCCAGTTTTTCCCCGGTTCCGATCCGTAAAGGCAAACTGGCCTTTATTTCGCAGTCGGCTGCGGTATCCAATACCATCCTCGACTGGGCGCAGCAGCGTGAGATGGGTTTTTCCTATTTCATCGCTTTGGGCGACAGCCTGGACATTGACGTCGATGAGCTGCTGGATTTCCTGGCGCGTGACAGCAAAACCAGCGCTATCCTGCTCTACCTTGAACACCTGAGCGACGCCCGTCGTTTTGTGTCGGCGTCGCGTAGCGCATCGCGAAATAAACCGATACTGGTCATCAAAAGCGGGCGCAGCCCCGCGGCTCAGCGCCTGCTACATTCCCGTTCCGGGATGGATCCCGCATGGGATGCAGCGATCCAGCGCGCCGGTCTACTGCGGGTACAGGATACGCACGAGCTTTTTTCCGCCGTCGAAACGTTAAGCCACATGCGCCCCCTGCGCGGTGAAAAGCTGATGATTGTCAGCAACGGTGCCGCTCCCGCCGCCCTGGCGCTGGACGAGCTCTGGCTACGCAACGGCAAGCTGGCCACGCTGGGTGAAGAGACGCTACAGCGCCTGCGGGACGCGTTACCGGGAAGCGTTGTTCCCGATAATCCCCTCGATTTGCGCGATGATGCCAGCAGCGATCGTTACATTAAGGCGATCACGATTTTGCTGGATAGCCAGGACTTTGATGCGCTGATGATTATCCATTCGCCCAGCGCGGTTGCGCCAGGCAGCGAAAGTGCGCGAGCGCTGATTGAGGCGGTCCGAAACCATCCCCGCGGCAAATACGTTACACTGCTGACCAACTGGTGCGGCGAGTTCTCCTCGCAGGAGGCACGGCGTCTGTTTAGTGAAGCCGGGTTGCCAACCTACCGTACCCCGGAGGGCACCATTACCGCGTTTATGCATATGGTTGAATACCGCCGCAACCAGAAGCAGCTGCGTGAAACGCCTGCTCTGCCGGGCAATCTCACCGCAAATTCGGTGGATGTGCACAGGCTTTTGCAGCAGGCCATCGAAGAGGGCGCCACTTCTCTTGATACACATGAGGTGCAACCCATTCTTGGCAGCTATGGGATGCAAACCCTGCCCACCTGGATTGCCGGCGACAGCGCTGAGGCGGTACATATCGCTGAGCAGATTGGTTATCCGGTCGCGCTGAAGCTGCGCTCTCCCGATATTCCGCACAAATCGGATGTGCAGGGCGTCATGCTGTATCTGCGCACCGCGACAGAAGTGCAACAGGCCGCGGATGCCATTATCGATCGCGTAAAAATGACGTGGCCACAGGCCCGGATCCACGGCCTGCTGGTGCAGAGCATGGCCAACCGTGCGGGTGCACAGGAGCTGCGCGTGGTTGTCGAACACGATCCGGTTTTTGGTCCGCTCATTATGCTGGGTGAAGGCGGCGTTGAGTGGCGGCCAGAAGAACAGGCGGTTGTCGCGCTTCCTCCTCTAAACATGAACCTGGCGCGTTATTTGATTATTCAGGCCATCAAAAGCAAAAAAATCCGCGGGAGAAGCGCTCTGCGGCCGCTTGATATCGCCGGATTAAGCCAGTTTCTGGTGAAGGTCTCCAACCTCATTGTTGACTGTGCGGAGATCCAGCGCCTGGATATCCACCCCCTTCTTGCCTCCGGAAATGAATTTACCGCGCTGGACGTGACGCTGGATATTGCGCCCTTTATCGGTGATCGGGAAAGCCGTCTCGCCATTCGTCCTTATCCTCTTCATCTGGAAGAGTGGGTGGAGATGAAAAATGGGGAACGGGCGCTGTTTCGCCCTATCCTGCCGGAAGACGAGCCGCTGCTGCGGGCGTTCATCTCGCAGGTGACGAAGGAAGATTTGTACTATCGCTATTTCAGCGAAATCAATGAATTTACCCACGACGATTTAGCCAATATGACCCAGATCGACTACGATCGAGAAATGGCGATTGTGGCGGTCCGCCGTTCCGGAGCGGGAGAGGAGATCCTCGGCGTGACGCGTGCCATTTCCGACCCGGATAACGTGGATGCGGAGTTTGCCGTACTGGTGCGTTCCGATCTTAAGGGTTTGGGGTTGGGCAGACGGCTGCTCGAAAAACTCATTGGTTATACGCGCGATCACGGATTGTCACGCCTGAATGGCATTACTATGCCAAACAATCGGGGTATGGTGACCCTGGCGCGGAAGCTCGGTTTTGACGTTGATATCCAGCTGGATGAAGGCATTGTCTCTCTGTCCCTCAGCCTGATTTCGACGGATAAACAAGAGTAAGCTGCTGGAAATGTTACCCACTTTTCGCGGCACTGGGGTATCATTGTCCGCTTATGTTGTTTGCCTGGTACAGACAACCCTTCAATGAACAGAGAAGAAACGCACTGTGATGTTGTCAAAATTTAAGCGTAATAAACATCAACAACACCTTGCTCAACTACCGAAGATTTCTCAGTCAGTTGATGATGTAGAGTTCTTTTATGCTCCCGCTCATTTCCGGGAGACGCTCCTTGAAAAGATTGCCAGCGCTACGCGACGTATTTGTATTGTGGCGCTCTATCTTGAACAAGATGAAGGTGGGCGTGCGATCCTTAACGCGCTCTATGAAGCGAAACGTCAGCGTCCAGAACTGGATGTTCGCGTGCTGGTTGACTGGCACCGTGCTCAGCGCGGCCGTATTGGTGCCGCTGCCTCGAATACCAATGCTGACTGGTATTGCCGCACGGCCCAGGAAAATCCGGGTATTGATATCCCGGTGTATGGCGTACCGGTGAATACCCGTGAAGCGCTTGGCGTTCTTCATTTTAAAGGATTTATCATTGATGACAGCGTCCTTTATAGCGGTGCCAGCCTGAATGATGTGTATCTCCATCAGCTCGATAAATACCGTTACGATCGCTACCATCTGATCCGCAATCCGCAGATGGCCGACATCATGTTCAACTGGGTTGATAAAAACCTGGTTCATGGCCGGGGTGTGCACCGTCTTGACGATCCTCATCGTCCGAAAAGTCCGGAAATCAAAAACGACGTTCGCTCCTTCCGCCAGGAACTGCGCGATGCGGTTTATCGTTTTCAGGGGGATGCCAGTAATGAAGAACTGTCCGTTACGCCTCTGGTAGGCCTGGGAAAATCCAGCCTGCTGAACAAGACCATCTTCCATTTGATGCCGTGCGCGGAGCATAAGCTCACCATCTGTACCCCGTACTTCAACCTTCCCGCCGTTCTGGTGCGTAATATCATTCAGCTGCTGCGTGATGGTAAAAAGGTGGAAATTATTGTCGGGGATAAAACGGCAAATGACTTTTTCATTCCGGAAGATCAACCTTTCAAGATCATCGGCGCACTGCCTTATCTCTATGAGATTAACCTGCGCCGCTTCCTGAGCCGTTTACAGTACTATGTGAACACGGACCAGCTGGTTGTGCGTCTCTGGAAAGATGAAGATAACAGCTATCACCTCAAAGGAATGTGGGTGGATGATGATTGGATGCTGCTGACCGGTAATAATCTCAACCCACGCGCCTGGCGTCTGGATCTGGAAAACGCCATCCTTATTCACGATCCTCAGCATGCGTTAGCCGCGAAACGCGATCGTGAGCTGGAGCTTATACGCACGCATACCACAGTGGTTCGTCATTATCGCGATCTGCAAAGCATCGCTGATTATCCGGTGAAAGTTCGCAAGCTGATTCGCCGTCTACGTCGGATCCGTATCGACCGCCTCATCAGCCGCATTCTGTAATACACGAGCCCTGTCATCGACGGGGCTTTTTTATGGAGTCTGTTAATGCGTACGCCTTTCCTGATAATCCCTCTTTTCCTGACCGGTTGCAGCCATATGGCTAATGATAACTGGTCGGGTCAGGATAAAGCTCAACACTTTCTGGCGTCTGCAATGTTGTCCGCTGCGGGTAATGAATATGCGCTGCACCAGGGTTATAGCCGGGATCGAAGTGCCACAATGGGGCTGATGTTCTCCATCAGCCTGGGGGCATCAAAAGAACTTTGGGATAGCCGCCCCTCGGGAAGCGGCTGGAGCTGGAAAGATTTTGCCTGGGACGTAGCCGGGGCAACAACCGGCTACGCCGTCTGGCAGATGGCGCATTATTAAAGGCGGATCCCTTTTCCTTTACGATGCAGCATCAGGGAGACAATAAACGCCAGCGCCCCCATGATGGTGACATACCAGAAAAAGGTCGATTCACTGCCCCATGACTTAAGGGATAGCGCGACATACTCTGCCGAACCGCCGAACAGGGCGTTAGCGACCGCATAAGAGAGGCCTACGCCCAGCGCCCTCACCTGTGCGGGAAACATTTCCGCTTTCAAAATGCCACTGATTGCCGTGTAAAAACTAATAATAATAAGTGCCACCATAATCAAAGCGAAAGCGGCATACGGAGAGGTTGTATGCTGTAGCGCCGTCAAAAGCGGAACAGTCCCCAGGGTGAGCATGCCACCAAAGATCAGCATGGAGGTGCGGCGACCTATTTTGTCCGACAGCGCGCCAACAATCGGCTGGATGAGCATAAAGACCAGTAACGCCACCGTCATGACGACACTCGCAACGTTAGCATGCATGCCCGTGGTGTTGACCAGATATTTTTGCATATAGGTGGTGAAGGTATAGAAGCTTAGCGAGCCTGCGGCGGTAAAGCCTAATACCATCAAAAACGCTTTGCGGTTTCGCCACAGCCCTTTCATCGAACCGGCTTCTTTCAGCGCCCTGACCTCCTGCTGGGAGGTTTCATCAAGCTGACGGCGTAACCACAGCGCCACAACCGCCAGGGCAGCCCCCAGGGCAAACGGGATGCGCCAGCCCCAGGCGCGTAAATCTTCATCGCTAAGGATTTGTTGAAGGATCACCACAACCAGTAACGCCAGCAGCTGACCGCCAATGAGGGTTACATACTGGAATGATGCATAGAAACCTTTGCGCCCTTCAACAGCTACTTCGCTCATGTATGTCGCGCTGGTGCCGTATTCGCCACCTACTGACAGCCCCTGGAACAGGCGTGCCAGCAGCAACAACGCCGGTGCCCATGTTCCGATAGTGTCATATCCGGGCAGGCAGGCAATCACCAGCGAGCCGACGCACATCATGCATACGGAGATAAGCATGGATGTCTTGCGCCCTTTCCTGTCGGCGATCCTGCCGAACAGCCATCCGCCAATGGGACGCATCAGGAACCCGGCGGCAAAAACGCCTGCGGTTTGCAGAAGCTGCGTAGTGGTGTTCCCTGACGGGAAAAAGATATGCGCAAAGTAGAGTGAACAGAATGAATAGACGTAAAAATCAAACCACTCTACAAGGTTCCCCGATGAAGCTCCAACGATTGCCCAAACCCGACGGCGAGTATCCTTGCCTGCTAAACTTGTGTTATCCGTATCTGCACTGGCTACGGTTTCTGTCATTTTAAAATCCCCTGTCTCACATTGCGGGCCATTGCCCACAAACAGTAAAACCGGATTTAAAACGAATCGTTAGGTAAATAAAATGTTTCCAATATGTTTCATTGGATTTTGTGAACTCGATCAGGTATCGAATTATTAGCGGACGTAGTAATTATCCCCACGCTTGCTGGTGCGCCTTTTTTCGCTGCAAATAATCTTCATCGGCACGAATTTTATCCCACCACGTTCTGAATACCGCAGCGGCCTCTGCTTTTACGGGATCGAGATCGAGGGGTTTGACCTGGCGCTTCTCATCATACTTTTTACCGCCTTTATGATTGGCGTATCGCCGGGCACGGGTGTAGCCCATCTGTATGAATTTACGCGCCATATCCATACCTACAAAATCGTTATTCCTGCGGTACTCTTCAAAGAGTGCGTAGATCTCTTCTGCCGAACGCGCTGCGACTTCAGCATTTTTATAACGCCAGTGTGGCAGGATTTCGCTTTTATAAGGCTCGACCATCAATACGCCCTGCTCACCCCGGCCCACCTGATACCGTTCGGGATGTTCGCGAAAATTAATATTGGCAAAATCTTGTTGATAATCAAAGGGACGAGTCAAAGCGGCACCATTGTTAAAATTGTTTTAACAATTGTAGGCCGGATAAGGGGAAGCCGCCATCCGGCATGTTTTCTACGTACAAAGCAAAAAACCCCGCAC
>NZ_JADBRE010000024.1:0-51865 GCF_014930525.1 Enterobacter cloacae complex sp. S1
GTGTTTTTGAAAAGCTGTATATATGTGAGCAGAGTGATTTATTTGCTATAAATAAAATTTTTTTGGTTAAAAATGCGAAATCTAAGCTGTAGCAAAAAATTTTAATTAAGGTAAATTTCACATATAGATTTTAACAGTGTATTACAAACGATCAATTGCTGATCGATAAAGAAATATCCTGTTTAACCGTGATTTTTCAGGATAAAGGGCAAGAATTTTTTGCTGAAGTAACATTTTTTGGCTAATAATATTCTGAAATAAATTGATCAAACAATGATCAGTTGGCTCTCTTGTAATTTAGTTACGGTATTAAAAGCAAATTAATAATTATCAGGGCAATCGAAAGGGGTTAAATTTGTTAGCTGAGTGTTAATTCCAGAGTGTTTACAGACGCGGCGTATTGCTTTTCAATACGTAGACGTTAAAAGGCATATGATTTACTATTTATTCAGAAGCAACGTTACAGAAGATATTAAATTTATTACTAACCACAACGTATTCAGTGTTATTTTCGGCCAGAAGTCATTTCCTCAGTTGCAGGATATCTGTGTATGGCCTTTTGAAAATATACGGATTATCACCATGGGATGGACCCTGCTTTATTCTATAAGGTCGCGTCACCCATTCTGCTAAAACCCTTTTGGTGGCGTTTTTAAATCCTTATAGCGGTTATTGTACCTGGTACAACAAGTCTATATCTGTTTAATTTACAGAGGGGAAAGTGTTCCAAATGAAAATCAAAAATGTGGCGCTGGCGATTGCCGCGGCGGGGCTGCTGTTATCTTCTCAATCAGTACTGGCAAGCAGTGATTCTGGCGTTAATGCTTCCCTGGATACAGGCGCTGGCTCGCAGAGCACAGGCGGCGTGATCAACTTTACCGGGAAAATCACCCTTATTTCCTGTGATATTACCCCTGCGTCAAAAAGCAAAACGGTAGACCTCGGCGCGTGGGCGAAAAGCTACTTTGACGATCACAGCGAAACGACGCCGCGTGAGTTCAAAATCAACGTAGAGAACTGCCCGGAGACGGTTGAATCGGTTGCGGTACTGTTTGACGGAACCAAAGATACGGTGAATGACACACTGCTACAGGTTACCCCAGGCGAGGGGATGGCGACGGGTGTCGGCGTGAAGCTTTATAACAGCGATCGCAGCACCGCGATTAAACCGGGTACGGTATCTGAAACAACCGCACCGGATGCTGAAGGCAACGCTGAATTAACGTTTTATGCCTCTCTCGACAAAGACGGGTCGGAAATTAACGCGGGCGACGTCAATGCCGTTTCCAACTTCCTGATGGTTTATAACTGATTTCACTCTCAGCCACCTCCAGAGATAATAATGATGAAACGTTTATCGTATATTATGCTCACTGCATTAATGGTTAGTTCTGCGTCAGTTTCCGCGGGCGTTGTAATGGGGGGAACACGGATCGTATACCCACAACACAGCAAGGAGGTGGCATTTTCTGTTTCTAATATGGAAAGTGCGGTTCCCTATCTTATTCAGTCGTGGGTTGAAGGTGATGGGCAGGATAAAAATAACGCTGCGCCATTTATTGTCACACCACCTCTGTTCAGACTTGATCCGGAGCAGACCAACACGCTGCGTATTCAATATACCGGCGCTCCGCTGCCCACAGATCGTGAATCTGTATTCTGGCTCGATATTAAAGCGATTGCGCCAAAGCCAAAAGAGAGCAGCAACGAATTACAAGTTAACGTTAAATCGAAATTTAAAATTTTCTACCGCCCGGACAACCTTAAAGGGGACGCTGCCACTGCCTGGCAGAAAATAACGTTTTCGCGGACGGGAAAAGGGCTTAAGGCCGCCAACCCGACGCCATACTACGTCTCTTTTTATCGACTGTCCGTTGGCGGGCATAAAATTGAGCAGCCGGGCATGATCGGTCCAGGGGAAATCCGCGAATGGCCTGTGTCCGCCTCCGGGGGCGTAAGCTGGTCGGCTATTAATGATTTTGGTGCCATCACCGCCACCCACACCCAGCCTCTTTAAGACCATGTCTTTTCGCCTGTTTCGTTACGCGCCGCTTTCGGTGTTGCTGCTTAGCTTCAGCCGCGCGGGGATGGCCGAGGATTACTTTGATCCCGCCGCGCTGGAGCTTTCCTCTACCGAACAGAAAACGGCGGATCTGCACTATTTCTCTGAAAAGGGCGGGCAGATGCCAGGCACCTGGCTCGTGACGCTGGAGATTAACGGACGCGAGGAGCGGCATCAGGAGATCACCTTCGTCAATGAGAAAGGCAGCCTGCAACCCGTTTTTAGCGTATCGCTGCTGGAAGCGCTTGGGGTGAATGTCAGGGCCATTCCTGCATTCTCACGGTTGCGGGAGGGAGAAACGTTCACGCACCTCGCGGATTTCATTCCGGCAGCGCGAACCTCCTATGATTTCAACCAGCAGCGTCTTTTTCTCAGCCTGCCGCAGGCGGCGATGAAATACCGCAGCCGTGGCTACGTGCCGCAGTCGCTGTGGGACGATGGTATCCCGGCGGCATTTACTGATTACAGTCTGTCGGGCGGCCAGGCACATCATCAGCGTGGCGTCACGACATCCAGCTATCTGAGCCTGCGTAACGGTATCAATCTGGGGGCGTGGCGGTTGCGCAACACCTCCGCCTGGAGCCACAGCGACGCGGGCGGCGACCATTTTCAGTCGCAAAGTAGCTGGCTGACCCGGGATATTCGCCGTCTTAACAGCCAGCTACGGATCGGCGATGCCCGGACCGCAGGCGACGTCTTTGATAGCGTGGCGTTTCGCGGGGTACAGCTCACATCAAGCGAAAGCATGTTGCCCGACAGCCAGCGCGGCTTCGCACCAACCATCCGCGGCGTCGCACACAGCTTCGCTAAAGTCTCCGTTTCGCAAAATGGCTATGTGATCTATGAAACCTGGGTGGCCGCCGGGCCATTTATCATTAACGATCTGTTCCCCGGCGCACAAAGTGGCGATCTACAGGTTACGGTCACGGAAAGTGACGGCTCAACGCGCGTCTTTACCCAACCCTATTCTGCGGTGCCGTTTATGCGACGCCTGGGCAGCCTGAAATACAGCCTCAATGCCGGACGATTTCACTCCGGCTCCGGCGATGCGCGTTCACCTGAGTTTGTTGAAGGCGCTTTCTTCTACGGCCTGCTCTCCAGAATGACGGTGTATGGCGGCTTTCGTACGGCGAGCAACTATCAGGCCGGTGCAATTGGCGTAGGCAGAGGGTTTGGCGCATTTGGCTCGCTGGGCATTGACGATACGCTGGCAAAAAGCCGTTTACCCAATGGCAAAAGCGCGATGGGGCAGGCGTGGCGCATTCAGTATCAGAAAGATTTCAGCGCTACCGGCACCGCCTTCAACCTGGCGAGTTATCGCTATGCCTCGCGCAATTACTATGAATTCAGTGAACTGAATCAGTCTGACAGCCAACAGCTGCAACTCAATAATCGCCGTAGCCGCTCGCAGGTCACCTTCTCACAGACGCTGGGTCAGTTCGGCAGCCTCAGCGTTTCGGCATGGATGCAGGATTACTGGCAGACGTCCGGGCAGGATAAAACCATCCACATTGGCTGGTACACCAGCTGGCGGGGCATTACCTGGGGCGCGGGGTATGACTACACCGACTCAGCGCTTGAGCAGCATCCCGATCGTACCGTGTCGTTTAACGTCAATGTTCCGCTTGGTCACTGGTTACCGGACAGCTCGGTCAGTTACTTCATCAACCACAACAATCGTGGGATGACCACTCAGCAGGTGTCACTCAACGGCAGTGCGCTGGCGAATCGCAACCTTAATTACAGCGTTCAGCAGAGTAAGGCCAGCGAGGGACAAGCCGACAGTACCAGCCTGGCGCTGCAATACAACGGTGGCTATGGCAACGTCAGTCTCGGTTATGACCACAGCCGAAGCGGTAGCAACGCGAGTCTCGGACTCGCCGGAGGCGTTATCGCCACGCAGTATGGCGTCACGCTTAGCCAGCCGCTGGGCGATACCGTCGCCCTGCTACGCGTGCCCGGTGCGGCGAACGTTGAGCCGGAGGGCTACAACGGGATCCATACCGACAGCCGCGGCTATGCGGTCATGCCAACGCTCTCGGCGTATCGCAAAAATACCGTCAGCCTTGATACGGCAACGCTGGGTGAGAACGTCGACGTTGAGCAGAGCGGTCTGACGCTCATTCCCACCAGCGGCGCGGTGGTGCTGGCCAATTACAAAACCCACATTGGTTATCGCGTTCTGTTTTCCCTGCGCTACCACGGCGAACCGTTGCCGTTTGGCGCGCAGGCTGAAGTGGTGGAGCAGAACCGCCATTCTGCAAACCGAAGCATGGTCGCTGACGGCGGTCAGGCCTACCTGAGCGGGGTACCAGAGCGCGGCACCCTGCGCGTCAGCTGGTATCAGGACGGGGAGCAGCAGCAATGCCAGACACCTTTCAGACTGGGGAAAGCTCATATGGCCCCCGGTATCGCCACGCTATCCGTTGAGTGCCATTAGAGGAATATCATGCGTCGTTTTATTCACTGGTTTTTCTACCTGAGCCTTCTTTCGCTTTTTGGCATGCTGAGTTTTCATGCCCATGCTCAGACCTCATCTTGCCGCACCACGCGCGATCAGTGGGTCGTTCAGGTGCCCTACGCCATAGGGTATGCGCCCGGCACGGCGGACTGGACGCCGATATCTGCGCCGATACAGTCTACCGGGGCGGATTTCTACAGCTGTGATGGCGGGAATGATGCCTGGCGTAGTATCGGCTTTGTCGACGTGGATAACCCCGTCGGCACCGTGGTTGGTGAAGACGGCGCGTCACGTCACGTCTATAAAACTCAGATCGACGGCATCGGCTACGCGCTGGGGTTCCGGGAACAGCAGTACTGCGGCGCCGATGCGGTACGCTATATTGACGGCACAAGTCAGGTGAATGGCAATGAGTCCAGGCGCATTTGCGACGCATCGCAAAACCCCGCCTTTGCCAGCGCCTCAATGTATAAAATGCAGTTCTGGGTGGTGTTTTACAAAATTCCAACGACCAGCGCCATGCCTGACGATAACGCCAATTCCCAGGAGCAAAATGTCGGATCGCTGATATTGCAGGCGGGAGAAAATCAAGCCAGCGCCACCAACGTGGCGACACCGGTACAGATCCATCTCGCCAGCTTCACCGTCAGGCGTACCAGCTGTTCAGTGGGCTCTCGCAGCATTCTTGTTCCCATGGGGAGCGTGAGCCAGCGTGAATTTCATGGCATAGGCTCACGGGCCGGAGGCAGGCGCTTCAGCATTCCGGTGACCTGCGAAAATAACACGGCGGTGAAGATGGGTTTCTTTGGCGATACCACGCCGGGCAACGATCGGGCGCTGGCATTGACGAAGCAGGAGGATAGCGCCAGCGGTGTCGGGATCGAACTGCTTTACGGTGACAATACCGGTTCGGTTCAGGGGCAGGTGGTACCATGGAACACCCCACAGGTGTCAGCATTTGGGCAAGTGGGGGATAACCAGACGCAAACCTTCTGGTTTGATGCGCATTACCTTCAGACGGAAGAGAATGTGACGGCGGGAAAAGCGGATGCGATGGCGACGTTTAACCTGATTTACAACTGAGTTTCCCCTGCCGCAGCGGCAGGGGAGGACGATCAGAACGCGGTCTTACAAAAACCCGTCATCTCTTTCAGGCCCATTTCGCGACCAAGCTCAGTCATCGGGTGCACCACCACCAGGCCACGGACGCTTTTCTTCAGCTTGCCCATGTCGGCCTGCTCTTTTTTGGTGATCGCGCGGCGATGCGGCATGTTCATCAGCTTCTGCGCTTCTTTACTCAGCTTCTGGCCTTTCACTTCGCGCAGGCGTTCAATTTCCGCCTCCAGCTTCACGGACTCTTTTTCCAGCTCGGCATATTTCTCGGCGGAATCGACCAGGGAGAGGCCAGCCATCTGATGGCGGATCAGATCCAGACGGTCGCTCAGGCGTTTAATTTCGTTCTTTTCGACTTCTTTCATGACAAATAACTCTGAAAACGGGGAATTTACAGGGAAGGATACACCAATGTGTGCGGGCTTACTTCTGAAACGCTTTTTTTAAGCTGATTTTAGAAATCAGCTCAGTCAGGGAAAGCACCATGGTGGAGCGCACAACCTGTTGATAACGCAGCTTTTGCATCGCGTACAGCTCAGGGTCGCTGTTATCAAACTGAGGTGCGGGAGGAAGCGCGGATACGCAGTGCAGTTCGCCGAAGGGCCCCAGTATCTCATCATCGGTAAAGGTGTACTCATTACCGTCATGATTGAGCTCTTCGCGCAGCGCCATTAACAGCTCGGCGTCTTCATACTCCTGGCGGTTCAGCACGCCAAGACCGTAAATCAGCTTCAGCCGTACCGATAAATCGCCCAGCGGTCCGTCTCCGTCCAGTAACGGTTCTACAGCATACTTTACCGCGTAGTCGTCTTTGCGAAACACCTGAAGCACCAGAATGTTCACCGCCTCGGTTAACAGCTCGACGGCGGCAATCAGGAAACTTCGTACGGTTTTGCCAGCATTCAGACGCTCAAGCACACGATTTTCAAAGGCCTGGGTTTGTTCCATTATTGCCTGCATATCTGACAATCTGTTATTCGGGCGCAGGCTAACCTGCGCCGGACTCTGCATCATTTGGTTGCGTTGTATGCGCTGACCGCCTCCGCAACTACGTCACTGTTGGCATCCAGACCGGAGATCTGCGCCAGCGCAGCCTGCGCGCCTTTGTCATCAATCAGCTGAGCCAGCTCAATCGCCTGCGGGTCCTGCTCGCTGCGGTAGTGCATGGCGGCAGCGATGCCCTTCACCAGGTTAGCGTGCGGCAGGCCGTATTCCAGCGTGCCCAGCAGCGGTTTAATCAGGCGGTCGCCCGCGCTTAGTTTACGCAGCGGCTGACGACCCACGCGCTCAACGTCATCTTTCAGATACGGGTTTTCAAAACGACCGAGGATTTTCTGGATGTATGCCGCGTGTTTATCAGCATCAAAACCGTAGCGTTTGATCAGCACCGCGCCGCTCTCTTCCATTGCCCCTTTGACCACCGCACGGATGTTCTCATCGAGGATCGCGTCACGAATCGTCTGATGACCGGCCAATTTTCCGAGGTACGCGGTTATAGCATGCCCGGTGTTCAGCGTGAAGAGTTTACGTTCGACAAATGCCATCAGGTTATCGGTTAATTCCATTCCCGGAATGGTCGGCAGCGCGCCCTTAAACTGGGTTTTATCAACGATCCACTCGCTGAAGGTTTCCACGGTCACTTCCAGCGGGTCGTTGGTGGCGGATGCTGACGGCGGAACGATGCGGTCAACGGCGGAATCCACAAAACCCACGTGCGCTTCAACCCAGGCTTTATCTTCGTCAGCCACGGCTGCCATAACGTGGCCTTTCAGCTGCGTGGTGCCGCGCACCATGTTTTCACAGGCGATGATGTTCAGCGGCGTTTCAACGCCCTGTGCTTTACGTTTCGCCAGGCCTTTCGCAACCGCCGGGGCGATACGCTCAAGCACCACCGGACCGACGGCTGTGGTGACCAGATCAACGCTCGCGATGAGGTCAATCACGTCGTCGCCAATGCTGCTTACCGCGTTGACGCCAGAGACCGTTTCAACCTGTTCGTTTTCACCCACCACGTGAACCTGATAGCTATGACGGGCATTCAGGGCATCCAGAACCACCTGATTCACATCGGCGAATGTCAGGGTAATGCCCGCGTCTGCCAGCAGTTTACCGATAAAGCCACGACCGATATTACCTGCGCCAAAATGTAATGCTTTCATAGTGTTAACCTTCATCAATGTTTTTACCCGAGAGGGCTGGGGTGAGGAACGTTTTCCCCTCACCCTAGCCCTCTCCCCGGGGGGAGAGGGAAGAGGCGCTGTTACTTGTTCAGCAGGGCCAGAACTTCTTCAACGCTGGTAGTGTTGGCCAGACGCTCAATAACCGTTTCGTCATCCAGCGCATTGGTCAGGCTGGTAATCACCTGGATATGCTCGTTGTTGCGAGCGGCGATACCAATCACCAGCCGGGCGATGTCGTCCTCTTCTTCACCGAAGCGCACGCCATCAGGATACTGACAGAACACCACGCCGGTTTTCAGCACGCGGTCTTTGGCTTCCACCGTACCGTGTGGCACCGCGATGGATTCACCCAGGTAGGTTGGGGTCAGCTTTTCGCGTTCCAGCATCGCCTCAACGTACTCAGGCTGAACGTAGCCGCCTTTCACCAGCTGCTCACCGGCGAAGCGAATGGCCTCTTCTTTATTGGTCGCCGTGCGGCCAAGGAAGATGTTTTCAGCGCCCAGTTTGAACAGATGCGCGTTGCTCTCGTCGAAGCTGTCTTGCAGGCTGGTACGCACTTTCACTTCGTTATCTTCATGGCGCTGCGCCGCCACCAGGCGTTCGGTCAGGCTGGCGTACAGGCCGCTGTCGAGGAAGTTGGTCAGGGAAATGTGCTGCGCCTGCGGTACCTGACGCATAGCGCGTTCGGTCAGATCGCGGTGCGTGATCACCAGGTCAACGTCCGGCGGCAGGCTGTTAATCGCGCTGTTGGTGACGGAGATGTTGGTCAGACCCGCATCCTGCACTTTCTTCCGCAGTACGCCCGCACCCATTGCGCTGGAGCCCATACCGGCATCACAGGCCACGATAATTTTGCGCACGTGGCTCAGGTCGTTAGAGACATCACCCGCCGTCAGCGGTGTTGCGCCTTTGGATTCGGCTTTCATGTCATGCATACGACGGGTTGCCGCTTCAATATCGTCGTCTTCTTTCACTTTGCTGGTTTTCAGCAGGATAGCGGAGGCCACGAAGGAGACCGCCATGGCCGCACAGATCGCCGCGATGTTCGCGAAGTAGGCGCCTTTCGGGGTCATCGCCAGCACCGCCAGGATAGAGCCTGGAGAAGCAGGAGACACCAGACCACCGCCCAGTACGCTCAGGGTGAACACGCCGGTCATACCGCCAAGGATAACGGCCAGGATCAGACGTGGGTTCATCAGCACATACGGGAAGTAAATTTCGTGAATACCGCCCAGGAAGTGAATGATCGCCGCGCCGCCAGCAGACTGTTTCGCGCTGCCGCGACCAAAGAACATGTACGCCAGCAGAACGCCCATACCTGGACCCGGGTTCGCTTCAATCAGGAAGAAGATGGACTTGCCGAGATCGTGTGACTGCTGAATACCCAGCGGTGAGAAGATACCGTGGTTGATGGCGTTGTTCAGGAACAGGATTTTCGCTGGTTCAACAAAGATAGACGCCAGTGGCAGCATGTCGTGTGCCACCATGAAGTTAACGCCCGCCGCCAGCAGCTTGGACAGCACTTCAACCGCCGGGCCAATGCCGAGGAACGCCAGAATCGCGAGGATCATCCCGATGATGCCCGCAGAGAAGTTGTTCACCAGCATTTCGAAGCCGGATTTGATCTTGCCATCAACCCAGACGTCAAATTTCTTGATCGCCCAGCCGCCCAGAGGACCGGCAATCATCGCACCGAGGAACATCGGCATATCCGCACCGACAATCACCCCCATGGTTGTGATGGCACCCACGACGCCACCGCGGTCACCGCCCACCAGACGACCACCGGTATAACCGATGAGCAGTGGCAGGAGATAGGTAATCATTGGGCCAACAAGTTTTGCCAGCGTTTCGTTAGGCAACCACCCTGTCGGAATAAATAATGCGGTGATAATACCCCACGCGATAAACGCGCCGATATTTGGCATCACCATGTTGCTGAGGAAACGACCAAAGCTTTGCACTTTGATCTTGAAATCGGATGACATAAAACACCCCTTCTTATGTTTACGCTTAGGCTTGTGGCCCGAGGTTTATCGTTAATGTGCGGCGGCAGAGGTAGCCGGGCCCTGTTCTGATGCTGTGAAATCTGGCACTGAATCGTTCAACTGTCCAGACAGTGAAATTTTGTGTGATCTGAATCACATGAATGTAGGGGGTGAGGATATTAATGAAGTGATCATGATCACAAAATGAGTGTGTAAAAAAAATACATCGCTCAAAGTTACGCCAAAATGGGCGTTGTTTTGTGACTTATATCACAATGTTAAGTGGGCTGTTTGTTTCCAAATTGTGATTTGATTCACAAAATATTTTTATGCAGATTTCTCCCGTATCCCCTCATGGCAGGAATGCGATACGCATACCTGCCTTTTTCCACGGCTTGATCCATACTGACCTCTTTATGGGCATTAAGGATAAGCAATGAAACTCATCGGCAGTTATACCAGTCCTTTCGTGCGTAAGATTTCGATTCTCCTGCTGGAGAAAGGGATTGAATTTGAATTCGTGAATGAACAGCCCTACAACGCAGAGAACGGCGTTGCGCAGTACAACCCGCTGGGGAAAGTCCCGGCGCTGGTAACGGACGAGGGCGACTACTGGTTTGATTCCCCGATCATTGCGGAGTACATCGAGCTGCTTGGCGTTGCGCCAGCCATGCTGCCGGCGGATCCAAAAGCAGCGCTGGTGATGAAGCAAATTGAAGCCCTGGCGGATGGCATTATGGATGCGGCATTGACGTCCGTACGCGAGCAGGCAAGGCCCGCCGCCCAGCAGTCAGAAAATGAGCTGCTACGCCAGCGCGAAAAAATCAGCCGCAGCCTGGATATGTGCGAACAGCTGATCCGCGACGGGAAAATTCAGAGCGATAGCCTGAATCTGGCGACGATCGCCATCGCCTGCGCCATTGGCTACCTCAATTTCCGCCGCGTCTCGCCGGGCTGGTGCGTGGATCGTCCGCTGCTGGTCAAACTGGCGGAAACGCTCTTCCAGCGCGAAAGTTTTGCCCGGACTGAACCGCCAAAGGCTTGATGCGGGTTATAACACTTCCTGGCGGGAGGCGGTACAATCCCCCCACATGTTAACTCCCTCTCCCGTCGGGAGGGGGGAAGATATTTACTCGCCAGGCGCATTCATGACTACTCATCATTCCCTCTACAGCCAGATCCCCGCTACCGATCGACTGCTTCGTGACCCGCGCATCACTGCGGTGCTGGAGCAGTTTGGCCATACTGCAACGGTCGACATGCTACGCCAGCTTCAGGACGATGCGCGTCGCCATATTCAGGCTAAGAACGCGCTACCCGGCTGGTGCGAGGCGTGGGAGCAGGAAGTTGAACGCAGGCTGAGCAAGCACGGGCAAAGCGCGTTGCGCCCGGTTATTAACCTGACGGGCACGGTTCTGCACACCAATCTGGGCCGGGCACAGCAGGCAGAAGAGGCAACAGAGGCCGTCACCCGTGCCATGCGCTCGCCGGTGACGCTGGAGTACGATCTGGACGGCGCCGGGCGTGGGCATCGCGATCGCGCACTGGCGGATCTTCTCTGCCAGATCACCGGCGCGGAAGATGCCTGCATTGTGAATAACAACGCGGCGGCGGTGCTGTTAATGCTGGCGGCCACCGCGAGCGGAAAAGAGGTTGTCGTCTCTCGCGGCGAGCTGGTGGAGATCGGCGGGGCGTTTCGTATTCCGGATGTCATGCGCCAGGCGGGCTGCACGCTGCATGAAGTGGGCACAACCAACCGTACCCATGCAAAAGATTATCGCGCGGCGGTGAATGAAAACACCGCCCTGCTGATGAAAGTGCATACCAGCAATTACCACATTGAGGGTTTCACCAAAACGGTGGAAGAGGCCGAACTGGCCGCCATCGGGCGCGAGCTAAACGTGCCGGTGATTGCCGATCTCGGCAGCGGGTCGCTGGTGGATATGCGCCAGTACGGTCTGCCGAAAGAGCCCATGGTGCAGGAAATGGTTGCCGCGGGCGTAAGCCTGGTCAGTTTCTCCGGTGATAAATTGCTGGGCGGGCCGCAGGCGGGGATTATCGTCGGCAGGCGCGAGCTGATTGTGCAGCTACAGCAGCACCCGCTGAAGCGCGCCCTGCGTGCCGATAAAATGACGCTGGCCGCGCTGGAAGCCACGCTGCGGCTCTATCTCCACCCGGAGAAACTGGCTGACCGCCTGCCCACGTTGCGTTTGCTGAGCCGTGATGCGGCCTCCATTCGCGCGCAGGCGGAAGCGCTACTGCCGCAGGTTGCTCCTCATTACCCTGAGTTTGACGTTCGTATCGAGCCTTGCCTGTCGCAAATTGGCAGCGGCTCGCTGCCGGTGGACAGGTTACCGAGCGAAGCGCTGACGTTCACCCCGCGCGACGGACGCGGAAGCCAGCTTGAGGCGCTGTCGGCGCGCTGGCGCGCATTACCGACGCCGGTGATTGGCCGGATCGGTGACGGTCGCATGTGGCTGGATTTACGCTGTCTGGAAGATGAAGTGCGGTTTCTGGAGATGATGTTGAAATGATTATTGCCACCGCCGGTCACGTTGACCACGGCAAAACCACGTTATTGCAGGCCATTACGGGCGTGAATGCCGATCGCCTGCCGGAAGAGAAAAAGCGCGGCATGACCATTGACCTGGGTTACGCCTACTGGCCGCAGCCCGACGGTCGCGTGCTGGGCTTTATCGACGTGCCCGGCCACGAGAAGTTTCTTTCCAATATGCTCGCGGGCGTGGGCGGGATCGATCACGCCCTGCTGGTGGTCGCGTGCGATGACGGGGTGATGGCGCAAACGCGCGAGCATCTGGCGATCCTCCAGCTGACGGGAAACCCGCAGTTGACCGTCGCCCTCACCAAAGCGGACCGTGTGGATGAGGCGCGTATCGACGAGGTGCGTGAAGAGGTGCTGGCGGCGCTGAGTGAATACGGTTTTAAGGATGCCGCACTGTTTGTCACCGTGGCGACAGAAGGCCGCGGTATCGACGCTCTTCGCGACCATTTGCAGCAGATCCCGTCTCGTGAACATGCCAGCCATCACCGCTTCCGTCTGGCGATCGACAGGGCATTTACCGTGAAAGGGGCTGGGCTGGTGGTGACCGGTACCGCCCTGAGCGGCGAAGTGAACGTTGGCGATACCCTGTGGCTGACGGGCGTGAACAAACCGATGCGCGTGCGCGGGCTTCACGCGCAAAACCAGCCGGTGGAACAGGCCCATGCCGGGCAGCGTATCGCGCTGAATATTGCCGGTGATGCCGAAAAAGACCAGCTTAACCGCGGCGACTGGTTGCTGGCCGACGCACCGCCGGAGCCTTCTGAACGGCTCATCGTTTCTCTCCAGACCCATACCCCGCTGACCCAGTGGCAGCCGCTGCATATCCACCACGCGGCCAGCCACATCACCGGACGCGTGTCGCTGCTGGAAAACGATCTCGCCGAACTGGTGTTCGACTCCCCGCTCTGGCTGGCGGATAACGACCGCCTGGTTCTGCGCGATATTTCGGCGCGGGAAACGCTGGCGGGCGCGCGCGTGGTCATGCTGGATCCGCCCCGTCGCGGCAAGCGTAAGCCCGAGTATTTACAGTGGCTGGCCGCACTGGCCCAGGCCCGCGATGATAAGTCTGCGTTAGATATCCACCTTGAGCGTGGTGCGGTGGATCTGGCGGCGTTCGCCTGGGCGCGCCAGCTCAGCGGCGAAGGATTGCGTCTTCTGACGCAGGAGCCAGGTTTTATTCAGGCCGGGAACAGCCTGCTGAACGCGCCAGTGGCGGCGCGCTGGCAGCGCAAAGTGCTGAGCACGCTGGCGACCTACCATGAACAGCATCAGGATGAGCCCGGCCCGGGCCGTGAACGTCTGCGGCGCATGGCGTTGCCCATGGAAGACGACGCGCTGGTGCTGTTGCTGATTGAAAACATGCGTGAAAGCGGCGTGATTGCAAGTCATCACGGCTGGCTGCACCTGCCGGAACACAAGGCCGGTTTTACCGCTGAGCAGGACGCGGTCTGGCAAAAAGTGGCGGCGCTGTTTGGCGATGAACCGTGGTGGGTGCGCGATCTGGCGCGTGAAACCAATACCGATGAGCAGCTGATGCGTCAGGTACTGCGCCATGCGGCGCAGCAGGGGATGATTGTGGCGATCGTGAAAGATCGTTATTACCGCAACGATCGGATCGTGGCGTTTGCGAACCTGATCCGGGAGCTGGATCAGGCGCGCGGATCAACCTGCGCCGCAGACTTCCGCGATCGGCTGAACGTGGGACGCAAACTGGCGATTCAGATCCTGGAGTATTTCAACCGCATCGGGTTTACGCGTCGTCGTGGCAATGACCATGTGCTACGCGACGCGCAGTTATTTCCCTAAGCGTTAAGCGCTGCGCGCCTGCTTCTGCTTAGCCAGCCAGACCGCGCCCAGCCTTCCCGCCTGGTTACCCAGCTCGCAGGGAAGGATGGGCACCCGGAGCGCTTCCCACTCCTCGAATCGCTGTAGGTATTTATCCAGCAGGAGATAGATTTTCTCCTGCTCGCTAATGCCGCCGCCAATCAGCACCGCCTGCGGATCAAACATGGAGATCACGCTGTAGATGCCCCGCGAGAGGAAATGCGCCCACTCTTCTATGGCCTCACGCAGATGCACGTCGCTGTCCATGCGTCTAAACAGCTCCTCACCATCAGGCATCTCATCTTCCGACACGGCCAGCGCGCGGCGGCAGGCTTTCATCAGGCCGCTGGCGGACGCCACTTCGTGCATCGGCTCGCCGTTGTTGCCAACGGGCAGCACGCCAAACTCACCCGCCCGGTAGTGCGACCCACGGTAGAGATCGCCCTCCATGACGATACCGCCGCCGATGCCGGTGCCGATGGTGATGCAGACAAAATGCTCATAGTCCTTACCGGCGCCCTGCCAGCGTTCGCCCAGCGCCGCGCAGTTGGCGTCATTTTCGGTTGTTACGGGAAGATCGGTCAGCTGTGAGAAAAGCTCACACAGGTTTTCACCGTCAAGGTAATCCAGCGCCCCGGCCTTGGCCGCTTCGCCGGTATGGTGATTGATGTGGCCCGGAAAACTCACGCCGATGCCGACGATCTCATGCTCCTGGCGGTACTTATCCACCACCGTTTTCCACTTCTGTTTGAAGGTGCTTTCATCGTCAGGCGTATCATATTCATCGGATGTCAGTTCTTCGCCGTTTTCGTTGATCACGCCGTGTTTGATGTGGGTTCCGCCCACGTCAAAGCCGATAAATAGCTGCATTGCATCGTTCCTCATGAGCCCCTGAGCTATTAAGTATGGCTCCGGCGGCAGAAACGAAACGTAAAGTACGGTAATCCGTGATACGGCTCGTAAACCCGTTACCGACTGGCGAGAAAATCACCAGCCGGAACTACCCTTGTTGTACACCTACTGCAAGGAGACGGTCATGACAAACAATCCTCCCTCATCGCGTATCCAGCCAGGCGAGTATGGTTTTCCTCTTAAGCTGAAGCCCCGCTATGACAACTTTATCGGCGGCGACTGGGTGGCGCCCGTCGACGGTGAATACTATTCCAACCTGACGCCCGTTACCGGCCAGCCGCTGTGTGAAATTGCCAGTTCGGGCAAGCGGGATATCGATTTAGCGCTGGATGCGGCACATAAGGCGAAAGATAAGTGGGGGCAAACGTCCGTTCAGGACAGAGCGGCCATTTTGTTCAAAATCGCCGATCGGATGGAGCAGAATCTGGAGCTGCTGGCAACGGCGGAAACGTGGGACAACGGCAAGCCGATCCGGGAAACCATGGCGGCGGACGTGCCGCTGGCGATCGACCATTTCCGCTATTTTGCGTCCTGCATTCGTGCCCAGGAGGGGGGAATAAGTGAAGTTGACAAAGATACCGTGGCGTATCACTTCCACGAGCCGCTCGGCGTGGTGGGGCAAATTATTCCGTGGAACTTCCCGCTGCTGATGGCGAGCTGGAAAATGGCGCCCGCGCTGGCGGCGGGTAACTGCGTTGTGCTGAAACCTGCACGCTTAACGCCGCTTTCGGTACTGCTGCTGATGGAGGTGATTGGCGACCTGTTGCCGCCGGGGGTCATTAACGTGGTCAACGGGGCCGGGGGAGAGATCGGCGAATATCTGGCTACTTCAAAGCGTATTGCTAAAGTGGCGTTTACCGGCTCAACGGAAGTGGGTCAGCAGATCATGCAGTACGCGACCCAGAACATCATTCCGGTCACCCTGGAGCTGGGCGGGAAATCGCCGAACATCTTCTTTGCCGACGTGATGGATGAAGAGGACGCCTTCTTCGACAAAGCGCTGGAAGGGTTTGCGCTGTTCGCGTTCAACCAGGGTGAAGTCTGCACCTGTCCGAGCCGCGCGCTGGTGCAGGAATCCATTTATGAGCGCTTTATGGAGCGGGCGATCCGGCGCGTGGAGTCGATTCGCAGCGGTAATCCGCTGGATAACGTCACCCAGATGGGAGCGCAGGTATCGCATGGCCAGCTGGAAACCATCCTCAACTATATTGATATCGGTAAAAAAGAGGGGGCCGATGTGTTGACCGGCGGTCGTCGTAAGGTGCTGGGCGGCGATTTGCAGGAGGGTTACTACCTTGAGCCGACCATCCTGTTCGGTAAGAACAACATGCGCGTTTTCCAGGAGGAAATTTTTGGACCGGTGCTTGCCGTCACCACGTTTAAAACCATGGACGAGGCGCTGGAGCTCGCTAACGACACGCAGTATGGCCTGGGGGCGGGCGTCTGGAGTCGTAACGGTAATCTGGCCTATAAAATGGGCCGCGGCATTCAGGCCGGACGCGTATGGACAAACTGCTATCACGCCTATCCGGCTCATGCGGCGTTTGGCGGCTACAAACAGTCGGGCATCGGGCGTGAAACCCATAAGATGATGCTGGAGCACTACCAGCAAACGAAATGTCTGTTGGTCAGCTACTCCGATAAACCGCTGGGGCTGTTTTAATCTCCGGGCTCAGGTCGTTCCGGGTAGGGTGACCTGAGCCGGGTTAAAGCCGGGTGGCGGCTTCGCCTTACCCGGCCTACTTTTTACTCCCTCTCCCGTGGTAGAGGGCTGGGGTGAGGGCAACAGGCCGCAGTTATTCAGCTTTCATCCACCCATATCCGCATTTCCCCTTCTCCCCGGTTTGCCCAGCTAAACTACGGAATAAAGGTCAGCGTCCTTCGCCTGACACCCGATCCCTTCCGCCTGTATCAGCATCTTGTGCGCGAAAATGCCTTTGCCTTCAAAAACCCGAAACGCGCTGTCATGAGGCAAAGAAAGGTTATGCAGATTTGCGCCGTTATCGGCTTCTTCCAGGCAGTAAACCAGCGGTCCACGCTGCAATGCGACTTTCCTCGCCTGCTGGCGCACCTGTGTGTTTGCCGTACACGCGGCGGACCGGCATCGGTAACGTCAGCGTGTGAGTCACCGGATGTTCATTTAACCCTGACGGAGGCAATTCACCGCCAGCGCGTCAGGGCCGCTGAAAAACTGCTGCTGAACGATGCGGCCTCATTAACTGAAGTGGCCGCCCGGTGCGGTTTTAATGACGTGGGTTATTTCCGGCAAATATTCTCAAAACATACCGGGTTAACGCCCGCCGTCTGGAAACGGCGGTACTGTAAAGAGCATATTAATTCCGGATGATCACTGGCCGTAATAGGCATTTGCGCCATGCTTGCGCAGGTAATGCTTATCCAGCAATTCCTGCTGCATAACCGGAAGCTGAGGTGCAAGCTGGCGCGAGAAAAGTCCCATATAGGCGCACTCTTCCAGCACCACGGCATTGTGTACCGCATCGGCAGCGTCTTTGCCCCAGGCAAACGGGCCGTGAGAATGAACCAGCACCGCCGGGACCTGCATCGGGCTTATGTCGCGCTCCTCGAAGGTTTTGATAATGACTTCCCCCGTCTGGTATTCATATTCACCCGCGATTTCAGCCGGGGTCATCAGCCGCGTGCAGGGGATCGCACCGTAAAAATAGTCCGCGTGCGTCGTTCCCCACGCGGGTAAATCCTGCCCCGCCTGCGACCAGATGGTGGCGTGGCGGGAATGGGTATGCACAATGCCGCCAATTTCCGGGTAACGACGATACAGCGCGAGATGGGTCGGGGTGTCGGAGGAGGGTTTTTTACTCCCCTCGACCACTTTACCCGTGGCGATATTTACCACCACCATATCTTCTGCGGTCATCACGTCGTACTCCACGCCGGATGGTTTGATCACCATCATGCCGCTGGCACGGTCAACCGCGCTGACGTTGCCCCAGGTGAACGTCACCAGCTGGTGGGCGGGCAGGGCGAGATTTGCCGCCAGCACCTCGGCTTTAAGTTGTTCTAACATGTCATGCCTCCTTCCTGCATTCGGGCTTCAATCCAGCGGCGCGCCTGGATGATCTCCAGTACCGGCTCTTTGGCTTTCTCGGTCCACATTTCAATCAGAAATGCGCCGCGATAGTTAAGTTGATTCAGCGTGTTAAACACGCCCACGAAATCGACGCAGCCCTCGCCAAACGGCACGTCGCGGAACTGTCCGGGGCTTTTTTCGGTAACGGGCCGGGTATCTTTCAGGTGGATAGCGGCGATGCGGTCAATGCCCAGCGTCAGCTCGGCGGTGACGTCGTTGCCCCACGCGCTCAGGTTGCCGACGTCCGGGTAAACGCTGAACCACGGCGAGGCGAGCATGTCGTCCCACTTTTTCCACTTGCTGATGGAGTTCATAAACGCGGTGTCCATGATCTCTACCGCCAGCATTACCTGCGCGGCAGCGGCCTGCTCTACGGCCCACGCCAGCCCTTCGGCAAAGCGCTGTTGCGTGCCCTCGTCATGCTCCTCGTAGTACACGTCATAACCCGCAAGCTGGATGGTGCGAATACCCAAATCACGGGCCAGCCGGATGGCTTTGGTCATGATCTCGCGGGCGCGTTGACGCACGATTTCATCCCGGCTGCCAAACGGGAAGCGACGGTGGGCAGACAAGCACATCGACGGGATGGCCACGCCGGTCTCCAGCATCGCTTCCACCAGAGAGGCGCGCTGCGTGGTACTCCATTCAAGGCGCGATAAACGCTCGTCGGTCTCATCCACCGACATCTCCACAAAATCGAAGCCGCAGCTTTTTGCCAGAACCAGGCGCTCCGGCCAGGAGAGATCTTTTGGCAGCGCTTTTTCGTAAATGCCTAACGGATGCTGACGCATGGTTACTCTCCCCAGATGTCGCGAATTTGCGAATGGAATGCCTGTGCTACCTGCGGCGGATTATCGGCGCCTGCCAGCGCGCGCCCGGCAATGAAGGCTTTGACGTTGATCTGCTTAAACAGCGACAGGTCAGCGGGGGTGATACCGCCAGTTATAGAAAGCTGCAAACCGATATCGGACAGCGCCTTCATTTTGCTGAGATCCGCCTCGCCCCACTGCTGGCCGCTGGCCTGTGCGTCGCGCCCGCGGTGGTAAATCGCCTGCTTCACCCCGATGCGGTGCCACGCGCGCGCGTCGTCCAGCGTCCAGTTGCCAAACAGCTCCATCTGGATCTCGCCGCCGCCGCGCAGTGCGACCTCGTGGCCACGTTCAACGGTGGCCAGCGGGGCGGCACAGATGATGGTCATCCAGTTTGCGCCTGCGCCAAACGCCTGCTCAGCCAGCGTTTCTCCGGCATCGGCGACTTTCCAGTCCGCCACGATAATTTTATCCGGACACTGCGCGCGCAGGGCGCGAACGGCGTTTAGCCCTTCGGTCAGGCACAGGATGGTGCCGGCTTCGACGATGTCGACGTGATCGGAAAGCGTCGCGACATCGCGCTGTGCGGCCTGAAGCGAAGTGTGGTCGAGCGCCAGCTGCAATAATGGTCGGCTCATAGGTCGTACTCCTTAACACGGGCGTGATAGCCCTGTAATGCTGAAATCAGTAGCTGGTAACGGTGATATTTGCGCTGGTAGGCGGCATGGGCACGCATGTCAGGTTCAATCATCCGGATGTCATGCCTGAGGGCGCGCTGAGCGGCGTAAAAATCGGGATAAAGGCCTGTACCGACGAGCGCGGCCAGCGCCGCACCGGAACAGCCGGTCTCTTCCACCTGCGGGAGTTCAATCGCCAGGCCGCTGACGTCTGCGAGCATCTGCATCCACACGTCCGAATGGGTTGGGCCGCCCGTCACACGCAAGGCCTGCACGTGGGGAAAGCGTTCGAGCATACGGTTGAGGTGGGTCATGTGGCTGAATACCACCCCTTCATAAACCGCCTGGAGGAGGTGCGCGCGGGTATGCAGCGCCTGCAAGCCATAGAAGCCGCTGGTCATCTCCAGCCCGGCGTTGCTGCCGTAGAGGAAAGGCAGGAAGAACACATCGCTTTCAGCTTTTGGCAGGCTGGCCACGGCGTGGTTAATCTCATCGAATGACATATCGCCCCATTGGGCCGTCAGCCATTCCAGGTTGCCGGACGACGTGGGGCTGGCTTCATGAACGATGAACAGTTGCGGATGGACGTAGCGGCCATAGACGTAGGGGAACGGCTCGTTGTCGCGGATGCCGTGGGCAATCCCACTGGTCACGGCCCAGGTCCCCATTACGGCATTCAGCGTATGTTCGTCATGCAGCCCGGCGCAGATCGCGGTGGAAACCACATCAAACAGTCCACCAACGACGGGAGTACCCGCCGTGAGACCGGTCAGTGCGGCTGCCTGAGCGGTGATTTCCCCGCAAATTTCTGCTGAACCGATAATGGGCGGCAGGGCACCGTCAATGTCGCTGATGCCGAGCCAGCGCGTGAGCTGCGGATCGTACTGCCCGGTATGCATGTTGTAGAGATTGGATTCCGAGATATTGCTCTCTTCGCAGCCTTTGACTCCGGTCAGACACCAGCGCAGGTAATCGTGCGCCATCATCACGCTGCCGATTTGCTGATACCGCTGCGGCTCGTTCTCTTTAACCCAGCGCAGGAGTGAGGCCGGATGCCCCGTCCACAGCGTCTGGCGAGTATGCGGATAGAGCTTTTCGGGTATACCGTCCTGCTGCCAGCGTTGTACGATCTCCAGCGCACGGCGATCGGAGGAGAGAATGGCGTTACCCAGGGGGCGATCCTGTTTATCGAGCAGAAACAGCCCCTTGCCCTGGGCTGAAATGCCAACGCCTTTGATCTGACCGCCGTCAGCGCCTGAATTTTTGAGCAGCAGGGCGACGGTTTTGTGGCAGTGCTGCCAGAGCTGGTGCATATCCCGCTCGGCGTAGCCGGCGCGGGGGCTGAGCGTGGCCACTGAGCGGCGTTCAATACAGACTTCTTTGCCCTGGCTGTTGTATAAACCGGCTTTCAGATAAGTACCGCCACAATCGATACCCAGCCAGAAGTGCTCTTTTTCACTCATCTTCTTCTCGCTTAATTGCCGGGTGGCGCTTCGCTTACCCGGCCTACGGTTTGGTTTAGTGGGTCAGGTGAGGGCCTCAGGCCGCACGCTTATGCGAGTTCACCGTGGGATTAGGCTCTGCTCCGGCATCGCATTTCGCCGGTAACAGCAGGGCCAGCAGCGATGCCAGCGCCAGCGAAACTGCCAGGCAGTAAACGCCTGCGTCTTTGCTGTACAGGGTGATCAGTACGCCTACCGCATAAGGACCGCAGAACCCGCCGAGGTTGCCCAGGGCATTAATCACGCCGCGAGCGCCACCCGCCATCTCAGCGCTGAACAGACGCGCCGGGATGGTCCAGAACACCCCCGCTGCGGATTGCAGGAAGAAGCCACAGCCCACCAGCGCGGCATAGGCCAGCCAGGTGTGCTCTTTCAGCGCCACGGAGAGGAACATGCAGAGCGCAAAGCCAATCAATGGCAGGGAGACAAACAGCTTGCGCTTGCCGGTGCGGTCAGAGAGCGTAGAGAACAGGAACATGCCGGCAATGGCGCCGATGTAAGGCAGAATGGCGAGCATTCCCACCTGGCCGATGCTGGTGTGCGTCAGCTCCTTCAGAATGGTGGGCAGCCAGAGGGTGTAACCGTAAATGCCAGTCTGGTAGAAGAAGTTGAGGGCGATCAGCTGCCACATGGTTTTGTCAGACAGCACCGCGCTGAGCGAGGCGTTTTTCACCTCTTTACCCGCAATGGCCTGCTGCTCTGCCGCCAGCGTTTGTACCAGGTAGTTTTTCTCGGCCTCAGAGATCCAGCGTGCTTCCTGCGGTCGGTCGTAGACGGTGAACGCCCACAGCACCAGCACAACAACGGACATCAGACCTTCAATAATGAACAGCCAGCGCCAGTCGAGAGCGGTAATAATCCAGCCCGACAGCGGGGCGGTGATGATCCCGGCGATGGGCACGAACATGATCACAATCGCGTTGGCGCGGCCGCGCTCGGCATCCGGGAACCAGTTACTGATCATCGTGAGCACAACGGGCAGCATCCCACCTTCCGCCACGCCGAGTAAGAAGCGCAGTACCAGCAGCTGATACTGGTTGGTCACAAGCCCGGTCAGAACCGAGATCACCGCCCAGGCAACCAGCGACCAGCCGATAAACTTCTTACCGCTGCCGTGCACGGCAATTTTGCCGCCGGGAACTTGCAGGAACAAATAGCCGATAAAAAAGATCCCCCCCGCCAGGCCCGCCATCGTGGCGGAAATGCCCAGCTCTTCATCCATACCGCCGGGCATCGCAAAAGCTATATTTACGCGGTCCATATAGGAAATAATGCAGGCGATAAGAATAGGGGGAATGATCCTTAGCCAGCGCTGGCGCGGAATGTCCGCGTGTAGAGCATTAGAAGAAATATTCATAGTTAATATCTCATTGAAGGTAACCGGAAAATGTATTCTTTATTTTTATTGTGACGCTTTATTCATAGCGCTAATGCCGTCGCGCAAAATAGCGATGCGATGGCTGACGTCAGCATTAGCATTTATTTCCAGTAATTTAATACCGGAGAATTTCAATGTTGCGGCGCTCGCCGCAGTAAACAGCGTTTTTACATGTTCAGTGGACATGAGACTGTCGGCGCAGAACGAAGAAAACGGCGCGTGCAGATCCTGCCATTCTCCATACTCACCGTGAGGGGTCGTGCCCGAAAACATCAGCGCCCCCAGCTTCCCGGCAGCGAGTGCCGCCTGAACATGTTCCAGCGGAAGGGCGGTGTTGCGACCTTCGATGGCCGAACGTGCCCAGTTGATACAGACGCTGATATCGGTCTCTTTCACTACCTCCAGCACCTGCTCTAAGGGCAAGAACCCTTTACGCGGCGCCGGGCCATTCATCGCATCACAGTGTTCCAGCACCAGATCGCAGCCCCAGTCCCAGCTCGCGATTTCCCGTACCGAGCGGGAGAATGCTTCTGTCGCTTGCTCGACAGAATCATTACCCGCCTGCGGTGCGGCCTGCATTTCCAGAGCGATCACTTTCCCGGGAAAGCGGGTGTTAACGGCATCAATCTTTTGATGCAGATGGCGGTAATATTCAATGCACGCTTTACGCTGTTCTTCGTCCGCGGACGCCAGGCCAAACGCGCCGTTGCTGCCGCGGCGGCGCATGGTTTCCATAACGGCTGTGACAACGATCTGCCAGTCGCCCGGCGTATGACGAAACAGCCATTCATCACCAAACGGATGGAGATTTTCAAGGCAAGGTTGTTCCAGCCCGCGAATATTTGGCGTGTCGGAAAGTTCCCGCCAGAAGGCGTATTCTTCCTGCTCCCCTTTCTGGTGAAATGAGGGTGCACAGGGGTACGCACCAATAATAAAACCGGTGTTGGTCATTTCGCATTCCTGTATTTATCAGAAAATTAATCTAATTCGCTGATGGCCACTTTCACCACAATTTTACGAATTGCGGATCCCTTGTTTTTAATACAGGCAGGACGGTGAACATCCTGCGGGAAAAATATGGCGTAACTGCCAGGTATCATTTCGATAAATGACTCATGTTCGCTGTCGTGATAAAAAATAATATCCCGTTGCTCCAGCAATGATTCGCTGATTTTGTTATTCCCGGTATCAATAGCAATACCGATTTTCTCTTCGCCCCAGGCCAGAAACTGGATATCCAGATAGCGGCGATGGACTTCAGGGCGGTTCTCGTGCTGTTCCTTTGTGGTGAGGTCGAGAACCTGGGCAAAAATGTTGCGGCCTTCAATTTCGATCACGCCCGGCGCCAGGGTGGTGAAATCCGTGGTACGCAGAAAATTAAGCGCCTTTTCTATCGCCAGCGGCAGGCGACATGGATTTGGCTGTGCAATATGTCCGAATATCATGACCCACTCCTTACAGAGACTGGATTTTCGCCCACACGCTGTCGTCAACCGTGATGCCGTTGCGGCGATTCTCCTCCAGCAGGCGTGTGAACTCATGGCCTGGCAGACGGACGGCGACATTTTCATCAGCGCGTTCTGCGGTGGTGATGAAGTCCATGATGCGCTGTAGTTTGGCATCGCGGGTTGGACCGTCGATCAGGCGATCCACTTCGATGGCGATAAAGATCTGCGATACGCCGTATTCGTCGCTGTTGTCCTGGGTCACTTCCGCGACGGACGCGCCGTCAGAGAGCAGGGTGGCGATCATGTCGAGCACAATCGACAAGCCGGAACCTTTCCAGTAGCCCATGGGCAGAATGCGACGGTTTTTCTCAATCACGCCCGGCTCTCTGGTCAGATTGCCTTCATCGTCAAAGCCGCCGTCGACCGGTAATTCGCGTCCGGCCAGGCGATTCACCTCCAGCATGCCGTAGGAGAACATCGACATCGACATATCGACCATGGTGATTGGATTCGACGGGATAGCGACGATCAGCGGGTTTGTGCCGATGCAGCATTCTTTTGATCCCCACGCGGGCATCACGGCAATAGAGTTGGTCCAGCAGATGCCGATATAGCCTTTCTCCGCCGCCTGCCAGCCGTAGCTGCCGCCGCGCATCCAGTGGTTAGCGTTACGAAGCGCCACCAGGCCGATCCCGTGATCGGACGCCAGCTCGGTAGCACGGTCCATCATCTTCTTCGCCGTCAGGTTGCCGATGGAACGCTGGGCATCCCACTGTTCGATGGCGCCTAATGTCGTTACGCGTTTCGGCTGGGCGTCAGGGATGATGTCGCCTGCGTCAAGCTGCTGAATAAATCGCGGGAAGCGGTTGACGCCGTGTGAATAAACGCCGGACTCCGTGGTGCGGGCGAACATCTCGGCGCAGGCGTCTGCAGTATCCGCTTTTACACCGCGATCGAGCAGAACCCGATTGAACGCCGCTTTCAACTCTTCGAAGGTCACTTTCATCCCTGTTCTCCTGTTTTTTTAGGGGCAAGTGCGAGTGCTTTTTTATCACTAAATTTCACTATACGAAATCTGATTTCAAATATAACGATCAAATTTTGTCAGATCAACGACATTCACGTTTTTCAAAATCGATTAAAATCAAATGGTTGTGTTTTTTCTGTTGAGATCGTGAACTAAACCACACTTTGCGCTACCATCAGGGCGCGATAAACAGGAGCCATTTGATGAGCATAAAAGAGAGCGAAATGACGCAAGAAAAAGAGAGGCCAGCAGGTAGCCAGAGCTTGTTTCGCGGCCTGATGCTGATTGAAATCCTCAGTAACTATCCGAACGGGTGTCCGCTTGCGCATTTATCAGAACTGGCGGGGCTGAATAAAAGCACCGTGCACCGGTTATTGCAGGGGTTGCAGTCGTGCGGGTACGTGACGCCGGCGCCGGCGGCAGGGAGCTATCGTCTGACCACCAAATTTATCGCCGTCGGGCAAAAGGCGCTTTCATCGCTCAATATTATTCACGTGGCGGCGCCGCACCTCGAGGCGCTGAACATTGCCACCGGCGAAACGGTCAACTTCTCCAGCCGTGAAGATGATCACGCGATCCTGATTTATAAGCTTGAGCCGACAACCGGTATGCTGCGCACGCGCGCATATATCGGCCAGCATATGCCGCTCTATTGTTCTGCGATGGGCAAAATCTATATGGCGTTTGGTCATCAGGATTACGTGGCGAGCTACTGGGAAAGCCACCAGGAACAGATCCAACCTTTGACCCGCAACACCATCACCGAACTGAGCGCGATGTATGATGAGCTGGCGGAAATTCGCGATCACAGTATGGCGATGGATAAAGAAGAGAACGAACTGGGTGTGTCATGTATCGCCGTGCCGGTCTTTGATATTCACGGGCGCGTGCCCTATGCCATCTCCATTTCGCTGTCGACGTCGCGCATGAAGCAGGTGGGTGAGAAAAACTTGCTAAAACCGCTGCGTGACACGGCGGAAGCTATCTCGAAAGAACTGGGGTTTAACGTGCGCGAGGCGTAACTGATGAACCGATTTATTCTGACGGATCCAGAAAAATGTATCGGGTGCCGCACCTGTGAGGTGGCGTGCATGATGTCGCATCAAAGCAGCGCCACGCCAGAAGCGCTTACGTCACGGATCCGCGTGGTTAAGGGGGGTACCTTCACTACGGCGGTGGGCTGCCACCAGTGTGAAGATGCGCCCTGCGCGAATGTCTGCCCGACGGGGGCCATTCACCGCGCTGCGGGAGCCTGGCTCGTTGAGCAGGCTCGCTGTATCGGCTGCAAAAGCTGTATGGTGGCGTGCCCGTTCGGGGCAATGCAGGTTCGGGTCGTGGAAGATCGCGTTCAGGCGCTGAAATGTGATTTGTGCGCGCATCGCGAGGGCGGTCCCGCCTGCGTCGAAGCCTGTCCCACCCACGCGCTGCGCTGCATAGACCCCGCCAGATTACGCGCGGAACGGCTGCGTAATCTGGCCTGAGGTTTTATTAACCGGCCTCGCACCAGGCGTTCTCAATCTCTTCGGCGAGAATTTTCACACCCGCTTCGATTTTTTCCGGGTCCGGGACGTAGTTCATGCGCATGCACTGGTGCGTGTGCGGCCACGGCTTATCCAGCCCCGGGAAGAAGTAATCCCCTGGCACCATCAGTACGCCACGTTTTTTCAGACGCTGATAAAGCAGCTCTGTCGTAATGGGCAGATCCTTGAACCACAGCCACAGGAAAATTGCCCCTTCCGGTTTATGGATCAGGCAGCGTTCTTCGGGTAAGTAGCGGCGAAGGATGGCGATAGTTTCCTGAACGCGCTGAGAGTAAAACGGCTTAATCACCTCATTCGACAGGCGCAGCAGGTCGTTACGCCTGATCATCTCGCACATCATCGCCGGGCCGATGCCGCCAGGGGAAAGGCTGATAATGCCGTTCATGTTGGTAATGGCGGTGATGATTTTCTCGTTAGCAATGATAATGCCGCAACGACTGCCCGGCAGGCCCAGCTTGGAGAGGCTCATGCAGAGGATGATATTCGGGTTCCATAGCGGACGCGCTTCGCTGAAGATGATCCCCGGGAACGGTACGCCATAGGCATTATCGATCACCAGCGGGATGCCGTGCTGATTCGCCAGCGCATCCAGCTTCATCAGCTCGTCGTCGGTGATCACGTTGCCCGTCGGGTTGGTGGGACGTGATACGCAGATCATGCCCGTCTCTTCACCGATATGCAGATGTTCAAAATCGACGTGATATTTGAACTGGCCCTCTGGCAGCAACTCGATATTCGGACGTGCGGAAACAAACAGGTCTTCTTCGAGGCCGGCATCGGCATAGCCGATATACTCCGGTGCCAGCGGGAACAGCACTTTTTTCGTGGTGCCGTCGGCGCGGCGTCCGGCGAACAGATTGAATAAGTAGAAAAACGCGCTCTGACTGCCGTTTGTCAGTGCAATATTCTGTGGTTCGATATCCCAACCCAGCGCTTCCCGCAGCATTGCCGCCAGAAGCGTCAGTAGTTCTGTTTTACCCTGAGGGCCGTCGTAATTACATAGCGCATCGGTTGCTTTACCGTTCTCCAGCATCTCTGCCAGCAGCGTCTGGAAGTAGGTGTTCATCTCCGGAATTTGAGCCGGGTTTCCGCCGCCAAGCATGATAGCGCCTGGGGTGCGCAGCCCGTCGTTGAGGTCCTCCATCAGGCGGGTAATGCCTGAATGGCGGGTAAATTTGTCGCCGAATAGTGAAAACGTCATAGCAGGTGATCTGTCGGGCTTAATATGAAAGGCAGTAACCATAACGCCAGCACCGTGTTGGTGCAAATCGGCGAATGTGGTCGGATTTGTTGTTTTATGTGGTAGGTTTGTATTTGTGTGGTGAATTGTTCTGGTGAATGCCCCTCACCCCGGCCCTCTCCCCAAAGGGGCGAGGGAGAAAGAGCGCACCGTGCAATCCCCTCTCCCCCTGGGGAGAGGGTTAGGGTGAGAGGGTCTATTGATTACCCGCCCACACCACCATCACCTTATCGCCCTTGTGCTCGCGCACAAAACCGTAGCCTTCTTTCATCGACAGCGTTGTTTGCTTGCCTTCACCCACCGCCGGATGACGGGCGCGGAACTGCCCCAGAAGCTGCCAGTGGGCGACAGTTAACGCCTGTTTACCCGTGACGTCCTGCCAGTTCATATCCGAACGGGTTCCCTGTAGCGGATCGGAGCCCGTCGGGCCGAATGGACGCTCTGATTCATCGCCGTAATAGATCTGGACGCTTCCCGGCGCCAGCAGCAGTAACTCAGCGGCGCGCTGGCCCCCTTCACGGAACAGACGCGTATCATGGGAGGAGAGATAGCTCAGCACATTAAAACTTTGCAGCTTTTCTGCCATTTGCTGCCAGGTCAAATCCATATCGGCCAGGCAGTCCACCGCTTTTGCCGCCTGCTCCTGATAGTCAAAGTTGATCATCGCATCGAAGCCGTGGCGGTAATAATCGCTCTGCATCACGCCGTGGCCCCAGGATTCACCGGTCATCCAGAATGGCGCATTGTCGAGTTTTTTGTCCGGGTTGGCGGCTTTCCACGCGGCCAGCGCCTGGCTGGCCTGGTTTTTCAGTTGCTGCCAGGCTTCAGGCTCAACGTGCTTAGCGGTATCGACCCGGAAGCCGTCGATGCCGTAGTCACGTACCCACTGGCTGAGCCAGTGGGTCAGGTAATCTCGCGGCGTGAAATTCGTCATCACTTTCGCGTTGGTGTCGGGCTTGTGTTGATAAAAGTTCGGCAAACCTGACGGGATCTTAGATTCCGTTTTCAGATCCGGCAGGAAGGCCAGCGACATGGTCAGATCGTCAAAGCCCGGGTTGTCATAATCACCGATATCGGTACGGATCCATTTTTTACCCCACCATTTTTCCCATGCGGCTTTGTCACTGAAGTTGATGTAATCGTTGAAGCTGTGCCAGCTTTGACCCGCGCCTGGCTTCCAGTCAGTCCAGCGCTCGCCGAGGGTTTTTTTCAGCTCATCGCCCTGCAAATAGAGCGCGCCAAACTGATACTCCTGCATATCTGCAAGCGTCGCATAACCCGCGTGGTTCATGACAATGTCAAACAGGACGCGGATACCGCGCCTGTGCGCGTCGTCGACAAGCAGGCGTAAATCATCTTCGCTGCCCATGTTGGCGTCGAGTTTCGTCCAGTCCTGAGTGTAATAGCCGTGATAGGCGTAGTGGGGGAAATCCCCTTTGGTGCCGCCGCCAACCCAGCCGTGGATTTGCTCCAGCGGCGAGCTTATCCAGAGCGCATTCACGCCCAGTTGCTGAAGGTAATCCAGTTTGCTGGTAAGCCCTTTCAGATCGCCGCCGTGGAAAGTACCAATCTCCTGCATACCGTCTTTATGGCGGCCATAGCTGTTGTCGTTGGTGGGGTCGCCATTCACGAAGCGATCGGTCAGCACGAAATAGACGGTGGCGTTTTGCCAGCTGAACGGCGCGGGTTTGTCCGTCTCGGCGCGCTCAAGCAGTAGCAGACCATTGCTGTTGGCGGCTGGCTGAAGAATTACTTTGCCGTTTTGAACGGTCGCGGTCTGTTTGCTGTAAAAATCACGCACCACCGTCCCTTCCGGAAAGGTGTTAACGACATCGATCGTGAGCGGTTTGCCGTCCCACTTCGGGCACTGGCGGGTAACGTTTGCGACAGGCTGTGGCGCCGCACTTTGTACCGTCAACATCAGCGTCGGCGTTCCCGAGCGCGTATCAATACGCATCTGATAAACGCCGTCACGGAATAACCGCCACTGCGGTGGGGTCCCTTCGCAGGGTTTGAGCGACAACATCTCGTTGAGTTTAATGGCACCTGTCGGCTGCCAGCACGCGTTATCAAGACTCAACGTCAGCGGGCGGGTACCCTTCGCAAGCGTTGCCTGGCTGGTAAAGACGCCGGTACCTTCAGCGCTAAACGCGTTAAATCCCGGCGATGACCAGTCGGCATGCGCGAATGCGGGTAACATCAGAACAGCTAATGCAGTGCGTTTCATTCCATTTTCCTGTCGCGGCATTTTTGACCAGTGTGCCACTCGGCTCAGGGGAAAAACTCCTCCTCTGAGGCTTTCTGCCAGGAGGACGCGAAGGGATGAGTGATCCCGCGCAAAATTAGGCAGTTATCTGCGATATCGCGCACATTTTTCTAGTGCTGGTGATTTAATGAGCATGTTCCGGATGACATAGTTTCGGAATTGGACTATTTGTATACGTGCTCTTGAGGACTATTTTTGGTATGATTTGAGATTCCGCTCTCAAATTTTTGAAGAAAATAAGGTGTTGGAATGTTTATATCCGACCAGGAGACCTAATGATATCGACTCCCATTCGACGATATGGGGCCGCGATACTCATGTTACTCACCATGGCATTTTCAGGTGAGGTGCTTGCAAAGACGCACGCGGATACAACGAGTAAGAAAGCCCACGTAATAAAGACGACAAGCAGTAAGGTTAGCAGTAAACAAGAGTATTCTCGCAATAGTGCAAAGAGTAGTTCACTTCCTGATTTGCGAAAATACCCTTCCGGGACACCAAGGAAAAAAGCGTTTCTCCGGACGGTAATGCCTTACATTAAAAGTCAAAATGCCGCGATTACTGCGGATCGTAACTGGTTGATTTCCAAACAGTACGATAGCCGCTGGTCGCCGTCTGAGCGCACTCGCCTGAAAGACATCGCCAAACGCTATAAAGTGAAGTGGAGCGGGAACACGCGTCGTGTGCCGTGGAACACTCTGTTAGAGCGTGTGGACATTATTCCAGGCAGTATGGTCGCGACAATGGCCGCCGCCGAAAGCGGTTGGGGCACCTCGAAGCTGGCGCGCAACAACAACAATCTGTTTGGCATGAAATGCGCAAAAGGTCGTTGTACTAATGCACCCGGCAAGGTGAAGGGCTATTCACAGTTTGAATCGGTGAAAGATTCCGTGAATGCCTATGTGGTGAACCTGAACACCCATCCGGCCTACTCCTCGTTCCGTAAGTCACGCGCTCAGCTGCGTAAGGCGGATCAGGAAGTAACGGCTACGGCGATGATCCACAAGCTGAAAGGTTATTCTACTCAGGGACAGCGTTATAACAATTACCTGTTCTCCATGTACCAGGATAACCAGCGACTGATTGCCGCACATATGTAATGAAAAACGCCTTCCACTGGAAGGCGTTCTTTTTTCTAGAGCAGGACTTCACTGTACCGTTCCCGGTACTCCTTCGGCGTGGTGTCATACTCTTTTCTGAACACCGAATAGAAATACTGAAGCGACGGATAGCCGCACATCTGTGAAATCTCGTTGATCGACAGCGAGGTGGAGATCAGCAGACTGCGCGCTTTCTCCAGCTTTTCCGCATGGATCACGGCGTGAATCGTCTCACCGACTTCCTCTTTGAACCGCTTCTCCAGATTCGAACGTGAAATGCCGACCGAATCGAGCACCTGATCGACCTTAATCCCTTTGCAGGCATGATTGCGAATGTAGTGCATCGCCTGAATCACGGCCGGATCGTTTAAGGAGCGGTAGTCAGTTGAGCGACGCTCGACCACGCGAACGGGCGGAACCAGCAGACGCTGGAGCGGCAGGGATTCGTTGTCTAACAGTCTGTGCAGCAGCTTTGCGGCCTGATAGCCCATCTGACGGGTACCCTGAGCCACGGATGAGAGCGCCACGCGCGACAGATAGCGCGTAAGCTCTTCGTTATCAATACCAATCACGCACAGCTTTTCAGGCACCGGAATATGCAAATGTTCGCACACCTGTAATACGTGGCGGGCGCGGGCGTCCGTCACGGCGATAATCCCTGTCTGGGGCGGCAGAGTTTGCAGCCAGTCAGCCAGGCGATTTTGTGCGTGCTGCCAGTTTTCTGGCGCGGTTTCCAGCCCCTGATAAACGACGCCGCGATACTTCTCCTGGGCAACCAGCTGGCAGAAGGCATATTCACGCTCCATCGCCCAGCGCTTTCCGCTGGTGGCGGGCAATCCGTAAAACGCAAAACGATGTACGCCTTTCTCCTTTAAATGGAGGAAGGCGGTCTCGACCAGAGCATGGTTATCCGTGGCGATGTAGTGAACGGGGGGGTAATGTTCCGGTGTATGGTAAGAGCCGCCAACGCCCACGATAGGCACGTCGACGCCACTCAGCAACTGTTCAATCACGGGGTCGTCAAAGTCAGCGATGACCCCATCTCCCAGCCAGTCTTTGATGTTCTCCAGACGGGTACGAAAATCTTCTTCGATGAAAATATCCCATTCGGATTGCGACGCCTGCAAATATTCGCCAACCCCTTCAACCACCTGCCGGTCATAGGCTTTGTTGGCATTGAATAACAACGTAATGCGGTGACGCTTTTCAAACATGGCTCATTTCCCAAATTAGTCACGATAGTGTTATCAGGCGCGCCGCTTGGTGGCAGAGTCCATCCAGACTGCCAGCAAAAGAATGGCACCCTTGACGATATACTGCCAAAACGTCGGCACGTCCATCATACTCATCCCGTTATCCAGCGAAGCCATAATAAATGCGCCCATCACCGCCCCCGCCACGCTGCCAATGCCCCCGGCGAGGCTGGTCCCGCCAATCACGCAGGCGGCGATGGCGTCCAGCTCGGCAATATTACCCGCAGACGGGGAGCCCGCCCCCAGTCGCGAACTGAGGATCAGCCCCGCGATGGCCACCATCAGGCCGTTGATGGCAAAGACGGCGAGTTTGGTGCGTTCTACGTTGATACCAGATAAACGCGCGGCTTCCAGATTGCCGCCGATGGCATAAATACGGCGACCGAATGCGGTACGTGTGGCCATAAACATTCCACCTAACAGCAACAGCGCCAGCAGCAGAACGGGCGTTGGGACGCCGCGATAATCGTTTAACAGCCAGATGGCGCCCAGCACAATCACCGCAGTAAGCGCCTGACGGCCGACAACCGAGGTTGAGGCAGGCGAGGCCAGCCCCAGCGCCTGGCGACGCATGCGTCCTCGCCATTGCCACGCGACAAACGCCATCAGCCCAACCACGCCGATCGTAAAACCGACGCCATCAGAGAGGTAGCTTTGGCCAATCTGGGACATCGAGGCGCTGGTCGGGGAGACGGTGGTGCCGTTGGTGATCCCAATCAGAATGCCGCGGAAGGCCAGCATCCCCGCTAAGGTGACGATAAACGACGGGACTTTACGGTAGGCCACCCACCAGCCATTCCACGCCCCCAGCAGCAGACCTAGCACCAGCGTGACCGCAATCGTCAGCGGCAGCGGCCAGCCTAGCCAGACGTCAAAAATTGCCGCCACGCCGCCGAGCAGACCCATCATCGACCCTACCGACAGGTCAATTTCCGCTGAGATAATCACAAAGACCATCCCCACCGCCAGGATCCCGGTGATGGCGGTCTGACGCAGCAGGTTAGAGACGTTACGTGCGCTTAAATAGGAGCCATCGGTCATCCAGGTAAAGAACAACATGATCACGATAATGGCGGCAATCATTACAAAAACTTGCAGATTCAGCGATTTAAGTCCTGCGAACGCACCGGGCGTCGGAACAGCGACTTTGATATCAGACGGGTTGCTTTTCGACATGGCGTTCGCTCCTTAAGGCAGCTTCCATCACCTGCTCTTGCGTCAGGTTCTGGTTGTTCAGGTTGGCTTTGAGTTTCCCTTCATGCATGACCAGCACGCGGTCGCTCAGCCCCAGCACTTCAGGCAATTCGGACGAGATAACAATGACGGCAATCCCTTGCTGCACAAGCTGGTTGATCAGCTTGTAGATTTCATACTTCGCGCCGATATCGATCCCGCGGGTGGGTTCGTCCAGAATTAAAATGCGCGGATTAAGCAGCAGGCAGCGCGCCAGAATCGCTTTCTGCTGGTTGCCGCCGCTCAGGCGTCCTATCGCCAGCTCCGGCGAGGAGGTTTTCACCTTAAGCCGGGCAAGCGACTGGAGAATACACTGCTGTTCTGCGGCATCATCCAGGCTGCCCAGCGCGCCGGAAAACTGGCTGAGCGCCGCCAGCGTGATATTTTTTCCCACCGCCATTACCGGCACGATGCCGTCTTTTTTGCGATCTTCTGGCACCATGGCAATGCCCTTAGCAATAGCCTGCTGGCAGTTGTCGATTTTTACCGGCTGACCGTCGATATAAATTTTGCCTTCCCAGCGCCCCGGCCAGACGCCAAAGAGACACTGCACGGCCTCGGTTCTTCCGGCACCCACTAAACCCGCAATGCCGAGAATTTCGCCGCGGTGCAGCGAGAAGGAGAGGTTATCCACGCGCTTGATATGGCGGTTAACGGGATGCCACGCAGTCAGGTTTTCCACGCGCAGGAGCTCTTCGCCGATGGTGTGCGGTTCGTTGGGATACAGCGCGGTGAGTTCGCGACCCACCATCATGGTGATGATGTCATCCTCGCTCATGCCTTCTGCTTCACGCGTGCCAATGTGCTGCCCGTCGCGGATGACGCAGATGGTGTCGGAAATGGCTTTCACCTCATTGAGCTTGTGCGAAATATAGATGCAGGCGATACCGTGGTTTTGCAGATCGCGGATGATATTGAGCAGTACGGCGGTTTCCTGTTCGGTGAGTGAGGCGGTTGGTTCGTCGAGGATCAGCAGGCGCACCTGTTTGTTCAGCGCCTTGGCGATCTCGACCAGCTGCTGCTGGCCTAAACCTAAGTCGCCCACGCGCGTATCCGGTGAGATAGCCAGGCTCACCTGAGCCAGCAGTTTTTCGCAGCGCAGCGTCATGGTGTCGTAATCCAGTACGCCGTGGTGTGAGAGTTCGGCACCGAGAAAGATATTTTCCAGCACGGTAAGGTGCTTCACCAGCGCCAGCTCCTGGTGAATGATAGCGATGCCTTTACGTTCGGTATCGCGAATGTGCGTGGCCTGGAGCACCTCACCGGCAAAAACAATTTCGCCCTCGTAGCTGCCGTGCGGGTAGATCCCGCACAACACTTTCATCAGCGTGGATTTTCCCGAGCCATTTTCGCCGCACAGCGACATCACTTCGCCGGGATTCAGCCGCAGGCTTACGTTATCGACTGCTTTCACCGCTCCGAAGGCTTTGGTGATGCTTTTCATTTCAAGTAAATAAGACATAACTGCTCCGCATAGCCCAACAGATGAACAGGGCAGGTCAATGCGCCCCTGCCGGGCAGGGGCTGCGCTGGATTACAGTTCACTCTTCTTATGGAAACCGTCTTTCACCACGGTGGCGTCAATATTCTCTTTGTTGACTTCGATAGGGGTAAGCAGGCGAGCAGGTACGTCTTTCAGGCCGTTATTTAACGTCGCGTCTGCTTTAGGTTGCTGGCCATTGCCCAGCTCAACGGCAATTTCGGCGGCCGTATTGGCAAGCTCGGTAATGGGCTTATACACCGTCATGGTCTGGGTACCCGCGATGATGCGTTTTACACCCGCAAGGTCGGCGTCCTGGCCGGAAATAGCGACTTTCCCGGCCAGACCCTGCGCGCTCAGCGCCTGAATGGCGCCACCCGCAGTGGCATCGTTAGAGGCCACCACCGCATCGATTTTGTTGTTATTTGCGGTCAACGCGTTTTCCATAATTTTCAGCGCGTTTTCCGGTAACCAACCGTCAGCCCACTGGTCGCCGACGACTTTAATTTTGCCCTCGTCGATATACGGCTTCAGCACTTTCATTTGTCCCTGGCGGAACAGTTTGGCGTTGTTATCCACGGGCGAGCCGCCCATCAGGAAATAATTCCCTTGTGGCACTTTTGCGACCAGGCTTTTAGCCTGTAATTCGCCCACCTTTTCATTATCGAACGAAATATAATAATCAATATCGGCATTATTAATCATGCGGTCATAAGCCAGGACTTTTATCCCTTCCTGTTTCGCTTCTTTCACCACGTTGCTTAATACCTGGCCGTTATACGGGATAATGACCAGCACATCGACGCCACGGTTGATCATATTCTCGATTTGCGACATTTGCGTCTCTTCGTTGCCGTTAGCGGACTGAACGAACACCTCCGCGCCGAGAGATTCCGCTTTTTTAACAAAGATATCGCGATCTTTTTGCCAGCGCTCCAGGCGTAAGTCATCAATCGCCATGCCGATTTTGACCTCTTTGGCGTGTCCGGCAAAGCTTGCAAGCAGGAGAGTAGTGCAGAGCGTTAGGGTCAGGTTCTTTATCTTCATAATTATTAGGCCTTTTTGTAGGGGTATGTGTAGCTGAGATAAAAGAAACGTTCACTGCTGAGACGCAGCAAATTTTTAACGTGGAAAGGCCTGCTGGCAATTACAGATTTTTATCTTCTCATTACGATATTTGGTTTATTTCTGAATTTATGACCGCGATCGGATTTTAAAAAGCGTAACCTATTAATTACATTTGATTCTGGAATGCGCGCCGAAAAATAGTTTGTCTGCGCATTATTTTGCGAGCCAGCGCACAATTGCGCATTCTCTCAATAGCAGTGTGAAATAACGTAATTGAGCAACCTCCAATGTCTATTCACTATTACTCCAGAAGCAAGACCACGCCGCATACCCTGATTATGGAGCTCAATATGCAAGCTTATTTCGACCAACTCGATCGCGTTCGTTTCGAAGGCACGAAAACGACCAATCCTTTAGCATTTCGTCACTACAACCCGGATGAGCTGGTGCTGGGTAAGCGCATGGAAGATCACTTGCGCTTTGCCGCCTGCTACTGGCACACCTTCTGCTGGAACGGTGCCGATATGTTCGGCGTGGGCTCTTTTGACCGTCCATGGCAACAGCCGGGCGAGGCCATTGAGCTGGCGAAGCGTAAAGCCGACGTCGCATTCGAGTTCTTCCATAAGCTGAACGTGCCGTACTACTGTTTCCACGATGTGGACGTGTCGCCGGAAGGGGCATCGCTGAAAGAGTATCTGAACAATTTCGCGCAGATGGTCGACGTACTGGCTGAAAAACAGCAGCAAAGCGGCGTGAAGCTGCTCTGGGGTACGGCTAACTGCTTTACCAATCCTCGCTATGGCGCGGGTGCGGCAACCAACCCGGACCCGGAAGTCTTCAGCTGGGCGGCAACCCAGGTCGTGACCGCGATGAACGCCACGCATCAGCTGGGCGGTGAGAACTATGTACTCTGGGGCGGTCGTGAAGGCTATGAAACGCTGCTGAATACCGACCTGCGTCAGGAGCGTGAGCAGATTGGTCGCTTTATGCAGATGGTTGTGGACCACAAACACAAAATCGGTTTCCGCGGCACGCTGCTGATTGAGCCAAAACCACAGGAGCCAACCAAGCATCAGTATGATTATGATGTCGCCACCGTGTATGGCTTCCTGAAGCAGTTTGGTCTGGAAAAAGAGATCAAAGTGAATATTGAGGCTAACCACGCTACCCTGGCGGGCCACTCGTTCCATCACGAAATTGCCTCTGCGATTGCGCTGGGCATCTTCGGCTCTGTCGATGCTAACCGTGGCGATCCACAGCTGGGCTGGGATACCGACCAGTTCCCGAACAGCGTGGAAGAGAATGCGCTGGTGATGTACGAAATCATCAAAGCGGGCGGTTTCACTACCGGCGGCCTGAACTTCGACGCCAAAGTGCGTCGCCAGAGCACCGACAAATACGATCTGTTCTACGGGCATATTGGCGCGATGGACACCATGGCGCTGGCGCTGAAAGTGGCGGCCCGTATGATTGAAGACGGTGGGCTGGATAAGCGCGTGGCGAAGCGCTACAGCGGCTGGAACAGTGAGCTGGGCCAGCAAATTTTGAAAGGTCAGTTATCGCTTGCGGAGATCGCGAAGTACGCTGAACAGCATCAGCTTGCGCCGCAGCATCAGAGCGGCCATCAGGAACTGCTGGAAAACCTGGTCAATCACTACCTGTTCGATAAATAACAGCATCCAGGCCCGGTAAGCGCAGCGCCACCGGGCATTTTCGTCAAAGGAGCCACCACATGTATATCGGGATCGATCTTGGCACGTCGGGGGTGAAAGCCATCCTGTTAAGCGAGCAGGGCGATGTATTAGCCACGCAGACTGAAAAGTTGCAGGTTTCACGCCCGCATCCGCTTTGGTCGGAACAAGATCCGGAGCAGTGGTGGCAGGCGACGGACCGTGCGATGAAAGCCTTAGGCGAGCAGCACAGCCTGCGCGACGTGAAAGCGCTGGGCATTGCCGGGCAAATGCATGGCGCAACGTTGCTGGATAGCCAGCATCGCGTTCTGCGCCCGGCTATTCTCTGGAACGATGGCCGCTGTGCGGAAGAGTGCGCGATCCTTGAGGAGCGTGTGCCTGCGTCCCGCGAAATTACGGGCAACCTGATGATGCCCGGTTTTACCGCGCCAAAACTCCTGTGGGTGCAGCGCCATGAGCCTGAGATTTTTCGTCAGGTGGCGAAGGTTCTGTTGCCGAAAGACTACCTGCGTTTTCGCATGACGGGGGATTTTGCCAGCGACATGTCTGACGCCGCGGGCACGATGTGGCTCGACGTGGCGAAACGGGACTGGAGCGAGGCGATGCTGGATGCCTGCCAGCTGACGCGCGACCATATGCCTGCGCTGTTTGAAGGCAGTGAAATCACGGGGGCTTTACAGCCTTCTGTTGCTGAACGCTGGAACATGCCAGCCGTACCTGTCGTTGCCGGCGGCGGCGATAATGCGGCGGGTGCGGTCGGCGTGGGGATGGTCGAGGCAGGGCAGGCCATGCTCTCACTCGGTACCTCCGGCGTCTATTTTGCCGTCAGTGACGGGTATCGTAGCAACCCTGGAAGCGCCGTACACAGCTTCTGCCACGCGTTGCCGGGTAAATGGCATTTGATGTCGGTGATGCTGAGCGCGGCTTCCTGCCTCGACTGGGCGGCAAAGCTAACCGGAATGGCGGACGTCCCGGCGCTTATCACAGCGGCACAGCAGGCAGATGATAATGCCGGTGCGGTTTGGTTTTTACCGTACCTTTCCGGCGAGCGGACGCCGCATAACAACCCGGAAGCGAAAGGGGTGTTCTTCGGTCTTACCCATCAGCACGGCCCGGCAGAGCTTGCGCGCGCGGTGCTTGAAGGCGTTGGCTATGCTCTGGCGGACGGAATGGATGTCGTGCATGACTGTGGACTGACGCCATCCAGCATTACGTTAATTGGCGGCGGTGCACGAAGCAGCTACTGGCGGCAAATGCTTTCCGATATCAGCGGGTTGCAGCTGGACTATCGTACGGGAGGCGATGTCGGCCCGGCGCTCGGTGCGGCACGGCTGGCGCAAATTGCGCTGAACCCGGATAAACCACTGCACCAGCTTTTGCCCCAGCTGCCGCTTGAACGGCAGCATCGTCCTGATGCGAAAAATCATGCTCGCTATGCTGAAAGACGAGACGTGTTCCGCAAAATCTATCAGCAGCTTTTGCCGCTAATGTCATAAACAGGAGCCGGGTGGCGCTAACGCTTACCCGGCCTACCAGCCTTCAACCGGGTTAGCTTACAAACCTGCGCGTATCGATTCTTTGCAGCAACATTGACAGCAGCAGGCTGACAACCAGCGTAACGGTAAATATCCAGACAATATCCAGCACCGGCCAGCTTTTAAGCTCAACGCCGCGGGTGCGCAGGGCGTGGATCACCAGCGCGTGAAAACCGTAAATGCCCAGCGAGTGGCGAGAGATAAACCCCAGCACCGGAAGCGGGCGGGCATTCAGGGTGTTTTTAACCAGCGTCAGCAGAGAGATCGCGCAGATAAAGACCATCGGCCCGCAGTAGAGATACCAGGTATCGGCAAAGTTGCCGCGCCATTGCAGCTCATGCAGCGTCCCGCGAGAGATAATAAACACACCGACGAGAAACGCGGCCGCGCATAGCCAGTTTATTCCTCGCTTTTGCGTCTCCATCATGCCAATGGCGCGCCCCAGCATGCCGTACAGCACGTAATAAAACGTATCCCCGGTGATATAAAGGTTAACGGGCAGCCATTCAAAGCCATCAATTTTCTGTGAAACGGTATTCGGGTTGGCCACGATCCCGATTATTACCATCAAGGCCAGCAGCATTTTACCGCTGACGTTTTTTACCTGAATTAACGGTGACACCAGATAGATAACGATTATCGCGAAGAAAAACCACAGATGATAGAATACCGGTTTTTGCAACAAATTGAGCAGGGAACGTTCAGCGTTAATTGAAGTGAACAGGATGATATAGAGCAGCGAAATGGCGCTGTAAAACAGCAGACAGGAGACAATACGGATGAAATGTCTTGGCTGCGCGCTACGCTCGCCAAAAAAGAGAAAACCGGAAATCATAAAGAACAGCGGGACGCTCACGCGGGAGGCCGAGTTCAGAATATTGGCGACATCCCAGTTAACAGGGCTGATACTGTGCGCGTTCGTGACATACCAGGTCGTTGTGTGGATCATCACCACCATCAGACAGGCTATTCCCCGCAGGTTATCAATCCAGTTAATTTTTGACTGCATCAGTTCCTCTGTATTCCTGATAAAAAAAGTGTGACTGCGATTGTGTAAAACTTTTCCCTTGGAAAATTCTGAGTTTAGCCAGGCTAACTTGTAGGGAGCTGGCGAGATTCGCAGAATGACGGACTTTAATCTATAAACGTGTTGCTACTAAAAATAACAGCCACTGACCAGGGCGGTAATAAAAATGATGATGAAGCGTGGGGTGTCACTCTTTCTGCTGCTCTTATTAACAGGATGCAGTGCTTCTGAGGAGATACCTGTCCAAAAAGCGCAGCAGGGGAAAATGAGCCCGGAGCGTTCCCTGAATATGGAACAGCTGTGCAGGGATCAGGCGGCTCACCGCTATAATTCCGAAGCACAGAAAATTCATATAAACGGCTTCGAGCGCTTTCAGGGCAGCTATGAACTGAAAGGCTATACGGCGCGTAAAGAGGGCTTTGTCTGCTCTTTTGATGCAGACGGCCAGTTTTTACATCTCTCAATGCGTTAAATTGCTCGTATAAGCAGCAACCAGAGCCTTCGCAGGTTCTGGCTGTAGGGCTTATTCCCCAATTTTCCCTAAACAACCCCGTTTCGTACTGTATATCTTGCAGCCAGCGGGTATACTGATCCCTTCCATTTAAAACCACACGTATCCAGCACGAAATACTATGCAAAAGTTTGATACCAAGACCTTCCAGGGCCTGATCCTGACCTTACAGGATTACTGGGCTCGTCAGGGCTGCACCATTGTTCAACCTTTGGACATGGAAGTTGGCGCAGGCACCTCACACCCGATGACCAGCCTGCGTGCGTTAGGGCCAGAGCCAATGGCGACCGCCTATGTGCAGCCATCCCGTCGTCCGACCGATGGCCGTTATGGTGAAAACCCGAACCGTTTGCAGCATTACTATCAGTTCCAGGTGGTGATTAAGCCATCACCCGACAACATTCAGGAACTGTACCTCGGGTCACTGAAAGAGCTGGGTATGGATCCAACCATTCACGACATTCGTTTCGTGGAAGATAACTGGGAAAACCCAACGCTGGGTGCCTGGGGTCTGGGTTGGGAAGTGTGGCTGAACGGCATGGAAGTGACCCAGTTCACTTACTTCCAGCAGGTTGGCGGTCTGGAATGTAAACCGATTACCGGCGAAATCACCTATGGTCTGGAACGTCTGGCCATGTACATTCAGGGCGTAGACAGCGTTTACGACCTGGTCTGGAGCGACGGCCCGCTGGGTAAAACCACCTACGGCGACGTGTTCCATCAGAACGAAGTGGAGCAATCCACCTATAACTTCGAATACGCGGACGTGGACTTCCTGTTCACCTGCTTCGAGCAGTACGAGAAAGAAGCCCAGCAGCTGCTGGCGCTGGAGACTCCGCTGCCGCTGCCTGCCTACGAGCGTATTCTGAAGGCTGCCCACAGCTTCAACCTGCTGGATGCCCGCAAAGCGATCTCCGTGACTGAACGTCAGCGCTACATTCTGCGTATTCGTACCCTGACCAAAGCCGTTGCAGAAGCTTACTACGCGTCCCGTGAAGCCCTTGGCTTCCCGATGTGCAACCGAAACAAATAAGAGGCGGCCATGTCTGAGAAAACTTTCCTGGTGGAAATCGGCACTGAAGAGCTGCCACCAAAAGCCCTGCGCAGCCTGGCTGAATCTTTCGCTGCGAACGTCACTGCTGAGCTGGATAACGCTGGCCTGGCGCACGGTAAAATTGAGTGGTTTGCTGCGCCGCGTCGTCTGGCGCTGAAAGTGGCAAACCTGGCGGCGTCCCAGCCGGATCGCGAAGTTGAAAAACGTGGCCCGGCCATTGCTCAGGCGTTCGACGCGGAAGGCAAGCCGAGCAAAGCGGCAGAAGGCTGGGCGCGCGGCTGCGGCATCACCGTTGATCAGGCTGAGCGTCTGACCACCGACAAAGGTGAATGGCTGCTGTACCGTGCCCATGTGAAAGGCGAAAGCGCCGAAGCGCTGCTGCCTGACATGATCGCGACCTCGCTGGCAAAATTGCCGATTCCTAAGCTGATGCGCTGGGGCGCGTCCGACGTACACTTTGTGCGTCCGGTTCACACCGTGACCCTGCTGCTGGGCGATACCGTTATCCCGGCGACCATTCTGGGCGTGGCGTCCGATCGCGTGATCCGCGGCCATCGCTTTATGGGCGAGCCGGAGTTCACTATCGACAATGCTGACCAGTACCCGCAGATCCTGCTGGAGCGCGGCAAGGTCATTGCTGACTACGAACAGCGTAAAGCCAAAATCAAAGCGGACGCAGAAGACGCGGCGCGCAAAATTGGCGGTAATGCCGATCTGAGCGACAGCCTGCTGGAAGAGGTGACCTCGCTGGTCGAATGGCCAGTTGTACTGACCGCGAAATTCGAAGAGAAATTCCTGGCCGTTCCGGCAGAAGCGCTGGTTTACACCATGAAGGGTGACCAGAAGTACTTCCCGGTTTACGCCAACGACGGCAAGCTGCTGCCAAACTTCATCTTCGTGGCGAACATCGAATCGAAAGATCCGAGCCAGATTATCTCCGGTAACGAGAAAGTGGTGCGTCCGCGTCTGGCGGATGCCGAGTTCTTCTTCAACACCGACCGTAAAAAACGTCTGGAAGATAACCTGCCGCGTCTGCAAACCGTACTGTTCCAGCAGCAGCTGGGTACGCTGCGCGACAAAACCGACCGTATCGCGGAGCTGTCCGGCTGGATTGCCCGTGAAATTGGCGCCGACGTTAACCACGCTACCCGCGCGGGCCTGCTCTCCAAGTGCGACCTGATGACCAACATGGTGTTCGAATTTACCGACACCCAGGGCGTGATGGGCATGCACTACGCGCGTCACGATGGCGAAGCGGAAGACGTGGCGGTAGCCCTGAACGAGCAGTATCAGCCGCGCTTTGCCGGTGACGATCTGCCGTCTAACCCGGTTGCCTGCGCCGTGGCGATTGCCGATAAGATGGACACCCTGGCGGGTATCTTCGGTATCGGTCAGCATCCGAAAGGCGACAAAGACCCGTTCGCGCTGCGTCGTGCTGCGCTGGGCGTGCTGCGAATCATCGTAGAGAAGAACCTCAATCTCGATCTGCAAACGCTGACCGAAGAAGCGGTACGTCTGTACGGCGATAAGCTGACCAACGCGAAGGTTGTGGATGATGTTATCGACTTTATGCTCGGTCGTTTCCGCGCGTGGTATCAGGACGAAGGTTACTCCGTTGATACCATTCAGGCGGTGCTGGCGCGTCGTCCGACCCGTCCGGCAGATTTCGATGCGCGTATGAAAGCGGTATCCCACTTCCGTACGCTGGAAGCGGCGTCTGCGCTGGCCGCGGCCAACAAGCGTGTATCCAACATCCTCGCGAAATCCGACGAAACGCTGAACGAGCGCGTCAACGCTGCAACCCTGAAAGAGCCGGAAGAGATTTCTCTGGCGATGCAGGTTGTGGTGCTGCGCGACAAGCTGGAGCCGTATTTTGCGGAAGGTCGCTACCAGGAAGCGCTGGTGGAGCTGGCGGAGCTGCGTGACGTCATCGACGCCTTCTTCGAGAAGGTGATGGTGAACGTGGAAGATAAAGAGCTGCGGATTAACCGTCTCTCAATGCTTGAGAAACTGCGTGAGCTGTTCCTGCGCGTGGCGGATATTTCGCTGCTGCAATAACGTAAAAAACCCGCCCCTGACAGGCGGGAAGAACGGCAACTAAACTTTTTCTCTTCGTAGGCCGGGAAAGCGTAGCGCCTCCCGGCAAAAGACCGATGGCGCGATGCTTATCGGGCCTACGTTACTTTGAGATACTTTTTCTTTACACCCTCTCAAACACCGTCGCGATACCCTGACCCAACCCAATACACATCGTTGCCAGTCCGAACTGGGCATCTTTGCGTTCCATCAGGTTAATCAGCGTGGTACTGATACGCGCCCCGGAGCAGCCCAGCGGGTGACCGAGGGCGATCGCGCCGCCGTTGAGGTTAATCTTCTCGTCGATCTGATCCATCAGCCCCAGATCTTTAATGCACGGCAGGATCTGCGCGGCGAACGCTTCGTTCATCTCAAAGAGGTCGATATCACTTGCGCTCAGCCCCGCTTTTTTCAGCGCCAGTTTTGACGCCGGAACCGGACCGTAACCCATGATGGAAGGATCGCAGCCCACGACCGCCATCGAACGCACGCGGGCGCGTGGCGTCAGGCCTAATTCGCGGGCGCGGCTTTCGCTCATTACCAGCATCGCGGCGGCACCGTCGGACAGGGCAGACGAGGTGCCCGCCGTTACCGTACCGGTGACCGGATCAAACGCCGGACGCAGGGTAGAAAGCGCTTCGGCCGTGGTTTCCGGGCGGATAACTTCGTCGTAGCTGAACTGCTTCAGTACGCCGTCTGCGTCGTGACCGCCGGTTGGGATGATCTCATTCTTAAAGGCACCAGACTGCGTGGCGGCCCAGGCGCGGGCATGCGAGCGTGCGGCAAACGCATCCTGCATCTCACGGCTGATGCCGTGCAGACGGGAGAGCATCTCGGCGGTCAGGCCCATCATACCGGCGGCTTTCGCCACGTTGCGGCTCATGCCAGGATGGAAATCGACCCCGTGGCTCATTGGCACGTGGCCCATATGCTCCACGCCGCCCACCAGACAGGCCTGCGCATCGCCGGTCATGATCATCCGCGCCGCGTCGTGCAGCGCCTGCATCGACGAACCGCAAAGACGGTTGACGGTGACGGCCGGAACCGAATGCGGGATCTCCGCCAGCAGGGACGCGTTACGGGCAATGTTGAAGCCCTGCTCCAGCGTCTGCTGCACGCAGCCCCAGTAGATATCGTCCAGCGCTGCTGGGTCCAGCGCCGGGTTACGCGCCAGCAGGCTACGCATCAGATGCGCGGAGAGATCTTCCGCGCGCACGTTACGGAATGCACCGCCTTTTGAACGGCCCATCGGGGTGCGAATCGCATCAACAATGACAACCTTTTCCATTGTGACTCCTTAAGCCGTTTTCAGTTCGCCAACCGGACGGGCTGGCTCAACTGCTGGGTAGTAGGGTTCGTTATGGCGCGCTTTGTTACGCAGCCCTTCCGGCACCTCATAAAGCGGGCCGAGGTGCTGGTACTGCTGAGCCATATCGAGATAGCGGGCGCTGCCGAGCGTATCCAGCCAGCGGAACGCGCCTCCGTGGAACGGAGGGAAGCCGAGGCCGTACACCAGCGCCATATCCGCTTCTGCCGGGCTGGCGATAATGCCTTCTTCGAGGCAGCGCACCACTTCGTTGACCATTGGGATCATCATCCGGGCGATGATCTCATCGTCGGTGAAGTCGCGTTTTGGCTGACTGACGTCGGCCAGCAGGCCATCCACCGCCGGATCTTCTTCTTTCTTCGGTTTGCCTTTGCTGTCTTCTTTATAGCGCCAGAAGCCCAGACCGTTTTTCTGCCCGAAGCGGTTGGCGTCGAACAGGGCGTCAATGGCGTCGCGATAATCTTTCTGCATGCGCTGCGGGAAGCCCGCCGCCATCACCGCCTGCGCGTGATGGGCAGTGTCGATGCCGACAACGTCCAGCAGATACGCCGGGCCCATCGGCCAGCCGAACTGTTTTTCCATCACTTTGTCGATTTTGCGGAAGTCTGCGCCGTCGCGCAGCAGCTGGCTGAAACCGGCGAAGTACGGGAACAGCACGCGGTTAACGAAGAAGCCCGGGCAGTCGTTAACCACGATCGGCGTTTTGCCCATCTTGCTCGCCCACGCCACCACTTTGGCGATGGTTTCGTCGGAGGTTTTTTCCCCTCGGATCACTTCGACCAGCGGCATGCGGTGCACCGGGTTAAAGAAGTGCATCCCGCAGAAGTTTTCCGGACGCTTCAGCACGCTCGCCAGTTCGCTGATAGGAATGGTGGAGGTGTTAGAGGCCAGCACGGTTTCCGGACGCACCTTGTCTTCGGTTTCGGCCAGCACCGCTTTTTTCACTTTCGGGTTCTCGACGACCGCTTCAACCACCACGTCCACACGGTCGAAACCGCTGTATTCCAGCACTGGCTGGATGGTGGAGATCACGCCTGCAAGCTTCAGACCATCAATTTTGCCGCGCTCAAGCTGTTTATTCAGCAGCTTGGCCGCTTCGGTCATGCCCAGCGTCAGGGATTTCTCGTTGATGTCCTTCATCACCACCGGCACGCCTTTCCAGGCAGACTGATAGGCGATGCCGCCCCCCATAATGCCCGCGCCGAGTACCGCCGCGTGTTTTGGCGTTTCAACGTTTTTGGTGAGTTGTTTGGCTTTGCCTTTCACGAACTGATCGTTAAGGAAGATACCAACCAGCGCGCGGGCTTCGTTGGTGTGCGCCAGCGGGACAAAGCTCTGGTTTTCAAGCTTCAGAGCGTCATCACGGCCCAGACGGGCTGCCGCTTCAATGGTTTTCACCGCCGTGATCGGCGCCGGGTAGTGTTTACCCGCCGTCTGCATCACCATGCCTTTGGCGATGGTGAAGCTCATGGTGGCTTCAATTTTGCTGAGCTTTAATGGCTCCAGCTTTGGCTGACGTTTGGCTTTCCAGTCGAGATCGCCGTTAATCGCCTGACGCAGAATGGCGACAGCGCCTTCAACCAGTTTTTCAGGCTTAACCACGCCGTCCACCAGTCCGATTTTCTGTGCCTGTTCCGCGCCCACATCTTTACCTGCGGCAATGATTTCCAGCGCGCTGTCGGCACCCAGCATGCGCGGCATACGCACGGAACCGCCAAAGCCCGGCATGATGCCCAGCTTGGTTTCCGGCAGGCCGATACGCAGGTCCGGCGTGGCGAGACGGTAATCGGTGGCTAATACACATTCACAGCCGCCGCCCAGCGCGTAACCGTTAACGGCGGAAAGGGTCGGGACAGGCAGATCTTCCAGACGATTAAAGACGCTGTTCGCGAAGTGCAGCCACTGGCTCAGCTGTTCTTCGGGCACCAGGAACAGCGACAGGAATTCGGTGATATCCGCGCCAACGATAAAGGCCGCTTTGTTGGAGCGCAGCAGCAGCCCTTTTAAATCTGATTGCTTTTCAAGTATATCCAGCGCCTGGCCAAGACTGGCCACCGTCGCGGTATCAAGCTTGTTCACTGAGCCGGGGGCATCGAACACCAGTTCGGCAATGCCATCTTCCAGCCAGTCTACGTACAGGGTGTCGCCTTTGTAGAGCATGTCGGTCTCCTGAATCCAGCAATTGGATCTGGTCATACCAGATGAAACGGAGTGTGGAATTTATGTTAATAAAATGCAAATTAGTCATTAAGAAATTGCTGCGCTGATCACGGTCGGTGGAAATCACGCAGCCGCAGTGAGGTGTGCTAAGATGCGATGACTTGAGGTCAAAAAAACGAAAGGAAGAATGATGGACTCACTGGCTTCGCTTTATAAAAATCATATCGTTACCCTACAGGAACGTACCCGCGATGTACTGGCCCGCTTCAAGCTGGATGCCCTGCTGATCCACTCCGGCGAGCTGATGAATACTTTTCTTGATGACCATGCTTATCCCTTCAAGGTTAACCCGCAGTTTAAAGCCTGGGTGCCTGTCACGCAGGTTCCAAATTGCTGGCTGCTGGTGGATGGCGTGAACAAGCCGAAACTGTGGTTCTACCTGCCGGTCGATTACTGGCACAACGTTGAGCCGTTGCCGACCTCATTCTGGACCGAAGAAATTGACGTGATTGCGCTGCCAAAAGCAGACGGCATTGGCAGCCAGCTGCCAGCGGCGCGCGGCAACATCGGCTACATTGGTCCGGTTCCTGAGCGTGCGCTGGGTCTGGATATTCCGGCAGATAAACTCAACCCGAAAGGCGTGCTGGATTATCTGCACTACTATCGCGCCTACAAGACCGACTACGAACTTTACTGCATGCGTGAAGCGCAAAAAACGGCGGTGAATGGCCACCGTGCGGCGCACGAAGCGTTCCAGTCCGGTATGAGCGAGTTCGATATTAATCAGGCCTACCTGACGGCGACCGGCCACCGCGATACCGACGTGCCGTACAGCAACATCGTGGCGCTGAATGAACATGCCTCGGTTCTGCACTACACCAAACTGGATCATCAGGTTCCGGCTGAGATGCGCAGCTTCCTGCTGGACGCGGGGGCTGAGTACAATGGTTATGCGGCAGACCTGACCCGTACCTGGGCGGCGAATGCGGACACCGATTTTGCGCAATTGATCAAAGACGTGAACGACGAACAGCTGGCGCTGATTGGCACCATGAAGGCCGGAACCAGCTACGTGGATTATCACATCCAGTTCCATCAGCGCATCGCTAAACTGCTGCGTAAGCATCAGATTGTCAAAGACATGAGCGAAGAGGCGATGGTTGAGAACGATCTGACCGGGCCATTTATGCCGCATGGTATCGGTCACCCGCTGGGTTTGCAGGTTCATGACGTCGCGGGCTTTATGCAGGATGATACCGGTACGCACCTGGCGGCACCGTCTAAATATCCTTATCTTCGCTGCACCCGCGTTCTGGCGCCGCGTATGGTATTGACCATCGAGCCGGGCATCTACTTTATTGAATCCCTGCTGGCACCGTGGCGCGAAGGGCAATTCAGCAAGCACTTCAACTGGGAGAAAATTGAAGCGCTGAAGCCGTATGGCGGCATTCGTATCGAGGATAACGTGGTTATTCACGAGAACAGCATTGAGAACATGACGCGAGATCTGAAGCTGGCCTGATGGAAAGCTGGCTGATACCGGCCGAGCCGGTCACCTTTGTTGAGGAAATCAAGAAAAGCCGCTTTATCACGCTGCTGGCGCATACCGACGGCGTGGAGGCGGCGAAGGCGTTCGTCGAGTCCGTCCGCGCGCAGCACCCCGATGCCCGCCATCACTGTGTGGCGTGGGTCGCAGGGCCGCCAGACGACTCACAGCAGCTCGGGTTTTCTGACGACGGTGAACCGGCGGGTACGGCCGGAAAACCGATGCTATCCCAGTTGATGGGCAGCGGCGTGGGTGAAATCACCGCCGTTGTTGTCCGCTACTACGGGGGCATTTTGTTAGGCACCGGAGGGCTGGTTAAAGCCTACGGAGGTGGTGTCCAGCAGGCGCTTAATCTGCTGATAACAACCCGCAAAACGCCTCTTACGGAATATACTTTGTTATGCGATTACGCCCAGCTATCGGGTATCGAAGCACTGCTTAAACAGTTTAACGGTGTCATCGCACACAGTGATTATCAGGCAATGGTGCAATTACGCGTGGCGCTTCCTCAGGCGGAACTGGCTGCTTTTTCAGCAAAACTCGCTGATTTTAGTCGCGGTTCATTGCAATTACTGCCGATTGAAGAATAATCCCCACCTCACAATTTTGAATACCTAAGGAAGCGGCAGAGATGCATTTTCGTGCCATTACCCGAATCGTTGGATTGCTGGTCATACTTTTCTCCGGGACAATGATCATTCCCGGACTGGTGGCGCTCATCTACCGGGACGGCGCGGGGCGTGCATTTACGCAAACCTTTTTTGTCGCGCTGACGATTGGCTCCCTGCTGTGGTGGCCAAACCGCCGTGAGAAAGGTGAACTGAAATCCCGGGAGGGGTTTCTGATTGTGGTCCTGTTCTGGACGGTACTGGGAAGCGTGGGTGCGCTGCCGTTTATCTTCTCCGAACAACCGAATCTCACCGTCACGGATGCGTTTTTTGAATCGTTCTCCGGATTAACGACCACCGGCGCCACCACGCTTGTGGGGCTGGATTCGCTCCCGCATGCGATTCTCTTTTACCGGCAGATGCTCCAGTGGTTCGGCGGTATGGGGATCATCGTCCTGGCGGTGGCTATCCTGCCGATTCTGGGCGTCGGGGGGATGCAGCTTTACCGGGCGGAGATGCCCGGCCCGCTGAAAGATAACAAGATGCGCCCGCGTATTGCGGAGACGGCGAAGACCCTGTGGCTTATCTATGTCCTGCTGACGGTGGCCTGCGCGCTGGCGCTGTGGTTTGCCGGGATGCCTGCGTTTGATGCCATCGGGCACAGCTTTGCGACTATTGCTATCGGCGGGTTCTCCACCCACGATGCCAGCGTCGGCTACTTCGACAGCCCGACAATCAATACCATCATTGCCATCTTTTTGCTGATCTCAGGCTGTAACTACGGTCTACACTTCTCGTTGCTTAGCGGAAGGAGCCTGAAGGTGTACTGGCGCGACCCGGAATTCCGGATGTTTATTGGCGTCCAGCTGACCCTGGTGGTTATCTGTACCCTGGTACTGTGGTTCCACGATGTTTATAACTCGGCGGTCACGACCCTGAACCAGGCCTTCTTCCAGGTGGTATCGATGGCGACAACCGCTGGTTTCACCACGGACAGTATTGCGCGTTGGCCACTGTTCCTGCCGGTGCTGCTGTTGTGCTCTGCGTTTATCGGCGGTTGCGCCGGGTCAACGGGCGGCGGTCTGAAGGTGATCCGCATTCTGCTGCTGTTCAAGCAGGGGAACCGTGAGCTGAAACGTCTGGTCCACCCGAATGCGGTTTACAGTATTAAGCTGGGGAACCGCGCGTTGCCGGAGCGCATCCTCGAAGCGGTGTGGGGATTCTTCTCCGCTTATGCGCTGGTCTTTATTGTCAGTATGCTGGCGATTATCGCCACGGGCGTGGATGATTTCTCTGCCTTCGCCTCTGTGGTGGCAACGTTAAACAACCTGGGGCCGGGGCTGGGCGTCGTGGCGGATAACTTCGCCAGTATGAACCCGGTGGCGAAGTGGATCTTAATCGCCAATATGCTGTTTGGGCGTCTTGAGGTCTTTACGCTGCTGGTGCTGTTTACCCCAACATTCTGGCGTGAGTAAGGAGACATTGGTGAAAACGTTAATTCTTTTCTCAACGCGTGACGGACAAACGCGTGAGATTGCTTCATATCTGGCTTCTGAACTCAAAGAGCTGGGCATTTATTCTGATGTGGTGAACCTGAATCGCACAGAGCAGATTGCCTGGCAGGATTACGACCGCGTGGTCATTGGCGCTTCAATTCGTTACGGCCATTTCCATCCGGCGCTGGATCGCTTTGTGAAAAAGCATACGGCGGAGCTCGCTCAACTGCCTGGCGCGTTTTACTCGGTCAACCTGGTTGCCCGTAAAGCGGAGAAGCGTACGCCGCAGACCAACAGCTATACGCGCAAGTTTTTGCTAAGTTCGCCATGGCAGCCCGATATCTGTTCTGTCTTTGCTGGCGCGCTGCGTTACCCGCGTTACCGCTGGTATGACCGCTTTATGATCCGCCTGATCATGAAAATGACGGGCGGGGAAACGGATACGCGTAAAGAAGTGGTTTATACCGACTGGGCCCAGGTCGCCAGTTTTGCCCGTGAAATTGCGCGTTTAACGGACGATGCGCGGGATAAATAAGCGTTGAGTTTGAAAAATGAGCGAACGAAATTTTTTTTGTATTTAGTGCTTGTCACTTCAGAAGAACT